>DASZXN010000555.1:0-7688 GCA_035545875.1 Phototrophicaceae bacterium
CATCGACCTGATTCATCAGGTTAAGGACAGTGGTGTTGTTGGGGACGGCAGCGGGGCCTGCCTGCGTCGCGGCCTGCGGATACTGATTGGGCGCGAGCGTGGCATAGCCAATCGTCGGCGGTGGGGTCGAAGTTGCCTGCGGAACCAGCGTCGGCGGTTCGGGCGATGTGGCTAAACTACAGGCCAGCAGCGTCAGCAAAAACCAGACGGCGAGGGGGATGAGAATAGGGGTGCGTCGCTTGTTCATCGCCGGGAATTTTACCACACCTTGATAGAGCGTCAGAAAATCGGCGGGGAAGCGTGCGCGCAGGGGCGGGCGGTGCTAAAATGGCATTCATCTTTGCTATTCGACGGAGGGAAGCGATGCCCCAATGGTCTTCTTTTCGCGGTTTTCTGGACGAGATTGCCCAGGTGAACGGCGGCGCTGCGCGGCAGGCATTGGTCGATCAACTGCTTGAGGAGCGCCCCACGTGGCCCTGGGTCGAACAGTCGCAGGCCACCTTCGTCTATTCGCAGCCCGCAACGACCAGTGTTGCCCTCAACCTCGACACCATCCCTGCGGATCCGCCCTTCGCGCCAATGACGCAGGTCGAACAGACAACGCTCTGGTACGTGACGCACCCGTTCCAGTCCGACGACCTGCTCGACTATATGCTCGCCGTCAACGACCCGATGACGCCGATGGCGCAGGAGAAGAACATCGCCCAGCGCGTCGCTGATCACTGGCAGGCGGATCCGCTCAATCCGGTTCACATGGATGTCAGCCCGATCAACGTGTCGGTGCTGCGTATGAACGACGCGCGCCCCTTCCCCGACTGGTCGTCGCTGCGCGCCGTGCCGCGAGGCCGCGTCTACGAGCATCCCATCGACAGCGACGGTCTGAACTTTCGCGGGCGTAAACTGTGGGTCTATACGCCGCCGGGATATGACGGATCGGGCATGGTCTATCCTATGCTGATCATGCAGGATGGTCAGTGGGCGACCGGGCCGCTGCAACTGCCATTGATCGCCGACACGCTGATCAAGCATAAGCGAATGCTGCCGACCGTGATCGCCATGATCCAGAGCGGCAGCCAGCAGGAGCGCGATCAGGAGTACATCAGCAACGACAAGTATTACACCTACCTGCTCTCGGAACTGATGCCGTTCGTGCAGACGCACTACCGTATCGACTCGAATCGCGTGGCGGTGGGCGGCGTGGCGGTGGGAGCAGTCGCGGCGGCGCACGCGGCGCTGAAAAACCCAGCCGTCTTTTCGCGGCTGATGCTGATCTCGCCGCCGCTCGGTCGCGGGCAGTATCAGGATCAACTGCGCGAGTACAACAAGCGTTTCGCCGGGGCGGAACTGCTGCCCAAGCGGATTTTCCAGTCGGTCGGGCGCTACGAGGCGAAAGCGCGCTTTCACAGCCCGGCGCACGCCCTCAAAATGATTCTGGAAGGCTTCACGACCGTCGATTATCAGTTCGTCGAGACGGGCAGCGGTCACGGGCTGGTCGGCTTCCGCAGCGTGCTGCCCGAAGCGCTGGCGTGGATGTTTCCCGGCGAGGCGTTTACGTAAACATACGGATGTCGCGCCGCCTGCTGACCGCTATCATCATGCTCATTCCGGCGCTGGCGCTGATCGTCTGGCTGGTTGCCGCGCAGCTTCCGCGCTGGACAGCGCCGCAGCCCAATTGGTTCTCCGGCAATCCGTCGGGCGTATGCGCGGCAGTTGAGTCGCTCAAGCTCTATCAGGGTGTGCGCACTGACGCAAATGGCATCAGCAGCGACGAAGCGCGCGCGGCGGCGGCGCACATCGCGGCGGATCATTACGGTGTGTCGGCGCAAACGGTGAGCGATCCGCTGGCGGTGCAGGCAACATTGCCGGGACAGCCGCCGCAGACAGTCTATCTGATTACGGTTGGATTAAGCGACGGCAAAGCCGCCGTGATCTATCTGGACGCAGCAGATGGCAAGCCGCTGGCCTTGATCACGGCAGTCGCTTCGGCGGCGCGCTGCAATTTCGACGTGCGTGCGGCGCTGGTCGCGGCGGCCAAATCGCCGCCTGTGCCGCTGTTGATCACTTATGTTGGATTCGTTGTGGTGGCGCTGGTCGCGCGGCTGCTTTGGACGAGAAGAGGACGACACCGATGAACACTTCGAATATGTTTTACGGCGAGCGCGTGCGTCTGACTGCGCTGCGTCCCGACGACGCGCACACGATGACGCGCTGGTACGAGGACGGCGAGTTTGCCCGTCTGTTCGCCGCCGAGCCTGCCTATCCCAAAAGCGAAACCGCGCTGATCAAGTGGATGGACAGCGGCGACCGTGACCCGAACGTCTACGCGCTGGCGATCCGCCTGCTCTACAGCGACGACCTGATCGGCTACGTCGAGATCGATGGGATTCAATGGACACACGGCACAGGCTGGCTGGCGATTGCCATCGGCAACCCGGCGCATCGGCACAAAGGCTACGGCACCGAAGCGATGCAGCTCACACTGCGCTTCGCCTTCCACGAACTCAACCTGCATCGCCTCCAACTGACCGTGTTCGGCTACAATGAAGCGGCGATCCGCCTGTACGAGCAGCTTGGCTTTGTCCGCGAAGGCACCTACCGCGAATTCATGCTCCGCGACGGCCAGCGCTACGATATGCTGCTCTATGGCCTGCTCGCTCAGGAGTGGGAGGCAGGACAGAGTGATCGGTCATCGTAGGGACAAGACAAGTCTCGTCCGTTAATCTATTGTCTTCTCATCAGCGGACGCGATCAATCGCGTCCTTACGGAAACAATTCGCACGTTATGATCGGAATCAAAAACGGGAGGCATGTGCCTCCCGTTTTTGATTGCGGGTTGAATCGATTGCTTACGTACCGCTGGGGCGCGCCGTCAGCGTAACCGGGATGGTCAACTGCTGCGTGCCGTTACGGACAACCGTCAACTGGATGGTGTCGCCGGGCTTGGTGTCGCTGGCGAGGTAAGCGATCAGCGCTTCCATGCTGGTGATCGGCGTGCCGTTGACGGCGGTGATAATGTCCGCCGAGGTCGGAACCTGCAAGCCGTTGACCGTCTTGATGTTGCTGGCCGCTTGCAGACCCGCCGCAGCCGCCGGGCCACCCTGCTCGACTGTCGCCACGACCACGCCGCGAGCGTCATTCGGCAGGTTCATGGCTTCCATGATGTCGAGATCCATATCCGTGCCGGAGATGCCGAGATAGCTGTAGCTCACCTTGCCGTTCTGGATGAGCGCCTGAGCGACACGCTTGACCAGATTGCTCGGAATGGCGTAGCCAACCCCCGAACCGCTGCCCGAATTGGTCGAAATCTGCGAGTTCACACCCACGACCTCACCCTTCAGGTCGATCAGCGGGCCACCGCTGTTGCCGGGGTTGATGGCGGCGTCGGTCTGGATAACCGAACCAATGTTGAACTGGCCGAGGCTCTGAATCTGACGATCCAGCGCGCTGATGATGCCCGTCGTCAGCGTCCAGGGCTGGTTGAAGGGGCTGCCCATTGCGGCGACGCCTTCACCGATGAAGAGCTTGTCCGAGTCGCCAAAGGTGACCGGGTGCAGATCGCTGGCGGGGCGATTGACCTTGATGACCGCGAGGTCAGCATCGGGGTCAGCGCCGACCAACTGGCCGCGATAGATGCTGCCATCAAAGAAGTTGACCTGAATCTCGGTCGCGCCCTGAACGACGTGATTATTGGTCACGATGTCGCCGTTGGTGTCGATCACGAAGCCCGTGCCAGTCGCTTCCGCGAGGCCGCCCTGATTATTCTGACCGAAGGGGTTTTGCTGCTGTTCCTGCTGGAACGCCGAGTTATCGGCTGTGTTCAGCACGACGTTAATCGAAACGACCGACGGGCCAATCTGGTTATAAATCTGCGAATAGGTCTGGTCGCTTTGCAGCACCGCCCCTGAAGTATCGACAGGCTGCGGTGTGGTCACCGGCCAGGTCACATTGCCTTGAGCCGAGGTCGAAACAACCGCTGTGCCAACGACGAACGCCATCATCGCAACGACGAGGAGCATGACGACCATCGCGCTCTTTTTACCGAAATGAGACATTGCTTTCATCCTCCCCCACACATTGATCTGAATGGGTATAGTGGCAGGGTTACTATACGATCATCATTCTAGGGTGACCCCATGAGAAAAAACTGAATTCAAAATTAGGTATCCATCAGATAAGTGTAAAATAGGAGTTTACACTTCTCCATTCTGCTATAGTATGCGCTCACGCAATCATGAAGGGATAATGAGAGTATGGCACCACTGAAATTTCCGGCGGATTTTACCTGGGGAACGGCTACCGCCTCTTATCAGATTGAAGGCGCGGCTCATGAGGACGGGCGCGGCGTCTCGATCTGGGATATGTTCTCGCACACGCCCGGCAAAGTGAAAAACGGCGATACCGGGGATGTTGCCGATGACCATTATCACCGCTGGCGCGACGACATTCAGTTGATGAAGGCGCTCAACATCAGCGCCTATCGCCTCTCGATTGCCTGGCCGCGCATTCTACCCAGCGGGCGCGGCGCGGTCAACGAGCTGGGCCTCGAATTTTACGACCGCCTGATCGACGAACTGCTCGCCAACGAGATCACGCCCTACGTGACCCTCTATCACTGGGATTTGCCGCAGCCGCTTCAGGATGAAGGCGGCTGGATGCGGCGCGGCATCACCGACGATTTCGTCAACTACGTCGATGTGGTCAGCCGCGCGCTCGGTGATCGGGTCAAAAACTGGATCACCTTCAACGAACCCTGGGTGTTCACCTGGCTCGGCTACGTCATCGGCGTTCATGCGCCGGGGCTGACCAGCGCTACGCCTGAGCCTGCCTTCATCACCTCGCACAACTGCTATCTCGCGCACGGCCTGAGCGTCCCGGTCATTCGCAGTAACTCCAAAGACGCGCAGGTCGGCATCACGCTCAACCTCAGCCCGGCAGACCCGGCGACCAGCAAACCCGCTGACCTCGAAGCGACGGCGATTTACGACGGTTGGTTCAACCGCTGGTATCTCGACCCGCTCTATCGCAAACAGTATCCGGCGGACATCGTGCAAACCTACGAGCCGTTCATGCCCAAGATCGAACCCGGCGACATGGACATCATCGCCGCGCCGCTCGACTTCCTCGGCATCAACTACTACTCGCGCGCGGTGATCGAGGCCAGCGGCGACGCCAGCCGCCCGTTCCAGAACGTGCGTCCCGAAGGCGAGTACACGGCGATGGATTGGGAAGTCTACCCACTGGCGCTCTATAACATACTGATGCGCATCCACAGCGATTACAACCCCGGCGCGCTCTATGTCACCGAAAACGGCGCGGCTTACGAAGATACGCTCACGCCCGACGGCAAGGTTCATGATCCCCAGCGCACGGCCTACTATCAATCGCATCTGGAAGCCTGCCAGCACGCGATTGAGGACGGCGTGCCGCTCAAGGGCTATTTCGCCTGGAGCCTGCTCGATAACTTCGAGTGGGGCGAAGGCTATGCCAAGCGCTTCGGCCTGCACTACGTCGATTACACCAATCAGAAGCGCTATCGCAAGGACAGCGGCGACTACTACGCGCAGGTTGCTTCAGGCAAAGCGTGAGAGCGCTACCAGAGGTCATTCGCAGAGGGCGCTTCGATTACCTGCGCCCTCTGCACGGCAATTTCTCCGAAAAGTAACCCCTAAGAACCTCGAACAGATTACAGGATATGTTGATCTTGTAACAAATTCTTCGATTCCACCTATAATTACACGTAGTTCCTTAGCCTGAAATGATTCTCATAGCTCAAATTAGATCGAACAAGGAAAAGAACATGGAAGCTCCAAATCTTTCCAATAGTACGAGCTTGCCGAATGCAGATGACGAGTTCAAACGTCAGCAGTTGTTAGCCGAATTCCCGAAAGGGATTGCCCCCTATAGCAGCAGCAATCTCATCGGCTTTGGTTTATTCGGCGGCATTTTGGGAGCGGGGATCGCGGGAGCCGTGAATTACCGGCGCGCCAATCAGTCCCGTTCGATTCCGGGGCTGCTGCTGATCTCGCTGGTGGTGCTGTTCGCTTATGAATTCATCTCGAATTTTCTGCTCGATAAGTTTCTTCTGGCGAATAATCTGTCGGATCAGTTTCACTTCGTCGGCAATACAGTCAGTCTCGTCGTCGGTATCGGCTTTAGCCTCTGGATCGCCAGCCGTCAGCGTCAGATCATTCAGCGCTGGTCTGAGCTGGCCGGAAAAACGCAACTGCGCGAGCAGGGGGGCTGTCTGACCGCGCTCGGCTGGATCGTCCTGAGCTGGATTATCAGCGTTGCTCTGATTCTCGGCACGAATACGGCCATTGGGCAGGCTACGCTGCAAGTGACCTATCCGGCGCAAACATATACCACGCAGGGCGTCAGCGTGACGCTGCCAACGGGATGGTTTTCGATTTCTCCATCGCTGCTGAACGTCGATTGCAGCAGTTCAGCCCCTGCCTGCCTTGCCATCGCGCAGGACGGCTGGTCAGGCTCAAATACGGTGATCCGCCTCCTGCCCAACAGTGGGACGAACGCGCAGGCATTCTCCGCTGCCTCCATCCTCAGCGTGCGGAGCGCGCAGCCAACGGCGACGATTTCCAATCCGCAGCCCTATACCGCGCCAGCGTTGGCGAATCACCCGGCCTACACCTTCAGCGGAACGCTCAACGGCGTTGATTTCATCTTCACGTTCATCGAGGATGGCGACAGCATGATCAACCTGCTGGTGAACTGCACCGATACGTTTCAGGGAACGTGTTCGAGTCTGCGCGATCAGATCGTCTCGACGATGCAGTTCGCACCGGGATCAGGCGCGGCAGCGACCGATACCCCGCTGCCCAGGCAGTAGCATCAAATCGGGGCAGAGGTGCTTGCTTCGCAAGCCTGGCTCTGCCCCGATGATTCCGTTGCTTAATCTGTGATGAAAAGGGCTTACTACGGCGAGACAGATGATTCGAAATTACGAGGTTGTTGATAACGCAGCGCCCATTCCGGGGCGAATCAGTGAAGATTCCTATTATTACGGTGAGTTCGATGGTGTCATCACGATTGCCATTGTGGATGGAGCAACGCCTCGTTTAAGCTTAAAGCAGATTGAACCGCTTTTTCCCAGATACAATGCCAGCAATAGCGCCACCTTTGCTTCCAGAGTGGTGAGCACTACCTGCGCCCAAAATCCATTACTGCCCCCGGAAGCCATACTGCTGAAGGCCAATCACGCGCTGCGCGAACAAATCGCCAGCGTTTACGGCAGCTTTGACGCGCAGCATCTCATCGAGCAGGAAGCGCATCTGCAAGCCAGCATCACGGATGAGCGTTCTATCCGCCTTGCGCTGCCTGCGGCGGCGGCAACCATCGTGCAAATACAGGTCGAAACCCTACAGGCCAGCTTCGCTCACGCCAGTGATACCTGTCTGGTCGCGTTTGAACAGGGCGGTAAAGTCCTGCAACTGACCGACGCCCAAATGTCGCAGCACGATCAGGCGGCGCTGAACACGGGCGCTCGCATCCAACGTGAACTTGGGCTGAATCACTTCGCCGACGCGATTGTCCAGCCACAGGTTCGGCAGCACAATTTGGACAATGCGCTGTTTCATAACTATGTCGATTTGCAAGGCAATACGGATCGTTCATTAGGCGTTGGCGTCATCGACGGCCTGCCCGAATTAGCGGACTATATCCAGACGGGAACC
>DASZXN010000556.1:0-2801 GCA_035545875.1 Phototrophicaceae bacterium
GAAAGCCAGTAGTCGATGGCTTTAGTGACGGCTTTGCTCTAGTTCTTCAGCCCCGCGAGCCAGCGTGCCACGTCTTGCGGCGACATATTCGTATTGTCGAGGTTGTAGTCGAAATCCGTCAACTGCGCTTGCGTCGCATAGACCCACTGCGCTTCTGCATCGCTGATGGTCGGCGGACGCGCGTGCAGTCGCCTGAGCGATTCTTCCCACGTGGGCAGCAACCGCACAATCCGCACGTCCGCGAGCGCCTGCCGATAGCGCTGCGCTAAATCCGCCCAGAGCACGTCGAGGATCACGACCTCGCAGTCCTCCGCGACGAACGAGTTCGCCAGCAGGCAGGCATGGCTCACGCCGAGCCGATGCTGTGCGAGTCCCGCTTCGCCATCCCAGGGTGCGGTGTGCGGCTGGCGCAGCATCCAGCGCACGGCGTCCCCGTCGATCACGGCGCAGCGCTCGCAGAACTGGGTCGCGTAAATTTGGGCAATCGTGTTTTTCCCGGCAGCCGCCGGAGCCGTCAGAATCGTGATTGGTTTCATGAAGATAACTATAGCTCACTCCCCGCACCGCTGAAACGAAGTCTGATCAGCGCCTCATTCAGCGGCGAGCCAATTCGTGATATGATGTAATGGAAAATTTCATTGTCGTTCAACTCAGATGCGGTAAGCTAGAATCTCTTATGCAGAATAGGCGAAAAGGAGGCCATGATGCAGGCTTCAATCGATATTGAGAATGCCGTCAAAGCCAGTAACAAGGCGAACAATCCGCTGGTCGCTCTGATCAGTGAAGGCCAGAGCGTTTGGCTCGATAACCTGACGCGCAAGCTCGTGACCGGTGGCGAGCTTCAGCAGTTGATCGAGGCGGATGGTCTGCGCGGCATGACCTCGAACCCCACCATCTTCCAGAAGGCGATCACGGGCAGCGCCGACTATGACGATCAACTCAAGTCGCTGGCGCGCACCCAGCAGAGCGGCGGCGCATATTTCGAGGCGATTGCCGTTCAGGATGTGCAGGCCGCCTGCGACGTGTTCCGCCCGCTTTACGACGCGCTCGACGGACGCGACGGCTATGTCTCGCTGGAAGTGTCGCCGGGGCTGGCGCGCAATGCCGAGGGCAGCATCACGGAGGCCAAGCGCCTGTGGGCAGCGGTCAACCGTCCCAACCTGATGATCAAAATCCCCGGCACGGTCGAGGGCGCGGAAGCCATCGGCACGCTGCTGCAAGCGGGTCTCAATATCAACGTAACGCTGCTGTTCTCGCTCGAAAATCACGAGCGCGTGATGTGGAAGTACATCGAGGCGCTTGAAACGCGCGTCGCCAACGGCCAGCCGATTAATCATATCGCCTCGGTCGCGTCGTTCTTCGTCAGCCGCGTTGATACGCTGGTCGATCAGCAGTTAGAGGCGAAGATCAAGGCAGCGTCGGATGCGTCACAGCAGGCGCGCCTGAAAAGCCTGAAAGGGAAAGCGGCGGTCGCCAATGCGCAGTTGGCCTATGGTCGCTTCCGCGAGATTTTCGGCAGCGAGCGCTTCCAGCATTTGCTCGACGAGGGCGCGCGTTATCAGCGACCGCTGTGGGCGAGCACCAGCACTAAGAACCCGGACTATTCGGACGTGATGTACGTCGAGGAACTGGTCGGGCCGGATACGGTCAACACGATGCCGGGCAACACCATCGACGCTTTCCGCGATCATGGCAAGGTCAGCCGCACCGTCGATGCTGATCTGGCAGGCGCGCAAAAGGTCATGGACAACCTCAAAGCCGCCGGGATCGACATGAAGGCTGTCACCGACCAGCTTGAGGAAGAGGGTATCGCCAGCTTCACCAAGTCCTACGACGCGCTGATCGCCGACATCAGCGGCAAGATCGCGCGCTTCCAGCAGGCGTAACCGCCTCCATCACAATTTCCTGTAAGGGCGCACCTATGTGTGCGCCTTTTTTGATTCGTCTCACGTTTCGCTCAGACCATCGCTTTCGGTCACGCTGAACTCCGCTTGAATCGAGGCGATTTCACGCTGAATGTCCGGGTCTGACGCCATTGCTGCCAGTTGTGCCTGAATATCCGCGCGCAGCAGCGACTCGATATGTTCGCTTGAAAGAATGCCTAATACGCTGGCTTCTTTGACCAACCCTTCGGGCAGCCGGATGGTGATTTCAATCTCGCTCATCAGATTTCACCTCAACGTCATTTCATCCTATTATACCTGTCTATCGGTCAGCCAATGGAAAACCTGTGGAACGCGCCTATCGTCTGTTGATCAACCGTTCCCCGTAGGCCAGCCATTGAGCATCCGCCGCCCAACTGCGCTAGACTGAGGCTGTTGTTCGCTCATCTGTGTAAATCATGCTCCGATTTCTCATCTTCACCTCGCTGCGCCTGCTGATCGCCTTCACGGGGATCAGCCTGCTGATCTGCAAGCAGTGGGGCTGGAGCGAATACGCTTCGCCGGAGTTGTATGTAGTGTATTCTCAGGGAGAGAACGGTGATTATCTCATCAATATGAGCGGCAATGACGAACCAGAAAGGCTTGCTCCGAAAATCGATTCAATTTTCGCGCTCGCCTGCTCGCCAGATGGTCGCAGACTCGCCGTTCTGACAACTACATTGCATCACTATGATCCGCATCTCTATGTGATAAGTCCTTCTGGGATTGAATACGAGAAATTTTTTGGCGAGAATCAGTTATTTGACATGCTTAATTCGTATAGTTTCTTTGATATGAGTATTGCGAATGATGGGACAGTTGCGCTGCCTTTGCCTGCTCCTACTTCTCCTACGCTCACCAATTTGACGGGTACGATTG
>DASZXN010000557.1:0-2311 GCA_035545875.1 Phototrophicaceae bacterium
CGATCGTCGGCGCCGTCGGACAAAGGCCTGCTGAACTTGTGGGCGATCATCCTTTTGCTCAGTCTTCCAAGCGCGTGCAATCTTCAAGTCGACACGATATCTCGCAGCGCTCGCTATGTTGATCTGCATATTGATGCTGAAGAGTTCGATCGCGCCGCGCACAAGATCGGCAATAAGCGGCTGCATCACGTCCACGAGCGATGGCGCTTTCTTGGCTTTCAGCAATCCTTCCAACAGTTATCTGCGCGTGGCGAGGAAACCGAAATTGAGATCGCACCCGTCTTTCCGATGACCTGCGCGCGCCAATGCAGCCGTTTGCAGCTGACTCGGCGGTTCGGCGCGCCGCCCACGGTTCGAGATATCGCGCCGCGCCCATTCGTGAGGTGTTGTCTCTTGGCGCGAGCGACCGCTTTATGCTCTCTTGAGAGAGATCAGGAGGTGCTGCATGAGCTTTGGGATGAGACTCGGACTGGCGCTATTCGCCGTCTGCTTCACACTTCCAATTTCGCCCCAAGCAGACGCCATCGTGGGTCGTTGGTGTGATCTTTCAACGCCTGGCCACCCCCTTGGCGCAGATCGCATCATGACGATCAGAAATCGAGACGCCGGCGCGGTGGAGTTAGATTCGACGTTCCGGGATGGCAGCCACTTGACCCAGCGACTCACAGAACGCGCCAACGCAACCTTCGCGGTCGTGGATAGTCCAAGTCACGATCTTCTGCGCATCGTGCAGTCGACCGGAAACCTTCAGCTCCTCGATGACGACGGATTTATCCGCGAAGCGCGGCGCTTGGGAAACACGCCAAGACGAGACGAGTGCCTGCGCTAGCTGACACGCCTCAGTCCTCAAGAACCAATATCATTGCCCTCGCCCCAACGCGCGCTGTGAAACGGAAGCGACCAGATCGGGTGATCGGGTGCGGAGCTTTAGACGTATCTCCTCTGCGCACCATGTTGTTGATCTCCCTCTCGCTCAATGTTTTGGTCCTGATTCCGGTGTTGGCGACGCTCGCCCTGAACGGGGCGGCAGCCAGCGACGCCTGGGGCGTCGACACTGCGGCGCGACGGATTCTCAGCGCGATTTATGCGGCGATATTAGCGATGAGCGTCGCTTTGCTTGCGCTTCAACTGTTGGGGCGCAACCCCCTTGCGTGGGCTCAGGCGCTGCTTGCGGTGCAAGTTGTCTATAAGGTGCTGAGCGCGCCCTTCGTGGGCTTTCGCAATCCAGTTGTGATTTCAAATCTCCTCATCGCGACGGTTCACGCGACAACGCTCGCGCTCACTGCGGGAACCTTGCGCTAAAGGCGCGACCTTGGGCGTCCATCACATCTGTTGGCTATAGGGCTAGATCGCCTTCCGTCCCCGCGCGCCTCGCGGGCATTGAGCGAGGGTCGCCTGCGGCAACTCTATGTCGAACATGGTTGTCGTCTCGTCGGCGACGGCGTCAACGCCTGTCTGGTGCTTGCGTTCTGGATCGTCGCGTCCGGCGCACATTATCTGCGCAGCTGCGCCTGCGGCGACGCTGTCATAAAATCGCGGGCGCTCTCGCCGCGTGCGGCAGCTCAGCTTTGTTGACGCGGAGCGCCGTCCTGAGCTTCAATCCTCGTCGCCGTCATCCTGTTTGATGATGCTATAGATGGGCCACGTCGTTCCATCCCAACGGGCCATTTCTTCACCACATGCGATGCACCTGGCCACGCCTTGGGAAGGCCAAGCTGAGTAGACCCAGGTGAGCCTGTACTCGGCCCCGCAATGCGTACACTTCGGATGGTCTTGCGACTGCATATTCCCGCTCCGACGTCGCAACTTGGCAAGTTCGTCGCCGCTCGCGTTGCGAACGCCTCAATCATGTGCTGACCAAGCACAAGGCGCCGCGGCGCGCCGTAGAGAACAAAATCACGACCGGCTTGCGCGTTCAATTGCCGCCGCAGCGCTGCACGCGCTCCAGGCCAGCGGTCGCCGATGGCGCGCCCCGCCACGTTCGGTTCAACGCTCAATCGCGCGCGTGTGAAGCGTGTGAACAAGTGGCGCTGATAGCTGGAATGAGCACTACACCGAGACGCCGCTCGGTGCGATTTAGCTCCCAAACGATCGAACCAAATTCCATGTAGGCTACATTTCGGTGCAACTCCTTCACTCACACTTGTCGAATACTTGCGCCGTCTCGTGCGGATTGGACCGCCGGAGCGATACACCCACGCAGCAGGCAAGAATGTAACCTCGCATACCGATGCGCCTGTCGGCGCGGTCGCAATATACCTAGCCTACAAAGCCACGGCCCCGTCTATGCACGCGCCAAACCCGTCAGCGC
>DASZXN010000558.1:0-13290 GCA_035545875.1 Phototrophicaceae bacterium
GTGGGAGAGGGATTGAGGGTGAGGGCTTTTTCAACCAGCAGATGCACACTGCTCGCAAAGACCAGCAGCCTGAGGGAGAGGGATTGAGGGTGAGGGCTTTTTCAACACCCCATGCTGCGCCCCTGCGGTCTATTCGTGTTCTGCTAGGCAACTGAGCGCATCAAGCCGCCATCGACGCGCAGGCTCGCGCCCGTGATGTAGCTGGCGGCTGGCGAGAGCAGGAAAGCCGCCGCCGCGCCGAATTCGTCGGCGGTGCCCAGGCGATGCAAGGGGATGCGCGTGATGCTGCGCTCCTGCACCTGTTCCACCGAGACGCCGAGCTGTTTTGCCATTGATTCGTCGAGGTGTTTTACGCGGTCGGTGTCGATACGTCCGGGGATCAGATTGTTGACGCGAATACCGCTGCTCGCCACCTCGTCGGATAGGACTTTCACCAGTGCGACCACGCCAGAGCGCATTACCGTCGAAAGGATCAGCCGCTCAATCGGCTCATGCACCGAACTTGACGTGACCGTGAGGATGGCGCCGCCGTTGACCATGTGCGGAATGACCGCGCGCATCAGGCGGACGCTGCTCATCAGCGTCAGGTTGAACGCTGCCTGCCATTGCTCGTCGTTAAAATCCTTGAAGGCTCCGCTCGGCGGGCCGCCCGCATTGACCAGCAGGGCATCAATTGTGCCCCAGCGCGTGACCGTTTGATCGACCCACGAATTGATCGCGTCGGCGTTGCTCATGTCGCAGGCGACCCCCAGCGTTTCCGCGCCGGTTTCGTTGCTCAATTTGGTAGCCGCCTCGGTGATTTCCAGCGCGTTGCGGCTGCACATCGATACGCGCGCGCCTTCCTGTGCCAGCGCTTGCGCGACCCCATAGCCCAGCCCTCGGCTGGACGCGGCGACCATTGCTACTTTACCCTTAAGACCCAAATCCATGATGATTACCTCGCGCAGTGACCGTGTAGCGAGTGAATTTGCGTGTCAACACTAACAACGATTTGGTGAAATGTCTAGCGCCAGCACCTGATGGAAAGATGGGGCGAGGCTAGCTGCCGAGGTGCTTTTCGACCACACGCAGCAGATCGTTGGCGCGAAAGGGCTTGAGCAGATAATCGGACACGCCGAGCTTGGTGCTGGCTGCGACAATATCCTCACGGGGAGACGCGGAGACGAAAATCAGCGGAATGGCGTGCATTTGTGGATCAGCGCGGATCGTTTGCAGCACGCCGAAACCATCGAGGTTGGGCATAGCCAGGTCACAAATAATCAGGTCGGGGATCGCTTCGCGCGCACGCTGCACGCCAATCGAGCCATCTTCCGCGCCAATCGCGTTGAAACCTTCCAATTCCAGCAGCTCAAGCGTATTTTCAAGAATGATGGGGTCATCCTCAATGACAAGCACTTTTGCCACGTAACCGCTCCAATTTCGGCAAGATATGAGTTTATATTCTAAATTCGCGTCGATTCACAAACAAAGGTTGCGCCCATCCCGGAACGCAACCAACGTTTTTGATATTACCCCATTTTTTTAGGAGTCAAAAGTCTTTAGGGTACAGTTAATCGTCTTAGTATTAATTTCCTAACGAAACTCCGACAAAACCTGCTTGAAGGTATCTACTGTCGCCTCAATATCGGCGGCGCTGTGGGCGGTACTCATGAACGCGGCCTCGAATTGGCTGGGCGCGAAATAGAAGCCCGCGTCGAGCATGGCGTGGAAGAAGCGCGCATAGCGATCCGTGTCGGCGTGCTGTTTGGCGCTGGCGTAATCGTGAATGCTCACGTCCGGCTGCTTGAGGAAGTAGAAACCGAACATGCTGCCCGCGTAACCGACCTGAATCGGCACGCGCGCGGCTTTGGCGGCAGCGGCGATGTCGTCGGCGAGGATCGCCGTCTTTTGCGCCAGCGCCTCGAATACGCCCGGCTGAAGCAGTTCGCGGATCGTGGCGATTCCGGCAGTCATCGCCAGCGGATTGCCGGAGAGCGTCCCGGCCTGATACATCGATCCGGCAGGCGCGACGTGTTCCATGATCGCGCGTTTTCCGGCATACGCGCCGACAGGCAGCCCGCCGCCGATCACTTTGCCGAGGCAGGTGATGTCGGGGGCGAGGTTCCAGGCGTCCTGTGCGCCGCCCGGCGCGACCCGAAAGCCCGTCATCACTTCGTCGAGGACGAACAACGCGCCGTGCGCGTGGCACAAATCGCACAAGCCTTGCAGATAACCGGGCTGGGGCATGACGAAGCCCATATTGGCGGCAATCGGCTCGACGATCACGGCGGCGATACTGTCGGGATAATGCTCGAACAGCGCGCGCACCGCGTCAAGATCGTTGTACTCAGCCGTAAGCGTGTTGGCGGTCGTTGCGGACGGAACACCGGGCGAATCGGGCAGTCCGAGCGTGGCGACGCCGCTGCCTGCCTGCACCAGCAGCATGTCGGCGTGACCGTGATAGCAGCCCGCGAACTTGACGATCTTTTCGCGTCCGGTGACGGCGCGGGCAAGGCGCAGCGCGCTCATGGTCGCTTCGGTGCCGCTGTTGACGAAGCGGATCATCTCAATTGAGGGGATGGTATCGATTACAAGCTCGGCCAGTTCATTTTCGAGCGCAGTCGGCGCGCCGTAGCTCGTGCCGCGCGTGATCGCCTGAGCGAGCGCTTCGACGACTTTGGGATGCGCGTGACCGAGCGTCAGCGGCCCCCACGAGAGCACGTAATCGAGATAGCGGTTGCCGTCCGCATCCCAGAGATACGCGCCATCGCCGCGCTCGATGAAACGCGGTACGCCGCCGACGCTGCGAAAGGCGCGTACCGGGCTGTTGACGCCGCCGGGGATCAGGTCTTGGGCGCGCGCGAATAAGGCTTCGGAGTGAGTTGTGTTCATACGTGATTGACTCGCTGCATGGGTTGGATAAGCCGCTGCACCTGCGTCTGCGCCTGTTGGATGCAGTCAGGCAGGCCAACGCCACGATAGGCGCTGCCCGCGACACGCAGTCCCGGCGGCAGAGACGCTTCTAAGGTGTCGATGCGCTGAAGATGCCCTAAATCATACTGCGGATTGGCGTTCTGCCAACGATAAATGCGAGACAGCAGCGGCGGCGCGTCGATGCCGAGGATGCCGCTCAGTTCGGCGCGGACGCGGATAATCAGATCGTCGTCGCCCAGCGCCATCATCTGCGGGCTGCGTGATCCGCCGAAAAAGACGCGCAGCAGCACGTGATCGCCGGGCGCGCGTCCAGCGAATTTGTCGGACGAAATCGTGATCGCGTTGATTGAGCGGCGTTCGCTTGGCGGGATGATCACGCCAAAACCATCGATTGGATGCTGAATTTGATCGGCGTGGTAGACCAGCGAGATCGTGCCGCTGCTCAAATAGCGCAATGACCCCAGGACAGTGGCGGCTTTCGGCGCAAGTACGCGAATCAGGTCAGCAGCGACGTAAGCAGGCGCGGTGATCAGCACCGCGTCGGCGTCAATGCGCTCGCCGCTGCCGAGCGTCAGCGTGTAGAGTGCCGCGTCCGATCCATTGAGCGAGGAGCGCGTCCCAATCGGCTCAATCGATTGAACTTTGGTGTTGAGGCGCACGTCGCCGCGCAGGTTATCGACCAGCGCATCGATCAGGATTTGCGTGCCGTCGCGGAGGGTCATGAAGGCGGGCTGTCCGCTCGGTTTCTGTGCTTTGCGCTGCTCGCGCGTGCCGCGAATGATGCTGCCGTACTTGCGCTCAAGGTCGCGGTAGCGCGGGAAGGTTGCGAGCAGGCTTTGTTCCTCGGCTTCGGCGTTGTAGATGCCCGCCATCAGCGGCGCGGCCAGCTTATCGACCGCCTCGCTGCCCAGGCGCCGCCGCACGAAATCGGCCAGCGTCTCGTCGGCGTCGTCACGTCGAGCAGGCAGCACCCAATCGAGCGCCATACGGAGTTTGCCGAGCGGCGACAGCAGCGGCGAGCGCAGGAACGGCGCGAATTTCGTCGGCACGATTAAAGCGACGCCTTCGGGCAGCGGAATCGGCTGACCGTGATGGAGCACGTAAGTCGCGTGCGGGCGTGAATTAATCGGGATCAGTTGCTCGCTCAGGCCGAGGTCGCGCGCCAGTTGCAGAGCGGCGGGCTTCTGCGTCAGAAACGAATCCGGCCCACCTTCGATCACGAAATCGCCGACGCGCTCGGTCGTGACCTTGCCGCCGAGCCGAGCCGATGCTTCGAGCAGGGTATAGCTCAGGCCGGCCTGCTGCGCGAACCATGCCGCGCTCAGTCCGGTGATGCCGCCACCGATAATCGCCAGGTTAGTCATGAAGTGTACTCGTGGACGAAATCGACCAGCCGCTTGACGTTCTCGATGGGCGTGTCCGGCAAGATGCCGTGACCGAGGTTGAAAATGTGCCCCGGCCTGTCTGCCGCTAAATCGAGGATGTGGGCGGCGCGCGCTTTCAGTTCATGCCAGGGCGCGAACAACGCGACCGGATCGAGGTTGCCCTGTATGGCGCAGCCATCGAGCCGCGCCCACGCCGCATCGAGGTCGATGCGCCAATCGACGCCGATCACGTCACCGCCTGCCGCGCGCAGCCGTTCGAGCAGCCCGCTCGTGCCCGTGCCGAAATGGATGATCGGCACGCCGCTTTGCGCGGCAATCTCCAGCGCGCGCTGGCTGTAAGGCTGCACGTAGGTGACGTAATCGGCGGGACTGAGTTCGCCAACCCAGCTATCGAACAATTGAAGCGCCTGCGCGCCCGCCTGCGCCTGTGCCAGCAGATAATTCCCGGCGACCTCCGCGAGTTTGCCCATCAGCGTGTGCCAGACTTCCGGCTGACTGAACATGAAGCGTTTGGCGGCCAGTTGATGCTTGCTGCCTTCGCCTTCGATGGCATAGCAGGCGAGCGTGAAGGGCGCGCCGCTGAAGCCGATCAGCGGCTGGTCGCCCAGTTCGGCGCGCACCAGCCTGATCGCGTCGAGGGTGAAACTCAGGCTTTCTTCGGGTGGCGTTACGCGCAGGCGATCTATGTCAGCAGCCGAGCGAATCGGGTTGTAGATCACCGGGCCTTCGCCGTGAACGAAGTCAAGTTCCAGCCCCATCGCGGCCAGCGGCGGCAGAATATCCGCGAAGATGATCGCCGCATCGAGATCGAAGACTTTCATCGGCTGGAGCGTGACCTCGCAGGCCAATTCCGGTGTATGAATCATTTCGAGGATAGTGTAGCGTTCGCGTAGGGCACGATATTCGGGCATGTAGCGCCCGGCCTGACGCATCAACCAGATTGGCGTGGCGTCAACGGGCTGGCGCTGGCAGGCAGCGAGGAAGCGAGCGGTCATGGGTGATCCTGAAAGTAGGCGGCCAGTCCTGCGACCAGCCCGTTGAGGGTATGCGGCTGCGCTTCGACGGCGACAGTCAGACCGCAGTCGCGCGCCGTTCGCGTCGTTTGCGCGCCGATGCTGGCGAAAATCATGCCGTCACAATTGCTTACCCCTGCGTCTTGCAGCCGTTCGACCAGAAAACGCGCCGTCGATGAACTCGTCAGTGTGATGGCATCGACCTGCCGATTTCTAAGCAGGGCAGGCAGATCGACGCCGCCGCTGCCGCAGACGGTGCGATAAGCCGTGATGGTGGTCACGTCCGCGCCGCGTGAACGCAGCGTTTCGGCTAAATCAGGCCGCGCGATCTCGGATTGGGGCAGGCAAACCCGTAGTCCCGGCGTGATTGTCAGCGCGTGCGCCAGCCCGTCGGCGCTGAATTCGTCGGGGAGCAGACGGATCGCCACGCCGAGCAGATCACAGGCGGTTTGCGCCGTCGTTTCGCCGACTGCCGCTGTGCTCATCCCAGTGAGCGACAGGTGCAGCGCTGCCAGCCGCTCCGCCAGGCTGATCACCGTGTTGACGCTGGTCAAAATCAGCAAATCGAATGCCCGCGCGAGCAGCGCGTGGTCGAGATCGGTCGTATCTTCGGGCGGCACGATGGCGATGCAGGGGTAATCCAGCGGAATCGCGCCGTGATCGAGCAGCAGCATGTCGAGTTCAGCGGCTTGATGCGTCGCGCGGGTGTTGACGATCCGCTTTCCGGCAAGGCTCATGCCCGCGACTCCAGCAGTGCCGCAGCGCCCTGCGCCAGTGCTTGATCGGCCAGCCCATAGCCGAGCGTTTCCGCCTGATCGACCTGTCCCGTCAGCTTCACGTCAATTTGCTGCTTGCCGTCCGGTGAATTGACGCGCCCACGCAGATACAGGGTCGCGCCATCGACCTCGGCGTAAGCGGCAATCGGCAGCGAACAGCCACCGCCCAACCCCGCGAGAAACGCGCGCTCGGCGGTCACGGCGGAGGTCGTCGCGGCGTGGCGAATCGGCGCGAGTAAATCGAGCGAGGCCGCTTCGTCGCGGCATTGGACGGCGAGCGCTCCCTGACCGGGCGCGGGCAGCATGTCGTCGAGACTCAACTGCTGGCTGATCGCTTCCAGCCTGCCGAGTCGTTCCAGTCCAGCGAAGGCCAACAGAATCGCCTCGTAGCCGCCGTCGAGCGCCTTGCGGATGCGCGTATCGACGTTGCCGCGAATGTCCAGAATTTGCAGGTCGGGGCGCAGATGCAGCAATTGAGCGGCACGGCGGCGGCTGCTCGTACCGACGCGCGCGCTCTGCGGCAGCGTCACCAGCGTGAATCCGTCGCGGCTGACCAGCACGTCGCTCGGATTGGCGCGTTCAGGAATCGCGCCGATGGTTAAGCCATCGGGCGAATCGGTCGGCAAATCCTTGAGGCTGTGGACGGCGAAATCAATCGCGCCGCTGCGCAGCGCCGCTTCCAGTTCCGCCGTGAATACGCCTTTGCCGCCGACTTGTGCCAGCGGCTTGTCGATCACGCGGTCGCCTTGCGTCGTGATGACCTCGACCTCGACGTGCACATCGGGATGCGCAGCCTTCAGCAGCGCGGCGACGTGATCGGTTTGCCAGCGGGCTAGCGCCGATCCCCGTGTGCCGAGGCGAACGGTCTTTTCAAGGGACATGTTCGATCACCTCGCTTTCCAGCCCGAATAGGTCGCGCAGCGCGTCGGCGTAATCCTGACCGTCGCCTTCGGCGGCGTGCAGCTTCAGACGCACAGTCGGCTCGTGCAGCATTTTGTTGACGAGTCGATGCGCCAGCCGCGTGATCACCTGCTCGGTGCGCGGATCAGGCGTATCGAGCCGATTGAGTGCCTGCGCGACTTCGGTTTCGGCGAGATCGCGCGCCCAGCGTTGCAGTTCGGTGATCACCGGGACGACCTCGCGGCTGTGCAGCCAATCGAGGAACAGTGCCGTTTCCTGATCGACAATCGCTTCGACCTGCGGAATCGCCGCGCCGCGCTGGGCGCGATGAGCGTCGATGCGCTGTTGCAGGTCGTCCAGCGACCAGTATTCCACGTTGGCGAGTGTACTCACGGCAGGATCGACGTTGCGGGGCAGGGCAATGTCGATTAGCAGCAGATTGCGCGAATGATCCATCAGATCAGCAGCGCGCACAATCGATGTTGCGGCGCTCGTCGCGCTAATGATCACGTCCGCCCAGGCCAGCGCCGCGCCGAATTGCAGCCAGTCGAGCGCCCGCCCACCGACCTGCCGCGCCAGATCAACTGCGCGCGTGTAGGTTCGGTTGATGATCGTGATTTCCTGTCCTGCGAGCGCTTGTGCCGCGAGGGTCGCCATTTCGCCCGCGCCGATGATCAGAACGCGCTGACCGCCGCGCTCGCGGGCTAGCTGGGCGGCGGTATGGCTGACCGAGGTCGTGTGGCGGCTGATTTCGGTTTCGGTGCGGGCGCGCTTACCCGTGTGAACAGCCTGCGCGAACAGATGCGAGAGGATCGCGCCGCTCGACGTTTGGGCCGCATCCATCGCGTCCGCGACCTGCCCCAACACCTGCGACTCGCCCAGAATCATCGACTCTACGCCGGATGCGACGCGCAGCAGATGGCGAACCGCCATCTCATCGTGCAGATGATAGAGATGCGGACGCAGGTCGTCGAGCGCGAGATCACCCCATTGGGCGATCAGCGCCTCGATTTGCACATCAGCGTCGCCTTCGACGTAGATTTCGAGGCGGTTGCAGGTCGAGAGGATCACCGCTTCTTCAACGGACGGCCAGCCGCGCAGATCGGCGAGCGCGGCGCGTAACTGATCGCCGGACAGCGCGAGCCGTTCGCGCAAGGCGAGCGGCGCTGTCCGGTGGTTGACTCCAATCAGGGTTATCGACACTATACGCCTCTGATTTAACCGATCAAGCAGCAATCGACCGGGCAAACGTCGTGATTTGGGCCATATTCACCGAGGGCGAGCGCTGGCTCACCCGCGATCCGCTCCATGATCAGTTCGCGGATCATCGAAATGAAGGCTGGATGCGTTCCAACCGTTGCGGCGCGCACCAGATTCAGGCCGATTTCCTCCGCGATTGCGCGCGCCTCGTGGTCGAGATCGTACATGACTTCCATGTGGTCGGAAATGAAGCCGACCGGCAGCACAACCACATCCTGAGCGCCGTCGGCGCGAAGCTGACGCAGCACAGCATTGACATCCGGCTCAAGCCAGGGTTGGCGCGGTGATCCACTGCGGCTCTGGTAAACAAGCTGCCAGTCGTCGCGCCCGATCTCTAATGCGATCAGGCGGCAGGTTTCGCGCAACTGCCGAACGTAATCGGAGTGTTCCGCCATCGTCAGCGGGATGCTGTGCGCGCTGAACAGGATTGGCACGCAGTCGCGGCGCTCGGCGGGAATTTGCGCCAGCGCTTCGCGCAGATGCTCGACGTTGGGCGCGATGAAGCCGGGATGGTTGTAGAACACGCGCAGCTTGTCGATTTGCGGAGCGCCATCGCCCACCTCGGCCTGCGCTCGCGCGATGTCCTCGCGGTACTGGCGGCAGCCGGAATAGCTGCTGTAGGCGCTCGTGAAGAAGGCCAGCGCCCGCTGAACACCATCGTCGCACATCTGGCGCAGGGCATCGGTAAGATAGGGCTGCCAGTTGCGATTGCCCCAGTAGATCGGCAGCTTGAGATCGTGCACCTTCAGTTCACAGCGTAAAGCGTCAATTAGCGCACGATTCTGTCCATTGATCGGGCTGACGCCACCGAACAATTCGTAATGATGTGCCACGTCGATCATGCGCTCGCGCGGGACGTTGCGTCCGCGCAGCACGTTTTCGAGGAATGGCAGCACGTCGTCCATGCCTTCCGGCCCGCCAAACGAGACGATCAGCAGGGCGTCGTAAGTTTGCGTTTGCGGTTCGCTCATGACTGCGGCTGCGGCTCCGCCGTTTTCGTGCCGACGAAGATCACGCCGTCGCGGATTTCAACGGCATACGATTCGACGGGCGCGGCGGCAACGCCGTCGATTACACGGCCTGTCGCCAGATCGTACTTGGCGTAGTGCCAGGGGCAGGTGACCGAACACTGCGTCGTATCGACTTCGCCTTCACTGAGCGGGCCGCGCGCGTGCGAACAGCGGTTGCTAATCGCGTAGAACGTGCCATCGACGTTGAACAACGCGACCTGCTTGCCGTCGAGATAGACAACCTTGTGCGCGCCGGGCGCGAACTCGCTCGCAGAACCGACTTCCGCCCAGGCTTCGCGTTCTGCTTCCGGCTGGATCGGCTCGGCAATCGCCGCGCCGCCGAGCGCGTCAAGCGCATCGACCAGCCGCATGTTGATACAGGTGAAGATTGGCGTATCCTTGACCGTATACAGGCTGGATTCAGTTTCGCGGAGTTCCTGCACCAGATCGAGGAAATCGGACGGCTCATCGGTCTCGAAGGCGAGGATGAACTCGTAGTCGTCGAGGCCGAAGCAGTAGGTCGTATTCAGCTTGACTGCCGGATACTTGCGCCCGATCTCGATATGCTCGTCCATCACGCCCTGCCGCGCGTGCTGCGACATCTGATACCAGCCGCGCGTCTTGATGAACGGGTAAACGAACACGTATTTCGCCTCGGACGGCTGAATCACCAGCCGCTCCTGTTCGGGATTCTTAACGCCGCGAATCTCGTAGATCGAGCGCTTGGTCTGCGAAAAATACGAGTAGGTTAGCGTCAGGTACGAGCCTAGTTGCGTACTCATAATGGCGGTGGCGAGTTCCTGAAACGCCTGCGGCGTCTCGGCAATCTGCCAGAGCAGGAGTTCAGCGTCGGCGCGTGTACCCATCAGGCTGTAAGGGCGCAGCAGCATCCGGCGGTTAAAGCTTTCGATGGTGTTCAGAAACTCGTGCTTATGTTCGATTTGCACTTCGGCGGGCAAACGCCGCCAAAGCGGATCAAGCTTGTAGAAGGCAAAACGGAGGTACTGACGCTTGCCCAGTGAGGACGTGCGTGGCGGTTGCGGCATTGGTTCTTTCCATCACAAATGAGAAAAATCTCACAAAATATACATAAATCTATAGACGAACGCAAGTCATCTGTAGATTCTTAACGCCGCACAGCCTGAATTTGCGCCTGCGCACGAAGAAATTTTAATCTTCCACTCATGTAAAATTAGCGGCGGATCGCACCGAAATTGACCGTGATTAATTTGGCATTTGTGTGGGAACACGATGTGTCATATCCGCGAACCGGTTTCATGAACACAGCACACGATGCACCGCCAGCCGATCCGGGGTATCGGAGCAGATCGCGTCAACGCCGAGCGCGCGCAGCGCGGCGATCTCGTCGGGGCGTTCCTCGTGCCAGCAGACGATCCCCAACCCGGCGGCATGAACGCGCTTGATCCATTCGGGCGTGAATAGGGTATGCGGCTGCGCGGCGCGGCCTTCCCAGCAGGGGTGAACGTAATCCGCGCGAATCGCCTGAGCCAGCCCAACCGGATCGACAGTCGTCGCGCCGAACAGGATCGAGGTCAACATGCGCGGCTCAATTGCCTTGATGTCGGCGATCAGACTCAGGTCGAACGACCCGGCGATACACATGTCGAGCAGTCCGTAGCGACTGATCGAGTGAAAAACCGAGGCGCGTGCCCGCTCGTCGTCAAAGTCCTTGATGTCGAGGTAGAGGCCGATTTCCAGCCCAGCGCAGACCTGCGCCACGTCGTCAAAGGTTGGGATTGGTGCGACACCAGCGGGAGTCAAGGCGCGCAGTTCGGCGAGCGTTTTTTCGGCGATCACCCCATCGACGCCGTAGAGCCGCCTGAGCGTGCTGTCGTGGCTAACTACCGGCACCCCGTCCGCCGTGACGCGAATGTCAATCTCGACCATATCGGCGTCCATTGCGGCGGCGGTGCGGAAAGCATCGAGCGAGTTTTCGGGCGCGTAGGCCGATGCGCCGCGATGGGCGATTTTGTACAAATGCTGCTGATTTACGGGGAAAGAAGCGACAATTTCAGCGGCACGTTGAGCGACGCGCTGCGGTATATAGGTCTCTAGCGACAGCCACTGGACAAATTGAGCATTGCGCAGGTCGAAAATGCGGCTGAAGTCGAAGCTCGGCTCGAAAGCGCGACATTCCAGCCAGCTATGAGTCGCGCGGTTGCTGATCGGGTTGCGGCTGTGGATTTTGCCCTCGAACAGCGGCGTGACCAGCACGCCCGCGCTCCCGGCGTGCCTGCCGCAGTCGAGCAGCGTCGTCTCCGCGCGCTGCATGATCCAGTTGCGCACGGGCGCGAAGGCGTGCTTGCCCGGCTCGGAATAGAGGATCAGCCGACCTGCTTCGAGCGGCAGGCCGTCCTCGATCATGTCGTTGAAGCCGCCATGCCAGCTTCCCTCGGCGTGAACGATTTGATCGTCGGCGCTGACGTAGACCCAGATATGCTCCAATTCGTAGAGATGCTGAATGTCCCAGTCCGACCAGATCGCGTATTCAATTGCACAGACCGCGCCCGCTGGGAGATTGATTTCGCGCGGAAACGACGGCGATGCCTGCGGTTCATGTCCGCGAAAGACGGTGTAGCCGACGATCAGGGGCGGAAATGGTTCGTGCAGGTCAAGGCGAATCAGGGGCGCGTGCCGCCGCGCGAGGTCATCATCAGCGCGGTTAGGGATCGTCGTGTCGAGCGGAGTATTCACGTGCGGCCTTTCGAGACGAATCAAACGCGCGAATTGTAATCCGCACGAAATGAAACGCAAATCAAAGGCGAAGGCGAAAGATTGGAACTTCAATGCGAAGGCGCAAAGACGCCAGGCAGAGTAAAGAGAATTTACGCCTGGTTTTGCTTGCGGCGCTCGTACTGACGGTGTGATTTGACCTTGCTGCCGCAGTAATCCATGCTGCACCAGCGGCGCGTGTGATTGCGGCTGGTATCGAGGAACAGCCAGCCGCAGTTGGGGCATTGACGCACCCAACCAAGCTGATCGGACGCAAGCAAATCGGCACCTGAGAACACAAGGGGCGCAAGGACAGAGGCTAAATCATCGGTGTATGTCCATGCCCATCCGTAATCAGCGTTATCGGAGATACTGATGCCGCGCTGCTGCTGCGTCCGGCTGAGAGTCTGATTGAGCAGCGCCAGATTACCGCTACCGGGAAATTCGTTCGCAATTGCCGCCGTAAAGATGCAATAGAACATTTCTCGTAGCTCAAGTGCTTGCCGAAAGGCGGCTTCAGCCTCCGCAGGTCGTTGAGTGGCAAGTGCGCCGATTCGCTCAGCAGCCTTTTCGGTGATCAGGTGATTTTGCCAGCACCACGCGAGTACATGCTCATAGGAATGTAAAAATTCAAGGCGGTGGTCGGTGTGACGAAATTCCGCCGTGTTGGTGAAGTTGAGGCAAAGGTGTCCCCCCAGTTGAACGGGGAACTCGCAATTCTCCAGACGCATGACCTACTCTCCCATCTCTTATTGTAGCGCCTCGCCCCAGTTCGCAATAGGACTCTAATACCACTGAACCTGATTATACCAGTATAAGTAGATTCAATAGTATAAGTGAACCGGGCAGAAGCTCGGCTTATTGAGGAGATGAATATGAAACGGCTTTTGTTTGCGCTCATGCTTATTCTGCTGATTGGCGCTCCCGTGCTGGCGCAGGACGCGACCCCCGAAGCGACTTCAGCATCGACGGAGGTTTATATGCCCAACCTGTTCAGCTACGACCAAAGCGCTCCTCTGAACATGAGCGTCCAGAAAACCGAGATGCAGGGCAGTGTGACTGTCAAGACGATCAGCTACCCCAGCCCGGTCACGCAAAAAGCGATCAACGCCACGCTGGTCGTGCCTGCCGGAAACGGCCCGTTCCCGGCGATGATCTACGTCCACTGGTATGAGCCATCGTCGGATAATTCCAACCGCAGCGAGTTTCTTTCTGAAGCGGTATCAATGGCGCAGGAGTACGGCGTCGAGTCGATTCTGCCGGATACGATGTGGGCTGACCCGAACTGGTACCAGCAGGG
>DASZXN010000559.1:0-2100 GCA_035545875.1 Phototrophicaceae bacterium
AAAGCGGCGTCATTAGCAGACGTCAGTTGCTGGATGTATCTCGGCAGCTAAAATCGCTGGGTGAGCAGGTTTGTGAAGCAGACCTCACCGACGTTGCTCACGCGATAATTGACTGCGCGGGGCGAGCCAACAGGGACGATATCGGCGAACAAGTCGGCACGTTGTTGCTGGAATTGTCTGATACCCTCGATCGGGTGTGCGAGCGCAGAACCCCGCAGTCGCTTCCGATGCACGTACACTTGTCGTAGTTACAACGCTCCTCAAAGCACGCTGTCTTTCAAGGGCAAGAGTTGGCGATACCTGGCTTGCAAAAAACAGACTTCTCGCTCGGCCTTGAAAGATTTGTTGTCAGCTTCCGCCCGAAACGAGCGCCATACCGGCGCGTCTTCAATTTGGTTGACGATTGATCGGGTCTCGCGGGGCAAAAGGCAACTGGGCCGTGGATGATGTTGTTGTTGTCGGATGGTTCGGCTTGCCACCAGAGGTCCGAACTTCTTGTCGCGTTCGAGCCAGCGCGATGATCGGCCCGAAGCTGCCGACGATCACGATGCCCACGGGCTCGTACACCACTCAATGGGACACGACCGATTGTTGCGCTGATGTTGGATCAAGATTTTCGCTTTGAATTTCTGTGTCGAAGGTCACCAAGTCGCCGCATCGGTTGGGACTTCGCCCCTCTCGTGCTATTCGCGGTTTCGATTTGTGTTGCTGCGGGGTGGCGCCATTGAGTGGCTGGGACAACGCACCCGAGTACGGCGCCATGCGCCGCTGGAGCACTATTGGCGCCTATGTCGGCGTGTTCTTGCTGGTGCTCGCAGTGGCGACGTGCAGCGGCGCGTCCCGTGCTGACAGCAGCACTGAGATTGTGGGCGTCGCTTCAGTGATTGACGGCGACACCATTGAGATTCACGGGACAAGAATTCGCCTTAGCGGCATCGATGCGCCCGAACACGATCGCCGTTGCGGGTCGTTGCGACCAAGCCAACAATCGGCGCTTGCGCTCGATGATCTCGTTCGTGGTCGTAGCCTGCGCTGCGAGGTGAGTGGGTTGGACCACTACGGCCGTAGCGTCGCCACCTGCTTTGTCGGCAACACCGATATCGACGGGGTCATGGTCGAGCAGGGCCAAGCGCGAGACTGGCCGCGCTATTCGCACCGTGCGTACGCCGCCCAGGAGCAAGCCGCGCGAAATGCACGCCGCGGCGTATGGGCCCAGGCGTGTCCGGGCCTTTGGGGTGATCGAAACTACGATTGATCAATTGCGGCTAGCTTCGAATGCCCATCGACGATCGGGTTGCGCAGTTGGGGGCGCGTATCCAGACTAACGCGCCTCCGACGACATCACGACCGTGCCGGTGCGGCGAAGCTTTCCCCAAGCTTGGCCCGCGCCTGCGAGGGCGCGCGAGACGGCGCGCCAAACAGCCACGTACATGATCTGGCGATAGACAAGCCGTTGCAGCGGCTGCAGCCAGAGCAATTGTTTGTCTTCCTCGTCCCAGGCGAGCGCAATCCAGGCCGCGGCCAATTCGACGACGACGAAAGCGATATAGATGGCGAAGATAAGCCAGATCGCCGGATCGTAAGGTGGGGAAACGTCAGCATGTTGAAGCGACTCAAGCCAGCCGAAAGTGCGTCCGAGCAAGGCGCACAGCAATTGCAGGTCCACCAAAGGCGCCAGCAATTGCAGCAAGATCTGAAACAACCACAAGCTCGGCAGAGCAAACCCGCCAAACCAGCCAACGCGAAAGAGCGCGTCGCGATGCTTCCACAAGCATTGGAGCGTGCCAAAGGTCCAGCGAAAGCGCTGCCGCATCAGCGCAGAGATGCTCGCCGGCGCCTCGGTATAGGCGATGGCGCCAGTTTCGTTTGCGATGCGCCAGCCCTGCCGGCGCAAACGCCAAGTAAGATCCATATCCTCCGCGAGCGTGTCGGCGCTATAGCCGTCGATTGCGAGCAAGGCCTGCCTGCGCCAGGCGCCGATCGCCCCTGGGACAACAGTTATTGCGTTGACCCGATCCAAGGCGCGGCGATCAACGTTTTGCGAGGTGATGTATTCGAGCGCCTGCCATCGGGTGATGACGTTGATCCGATTGCCGACGC
>DASZXN010000560.1:0-13824 GCA_035545875.1 Phototrophicaceae bacterium
GAGATGGATCGCACGCAGCGCGAGATTTATCTGCGCGAGCAAATGCGCGTGATCCAGAGCGAATTGGGCGAGGAAGATGTCTTCCAGCAGGAGATCAACGAAGTCCGCGAGCAGATCGTTCAGGCGGGCTTGCCGCCCGAAGTTCACGAGAAAGCCATGAAGGAGCTTTCGCGGCTGGCGATGATGGCTCCAATGGCTCCTGAGGTCGGCATCGTGCGGACGTACATCGACTGGCTGACAGGCGTTCCCTGGAACAAAGCGACCGAGGATCAACTCGACGTAGGAGCGGCCAAAGCGATTCTGGAGCGCGACCATTATGGTCTGCCCAAAGTGAAAGATCGCATCCTCGAATACATCGCCGTGCGCAAACTCGCGCCGGATCAGCAGAACAGCCCGATCCTGTGCTTCGTCGGGCCGCCCGGCGTCGGCAAAACCTCGCTGGGCAAGAGCATCGCCGCCGCGCTGGGGCGCGAATTCGTGCGCGTGAGCCTCGGCGGTGTGCGCGACGAGGCCGAGATTCGCGGCCACCGCCGCACCTACATCGGCGCGCTGCCGGGACGAATCATCCAGACGATGCGCCGCGCGGGAACGGTCAACCCGGTCTTTATGCTCGACGAGATCGACAAGCTCGGCGCGGATTTTCGCGGCGATCCGTCGGCGGCGCTGCTGGAAATTCTCGACCCGGAGCAGAATTACGCCTTCTCGGATCACTACCTCGACGTGCCTTATGATCTGTCGAAGGTGCTGTTCATCACGACCGCCAACGACCTCGATCCGCTGCCGCCTGCCCTGCTCGACCGCCTCGAACTGATCGAGTTCAACGGCTACATCGAGGAAGAGAAGATCGCCATCGCGCGTCAGTTTTTGATCCCGAAGGCGCTCGAAGTCAATGGCCTGAACGATCACAAAGTTCACTTCAGCGACGCCTCGCTGCACAAGCTGATTCACGAGTACACCTACGAGGCGGGCGTGCGCAACCTCAACCGCGAGATCGCCAACGTCTGCCGTAAGGTGGCACGCCTGATCGCGGAGGGCAAGCGCTATCCGAGTGAAATTGCGGTCAAGCATCTGGATCGCTTCTTAGGCCCGGCGCCGTTCGACGAAATTCGCGCCAACGACAAGGACGAGATCGGCGTGGCGACGGGGATGGCCTGGACACCCTTCGGCGGCGACATCCTGACCATCGAGGTGCAGGTGCTCCCCGGCAAAGGCAGTCTGCTGTTGACCGGATCGCTGGGGGACGTGATGCAGGAATCGGCACAGGCGGCGCTGAGTTACATGCGCTCGCGGGCTGAGGATTTAAAAGTCCCGAACGACGATTTCGAGAACTTCGACGTTCACGTCCACCTGCCAGAAGGCGCAGTCCCGAAAGAGGGGCCGTCCGCCGGAATCACGCTGGCGATCTCGATCATCTCCGCGTTCACCGAGCGCAAGGTGCGCAGCGATTATGCGATGACGGGCGAGATCACGCTGCGCGGCAAAGTGCTTCCGGTGGGCGGGATCAAGGAAAAGCTGCTGGCCGCGCGCCGCGCCGGAATCAAGCATATAATTCTTCCCAAAGTGAATGAACGCGATCTGGTCGATCTGCCGAAAGAGGCGCGGCAGGATTTGGACATTCACCCGGTCGAGAACATGCAGCAGGTGATCGATCTGGTGCTGCTGCCAGAGCCGTCCGAGCGCAAGCTCGACCGCATCCGCCGTGAGCAGCGGGAGAAGGACGAGCGCGACGAGGATTGAGCGTTGTTCGGGAATATAGGGGCGTAACATGTTACGCCGCTAGGAAATATTGGTAAAACCCGATTATGTCGATAGGTGTGGTGCAGTTGTAGGGGCGCAGCGCGCTGCGCCCTAATTCAAAACAGCGAGGCTGACGTGGCTTCGGATGATCTCTGGCAGGCGATCAAGAATGGGCGCTCGGAGCGGCTCGACTGGCTGAGTGAGAACGCGCCGCTCGACGCGATGGCGACGATCCTCACGGCGATGGCGAACAGTCATGGCGGGATGCTGGTGCTCGGTATGATCGGCCCCGCCGCGACCCTGATCGGCGTGCGTGACGCCAGCAGCGCGATTGACCGCGTGCTCCAGGCCGCCCTCTCGATTGAGCCGCCGCTGATTATCCCGATGCCACGCACGATTCTGCTTAAAGACAAGCACGTGGTCGTTGTCCATATCCCGCCGGGAATGCCACACGTTTACGCGCTCGATGGGCGCTACCTGAGCCGCCAGGGAATCGAGAACACCGCGCTCAAGCCGCGCGAACTGCGCCGCCTGATCATCGAGCGCGGCGAACTGAGCTTCGAGACCGAGATCGCGCGCGGCGCGAGCCTTGAGGACATCGACTGGGATAAGGCCAAAGCCTACACCACCACGCTCGGCGGCGTCAGCGAAACCGAGGTCGAGACGGCGCTGTTCCGGCGTGGCTGCCTCGCCAAGCAGGAGGGTCGGCTGCGCCCAACCAATGCCGGAATTCTGCTGTTCGGCAAAGACCCGCAGCGCCACATTCGCGGCGTCGAGATCACGGCAGCGCGCTTCCCCGGCGACATCATGAGCGACACCTTCCAGCGTGAGGACATCCTCGGCACGATCCCCGATCAGATACGTCGCGCCGAAGCCTTCCTGATCGATCATCTGCGCAAAGATGTGAGCATCGGGCGGACAATGGAACGCACCGAGACATTCGAGTATCCGCTCGAAGCGGCGCGCGAACTGGTCGTCAACGCCGCTGCCCACCGCGATTACAGCATCACAGGCGACGGGATTCGCCTGTTCATCTTCCGCAATCGCATGGAAGTCACCAGTCCCGGCGGACTGCCCGGCCCGGTCACGATTGACAACATCAAGGACGAGCGTTTTTCGCGCAACCCGGTGATCGTGCAGGTGCTCTCCGACATGGGCTTCATCGAGCGGCTCGGCTACGGCGTGGATCGCGTCATCGACCTGATGCGCGAGAAGCATCTGCGCGCGCCGGAGTTCGAAGAGACGGCGGGCGGCTTCCGCGTTTCGCTCTTTAGCGAGCAGGTCGAGGAAAAAGCGGCGCAGTTGGCGGACAATCCAACCCAACTGCTGGGTCTGGAAGGCCAGTATAAAGGCAAACCGATCAACGCGCGCCAGGAGACCGCCCTGCTCTTCCTGATCCGGGACGGCAACGCCCGCATCACCAACAGCGACTTGCAAACCCTCTGCCCGGACGTTCATCCCGAAACGATCCGCCGCGATCTAGCCGATTTGGTCGTCAAGGATATTCTACGCAAACTCGGCCAGAAACGCGGCTCATATTACGTGCTGAATAACTCAGCGTAGGCGGAACGTTGCTTGCCGCTTTAGCGACTCTGCCCTATAGTTGTCATGTTGAGCATTCGACGTAAGGGATAAACTGATGGTGTCGCGTGTCCACTTGTTAGCGTTTGCCTTCTTCTTGGCGACGCTGCTGCTGATTGGCGGCTGCTCCGGCTCTCAGCCTACGCCGACCTCTGTCGCGCAGGTTTCGACGGCTGCACCGAGTGCGACCAGCCTGCCCAGCCCGACGACTACGAGCATCACCTGTGATCAACTGGTCGCGCAGGCGGAAAGCAGCGTCGGCCAGATTTGCGATAGCCTGTCGCGCAACAAAGCCTGCTACGGCAACCATTTGATCAACGTCGATTTCCAGCCCAACGTCAGCGCGAGCTTTAACAAATCCGGCGACATCGTTGATCTGCTCGACATCAAAAGCCTGAGTACCTCGCCGCTCAATACCAAAACCAACGACTGGGGTATTGCCGTGATCAAGGCGCAGGCCAACCTGCCCGACTCGATCCCCGGTCAGAACGTCACTTTCCTAATCTACGGTGACACCACTGTCAATAATCCGACTTCCAGTATGCACGCCGTCACGGTCAACACGCGCATCGGCAGCAATAGCTGCGCCAGCGTCCCCGAATCAGCGGTCGTGATTCAGTCGCCATCCGGCGCGAACGTGGCGATGAACATCAACGGCTCGGACATCACCCTCAGTTCAACCGCTTACATCACCGCGCAGCAGAATCAGGATTTCACCTTTGCCATTGTCGAAGGTCAGGGCACCATCACCTCGCAGGGTGTGACGCGCAGCGTGCCACCCGGCGGCGAGGTGCAGGTTCCGCTCGGCGGCGGCGACGGTCTGCAAGCCAGCGGCGCGCCGTCTGAAGTCATGCCCTTCGATCAGCAGGCAGTCGCGCAGGCTCCGCTCAAGCTGCTGGATCGGCAGGTGACGGTGCCACAGCCGATTGCGACTGCTCAGGCCGTGCCTGCCGCGACCGACACGCCGACCGCCGTTCAGACAGCGCAGGCCAGCCCGACCGCCTGCGCGCCGCGCGCCGACTGGACATTCCACTACACGATGCAGCAAGGCGACAGCCTCGCCTCGATTGCGCGGAAGCTCAATCTCAACCCCGCCGATTTGCAAAGCGCCAACTGCATCACCGATCCGAGCAAGCTGGCCGCCGGGCAAACGCTGCTCGTGCCGAGCGCCGTCCCCACTGACGCGCCGCTCCCAGCGACCGCTACGCCCACGTCCGCCCTCTCGCCGACGCCGCAGACAGCCAGTCTGACCGCTGACGCAAATCCGATTAAGGCGGGCGACTGCACGACAATTCACTGGGACGTAGACGGCGCGCAGGCGGTCTATTTCGAGGGACAGCCCAAAACGGGGCACGATCAGCAGCAGGAATGTCCGACTAAAACAACAACGTATACATTGCTGGTGCAAACGCCCGACGGTAAGCGCCAGCAGTATCAAATCACGATCACCGTGACATCGCCTTAGCCCTGTTGGGAGAAAGGGAGTAATCTCATGGCGGCGCGAAAGTACATTCTAGCCCTTATCCTCCTCTGTCTGATCGCGCTCACGATGGGAAGCGGCAGCATGGCGGCACCTGTTGATCAGGTTTCGACCCCTGCCCCGAACATCACCTGCGATCAACTGGTACAGCTTGCCGAAGCCAGCGTCGGGCTGGTCTGCGACAATCTGGGACGCAACAAAGTCTGCTACGGCAACCATTTGGTTTCCGCGCAGTTCCAACCGAACAGCAAGCTCACCTTCGTCAAGTCCGGCGACACCGTGAATCTGCTTGACGTGATGCGCCTGAGTACCGCGCCGCTCAACATGCTGACCAAAGACTGGGGCATCGCCGTGATCAAGGCGCAGGCCAACCTGCCCGATGCGCTCCCCGGCCAGAATGTGACCTTCCTGCTCTACGGCGACACCACCGTTAATAACCCGACGCCGGGTATGAACGCCGTTACCATCAGCACACGTATCGGCAACACCAACTGCTCCAATGTGCCCGATTCCGCCGTGTTGATCCAGTCGCCGAGCGGTTCCGATGTCGCCATGACCATCAACGGCGCGAGCGTCACGCTCGGCTCGACCGCCTACATCACTGCCCAGCAAAATCAGGAGATGGATGTTGCCATTGTCGAAGGGCAGGGTGTGGTTAGCGCCAATGGCGTCACGCAAATCGTTCAGCCGGGTGCTCAGGTGGGCATCCCGCTCGGCGGAGGCACCGATGGTCTGGGCGTGAATGGGCCGCCGTCCGCGCCGGAACCGTACGACTTACAGGCGATTCAGCTTGCGCCGCTCAAGCTGCTGGATCGTCCCGTGACGATTCCGCAGCCCATCGTTCAATCAGGACAGCTACCATCGTCGTCGCAAGGCACGGCGACTCCCACGCCGCAGGTCGCCTGTACACCGCGCACGGACTGGCAGTATCGTTACGTCGTTCAGCGTGGCGACTTCCTGTCAACCATTGCCCTGCGGATCAACATGCGCACCGCCGACCTGCAAGCAGGCAACTGCATTACCGACCCGAACCATCTGATCGTCGGGCAGACGCTGCGCGTGCCCTTCCCGATACCGACCAATACACCGCCAGCGCCGACAGCCACACCGACCAATGTCCAAATTGTCGGGCCAAACCTGCGCGCCGACAACAACCCGATCAACTACGGCGACTGCACGACAATCCGCTGGGATGTGGACAACATCAGTCAGGTCTATTTCGAAGGCCAGCCCGTGATCGGGCACGACTCCAAGCAGGAATGTCCGTCGCAGACAACCACCTATACCCTGCTGGTCGTCACCAAAGATAATCAACAGATTCCCTACCCGATCACCATTAACGTGAATGCGCCTCGACCGACCGACACCCCAACCGACTACATCATCTACTAAAGCTCTACGCAGTAGGGACGCTGTTATAGCGCAGCGTCCCCACTGTCCTTCCGTTCGCTTCATTCATTTCTGCATTTCTGTGGTATCCTAAGCGGCGCAAAATCTGGAAAGAGAAATCGAGAACAGGGAATGCGCCGAATTTCAGTCTTACTGCTTTTATTTTGCGCGGCGTGCAATATGTTGAGCGCGCCACCCACTGCCACGCCCACGCCAAGCGACACGCCCACTGCCACGCTCACGCCGAGCGACACGCCAACGCCCACTGCCATCCCACCCACCGATACACCGACGCTCACGCCGACGGTCACGCTCACGCCGACTAATACTGCCACATTCACACCCAGTCCGACGGCGACGAATACGCCGGGGCCGACGACGGCATTCGCCTACGACAACTGGCACTCGCTCGACCTGCCCAGTGACATGATCGCGCGCCTGCAAAGCCCGATGATCGCCTTCATCAACAGCAACAACCGCATCGGCAGCAGCGCGACTCAGCAGCCCGGCAATACCATCGAAGACCTCTACTATGTCCCGCCGACCAATTCGGCAGCCCGCGTCAAAATCATTCAGGTCGATACCTCGACGGGCAGTCAGATTTATCTCTCGCCCACTGGCGATGCCTTCGCCTATCTCGTGCCCAATGGCCCAGCCAGTTCCGCAGGGTTATATATCGCTGACTTTAAAAGCCAGATCAGCGCGCGCGTGCTGGCGATCCGCTCGGTGACGCAGCGCAATATTCTCACCCCGCCGGATTGGTCGCCCGATGGAACCAAGCTGGCAATCGCGCTGGCGACAGGCTACGACATCGACATCTACACAGTCGAACGGGACGGCTCGAACCCAACCGACCTGACGCCGCAAGGCTCATATGATTTCTGGCCGGTCTGGTCGCCGGATGGCGCGTATGTGGCGTTCGTCTCGGATCGCGCCCAGTGTCCAAGCTGGATTCCCGGTCAGCCGGGGACGTGTGACGGTACGAATACGCCGCCACCAACGGGTGGCAACGTCTTCGTGATTAACATGGCAAACAAACAGATCACACAGGTCTCGACGGCATGGGTCACGTCGCCGCCGAAGTGGGCGAACCCGCGCACAGTCGTCTACGCCAGCGGCGATCCGTTGAACGGCGACACCGAGCGCGATATTTACGCCAGCGACGTGATCAGCGGTCAATCGACCAAAGTCACCCTGACCAGCAACGATACGCCGCTCAAGCTCTCCGAAGCATGGTCGCCCACCGGACAGGAAGTCGTCTATCAGGCCGCCGGAACGACCTCAGACATCGTGCTGGCGAGCATCGATGGTACGGAAATCGGGCGCATCACCGATCTGCCGTTCGCGCGTTACGATATGGTCGCATCGTGGTCGCCGGACGGCAAACATATCGCCATCGGCGGCGGCAACGGTCAGTGTCCCAACGGCATCGTCGTCGTCGATGAAAATCTGGCGAAGGTCACGCGCGGCACGCCGCCGCCGACCATGTGCGATCCCAGCTACTCGCCCGATGGCCGCTTCCTGACCTTCACAGGCATCAACCCGCACATCGACGGACGCACCGACGTGTACGTCGCCAACCCGAACGGCTTGGGATTAGTCAATCTGACGGGCAGTCTGCTCGGAACGATTCAGGTACTCGGCTGGGTCGGCGGGCAGTAGCAGCGTCCGCCCGCAGCGAGTATGATCCATTTATTTGGGGCAATCTACGGTAAACCGGTTCTTGTAGGGGCGTTCAATTGAACGCCCCTACAAAATTACGCCGTACATCCCCTCGCTGATACACAAGGAGAATTCTTGATGACTCAACTGAATGAGCGGATCGCGGTAGTCACGGGCGCCAGCCGAGGCATCGGGCGCGGCATCGCGCTGGAGCTGGCGAAGCGCGGCGCGACCGTCGTGGTTAATTATCAGAAAAACGCGGACGCCGCCAACGAAGTCGTCGCGGAGATCACGGCGCTCGGCGGCACGGCGCAGGCGATTCAGGCGGATGTCAGCCTTGAGGACGACGCTAATCGGCTGATCAAGGCGACGACCGACGCTTACGGCAAGATCGACATTCTGATCAACAACGCCGGGACGACCCGCGACAACGTGATTATGCTGATGGGCGCGAACGACTTCGACACGGTCATCCAAACCAATCTGCGCAGCACGTGGCTGTGCTCGAAAGCCGCCGTCCGCGCCATGATGCGCAAGCGCTACGGACGGATCGTCAACATCACCAGCGTGAGCGGCATCATGGGCAACGCCGGACAAACCAACTACAGTGCCAGCAAAGCCGGGATCATCGGCTTCACCAAAGCGCTCGCCCGCGAGGTCGCCTCGCGCAATATTACCGTCAACGCGGTCGCGCCGGGCTTCGTCGCCACCGATTTGACTTCGACGCTGCCTGAAGACATCGCCAAGAAGATCAACGAGAACATCCCGCTCGGTCGCTGGGCAACCATCGAGGACGTGGCGCTGGCGACAGCTTTCCTCGCCTCGGACGAAGCCTCGTATATCACCGGGCACACGCTCAACGTCGATGGCGGGTTAGCGATGTAAATATCAGTAATGAGTGATGAGTGATGAGAAGTACGAGCGTCTTTAACTCATCACTCGTTACTCATTACTCATTACTTGAAGCATTTGGAGCAAAATTCATGCCGAGCATTTTCTCAAAAATCATCGCCGGAGAAATCCCCGCCGAGATCGTCTACAAGGACGATCAGGTGACGGCCTTCAAGGACATTCATCCGCAGGCGCCCGTTCACATTCTGATTGTGCCGAACAAGGAAATCGCTACGGTTGACGACGTTGCGCCGGAGGACGAAGCCATGATCGGCCATATGTTCATCGTCGCCAAACAAATCGCGCGCGAGCAGGGCATTAGTGAACGCGGCTATCGTCTGCTGATCAACTGCAAAGGCGACGGCGGGCAGGAAGTCTATCACCTGCACATGCACCTGCTCGGCGGGCGCAACCTCGGCCCGATGCTAGCAAAGCGGGATTAAGCTCAAAAGAGGGCTTTGCGTAGGGGCGCAGCGTGCTGCGCCCCTACAGTTGTTTCGTTAGCGAGCCGCCGTTGATGCCACCGTCGCTTCCGCCGTTGAGGTCGATTCCGGCGTGGACGCAATGATCGCGGCGCTCGTCGCCTCAGCGGTCGAAGTCGCTGCTGCGGTCGCTTCGCCCGTCGCTTCCGCTGTGACCTGCGGTGTCGGCGCAAGGCTGGCACGCTGGATCGCCTCGTCCACCTTCGCCATGATCGCGTTCGGGTCGGTCAGCGGCTTCTGATCATCGCCGAGCACGACCACCCCATCAATCGTCACAATCGGCGGTGTCGTGAAGTTCGGCAGCGCCTTCGACTGCGTTTTGGCGGTCGCCAACACATCCATTGCCCGACCGCTGCTGATACAGCCGCTGAATGCACCGCCATCGAGCTTAAAGGCCGCAACACCCGCGTTGATGCGATTGTTGGTGAACGCCTGATTGCCGTACTGCCCTGCCCAGCTAAAGAGCGCGTCGTGGAACGGCCAGAACTGCGCCTGTTCCGCCGCGCAGATCGAAGCGGCAGCCGCGCCCTGCCCGTTGGCAACGTCGCCATAGCTGTAGAGCGGCACGAACGTCAGCGCCATTTTGCCGCCGCGCACGCGATCCGCGAACTGATCAATGGTCGCGTCATTGAAAGTGCGGCTGTCGGCGTTGTCGAAGCTCAAATATTCGGCGACCTGCACGGGCGCGACCGGATCGCCAAGACGCGGGAAACCGTCTTTGGTGCGCGACGTACTGATGTCGTGATAGCGGGTCAGCGCGCCATCGGGGATCGGCGCGTCGGCGGGCGCGCGCACGATGTAAACAACCCCGGCGATCACCACGATCACAATCACCGCGATGACGCCCCAAATCGTGTACTGCCGCCGCCGCCGCTCGCGCTCGCGCTCTTCACGACGCTCGGCGGCACGCGCGCCTGCGCCTGTGCGCGGCTGCGGCGGCGGAGAAGGCGGAGGTGCCTTCGGTTTATTCTGATCTTTCGCCATAAAAGCCTCAATGCGGAGATGAAGACAACCGCTTTAGTCTACAACGTGGCGCGTAAACTTCAAGCGCAGAGGCCGATTCAACCTGTTGATCTATCAGCAACTTAAACGAATCTTAAGCTCAGCACCACTGCTGCACACATTCGACCCGGAATTCTCAAAGGGGGTTATCCCTTAACAACAGGGGCGAGGGCATGCCCTCGCTCCCACAGTACCGTCATGCGGGTACAATCGCCTTCTCAAATAGAATTCACGAATGTTCCTGATAGCAATCTTCTATTGGAATAATCTGACAAATCGGCTTATCCTGAGGTAGAATGGAACGCGATAAAATCCGTCTGTCTCCAACCTTTTCTCTCTCACGCAGACTGTCTCCGTAAGGCAGCCTCAGCGCTAAAGGAAGTCGTATGCGAGTGGATACTTTTGGTACACGCGGCACGTTTGACACCGGGAACGGCGAGGCTGTCATTTACCGCCTGAGCAAACTGGCCGCACAAAACGTCGGACACATTGACCGCTTGCCCTTCAGCATCAAGATTCTGCTGGAAAACGCACTGCGCAACCTCGACAACTTCGAGGTCACAGAGGAAGCGGTCACCACTATCGCCAACTGGAACGCCGCCGCGCCGCAGCAGGTCGAAATTCCCTTCAAGCCGGCGCGTGTCGTCCTTCAGGATTTCACAGGCGTTCCTGCCGTCGTCGATCTGGCGGCGCTGCGCAGCGCCATGCAGCGCTTCGGCACTGATCCGCAGCGAATCAACCCCGGCGTGCAGGTCGATTTGGTCATCGACCACTCGCTGCAAGTGGATCGTTTCGGCACAACCGCCGCGATTCGTGTCAACGCGGCGAAGGAGTTCGAACGCAATCGTGAGCGCTACGAGTTCCTTCACTGGGGAAAGAACGCCTTCGACAATTTCCGCGTCGTCCCGCCCGCGACGGGCATCATCCATCAGGTTAACCTCGAATATCTGGCGAAAGTCGTCTGGACAGCGCAGGAAGATGGTCAAACCATCGCCTTCCCCGATACGCTGGTCGGCACGGACAGCCACACCACCATGATCAACGGCGTCGGCGTGCTCGGCTGGGGCGTCGGCGGCATCGAAGCGGAGGCCGCCATGCTCGGCCAGCCGATCTACATGCTCATGCCGCAGGTGATTGGCTTCAAACTGAGCGGCGAACTGCCCGAAGGCGCGACCGCCACCGATCTCGTGCTGACGATCACGCAGATGCTGCGCAAACGCGGCGTGGTCGATAAGTTCGTCGAATTCTACGGCGCGGGCTGCGGCAAACTCAGCCTGACCGACCGCGCGACGATTGCGAACATGGCTCCTGAGTACGGCGCGACGATGGGCTTCTTCCCGGTGGATGCCGAGACGCTCAACTATCTGCGCCGCACCGCCCGCGACGAGAAGCTGATCCAATTGGTCGAGCGCTACACGAAGGAACAGGGCTTGTTCCGCACCGACGAGACGCCCGATCCGGTCTTTACCGACGCGCTCGAACTGAATCTCGCGGACGTACAGCCGAGCATGGCCGGGCCGAAGCGCCCGCAGGATCGCATCCTGCTGCGCGACATGAAGTCGAGCTTCGAAAAGGCACTCACCACCCCGGTTGATCAGCGTGGCTTTGCCCTCGGCGGCGAGGCGCTTCAGCACACCGCCACCGTCCACGATAACGGCGACACCGAGAAAATCGGTCATGGCGTGGTCGTGATCGCGGCGATCACAAGCTGCACCAACACCAGCAATCCAATGGTCATGATCGCGGCTGGCTTGCTCGCCAAGAAAGCCGTCGAAAAGGGTCTGGATAGTAAACCCTGGGTCAAGACCAGCCTCGCGCCCGGCTCGCGCGTCGTCACCGAATACTACGATCAGGCTGGCCTGACGCCCTATTTGCAGGCGCTCGGCTTCCATACGGTTGGCTACGGCTGCACGACCTGTATCGGCAACAGCGGCCCACTGCCAGAGCGCGTCGCTGAGGCCGTCAATGAGGGCGATCTGGTCGCCGCCGCCGTGTTGAGCGGCAACCGCAACTTCGAAGGCCGCATCAATCCGCTCGTGAAAGCCAACTATCTGGCCTCGCCACCGCTGGTCGTCGCCTACGCGCTGGCTGGCACGGTGGACATCGACCTGATGAACGACCCAATCGGCAGCGACAAGGACGGCGAACCCGTCTATCTGCGCGACATTTGGCCGACGCAGGAAGAAGTCCTCTCAGTCGTGCAAAAGGTGATCACGCCGGAGATGTTCAAGCGGCAGTACGGCAACGTCTTTGACGGTAACCCGATGTGGAACGAGATTCCCAGCGGCACGGGGAACGTCTACCAGTGGGACAACACCAGCACCTACATCCACGAGCCGCCGTTCTTCATGAGCATTACGCGCCAGCCCGAAGGCGTCAAACCGATTGAAAACGCGCGCGTTCTCGCCTACCTCGGCGACTCGATCACGACCGATCACATCTCCCCGGCCAGCGACATCCCGGTCGATAGTCCTGCCGGGAAATATCTGATCGAACATGGCATCGAGAAGGCCGATTTCAACACCTATGGTACGCGGCGCGGCAATCACGAAGTCATGATTCGCGGCACGTTCGCCAACATTCGCCTGCGTAACAAGCTCGTCCCCGGCAGCGAAGGCGGTATCACCATGCACCTGCCCGATGGCGCGGTCATGAGCATCTTCGACGCCTCCGAGAAGTACATCGCCGAGGGCACGCCGCTGCTGGTGATCGCGGGCGCAGAATACGGCACCGGCTCCAGTCGTGACTGGGCGGCCAAAGGCACGAACCTGCTCGGCGTGAAGGCGGTGCTGGCGAAGTCGTTCGAGCGCATTCACCGCAGCAATCTGGTCATGATGGGCGTGCTGCCGCTGCAATTCAAGGACGGTCAGGACGCGGCCTCGCTCGGTCTGACCGGACGCGAGACCTACGACATCCTCGGCATCAGCGGCGAACTCAAGGCCAAGCAGGATGTGACCATTGTCGCCACCGACGCCGACGGCAAAAAGACGACCTTCAGCGCCGTCGCCCGTCTCGATACGGCGGTCGAGGTCGAGTATTACCGCAACGGCGGCATCCTCCAGACCGTCCTGCGCAAATTCCTGAATTAGTCCACAATCGGCATATAGCAATGGGGCGCACAGCCGTGTGCCTCTACAAATTTGCGCATCTATAGGTAGGGGCACGACATGTCGTGCCCCTACACCCCTATAAGGTTAAATTTGAGCGAACGAGTCACGATTTATTCCGATGGCGGGGCGAAACCCAATCCCGGCCCCGGCGGATGGGGTGTGCTGCTGATCTACGGCGAGCATCAGGCCGAACTGAGCGGCAGCGAAAAGTCCACGACCAACAATCAGATGGAACTGACCGCCGCGATCAAGGCGCTCGAAGCCCTCACCCGCCCCTGCGAGGTCGATTTCTACACCGATTCGCAGTATTTGCGCCAGGGCATCACCGACTGGATTGAGAAGTGGCGCAAAAACGGCTGGCTGACTTCGGCCAAGAAGCCCGTACTCAATCAGGAATTGTGGATTCGCCTCTACGATCTGACGCATATCCACCAGATCAAATGGCATTGGACACGCGGTCATGCGGGTGATAAATTCAACGAACGGGTCG
>DASZXN010000561.1:0-6792 GCA_035545875.1 Phototrophicaceae bacterium
CTCGCAGACCAGTGCCATCGCAATCATGGCGCGCGGGCGCATCCCGCCGGAAAGCTCGAACGAATAGGCGTCGATCAACTCGGTCGGGCGTGGGATGCCGACCTTGCCGAGAATGTCGATGGCGAGCTTGCGCGCCTCGCGCTGAGAGACGGGCGTATGCCAGCGAATCCCCTCGATAATCTGGTTGCCGATGGTGTAGAGCGGCGAGAGCGCCGCCATCGGCTCCTGAAAGATCATGGTGATGTCTTTGCCGCGCACGGCGCGAATTTCTTTGCCGCGCGGGTCAAGTTTGGTCAGGTTGATTTCGGTGTCGGGCGTGGGACGAAAGAGAATGTCGCCGCCGATCAGCTTGCCGGGTGGGTCGATCAGTTGAAGGATGGCGCGGGCAGTTACCGATTTGCCGCAGCCGGATTCGCCGACGACACACAGCGTTTTGCCGCGCGGGATATTGAAACTCACGTCGTCAACGGCTTTGACTGTGCCTTCGTGGGTGAAAAAATGCACCTTGAGGTCTTTGATCTCAAGCAGCGTATCGTTGGAGGGGATCATAGACTCTTTCATGATTAATGCGCGTAAGGATCGGCGGCATCGCGCAGACCATCGCCGAGGAAGTTGAGCGAAAGGACGGTCACGACGACGGCGACGCCCGGCCAGAACAGCCAGGGCGCCTGCGCAATCGCGCGGATATTCTGCGCCTCCTGAAGCAACACGCCCCAACTGATGATCGGCTCGCGCAGGCCAATGCCGAGGAAACTCAGCGCCGTTTCCGCGAGGATCATGCCGGGGATTGCCAGCGTGACGACGGCGATAATGTGGCTCATGAACGACGGAACCATGTGCCGGAGGATGATGCGCAGCGGGCTGCAACCGTCCAACTGGGCGGCTTTGACGAAATCCTCGGTTTTGAGGGCATAGAACCTGCCGCGCACGACGCGCGCCAATCCCGTCCAGCCGATCACGGAGAGGATGATCGTGATCAGGAAATAGACGGTCAGCGGCGGGATGTCCGCCGGGATCGCTGCGGCAAGCGCCAGCCACAGTGGAATTGACGGAATCGAATTCAGAAATTCAATCACGCGCTGGATCAGGATGTCGAGCCAACCGCCGAAATAGCCGGAGATGCCGCCGAGCAGGATACCTAAAAACAAGCTGATAGCGACGCCGACCAAACCAATCGTCACCGAGACGCGCGTGCCGTAGAGCGTGCGCGAGAGCATATCGCGGCCAAGATGATCCGCGCCGAGGATGTACATCGGATCGCTTTGGTTGAGCGGGCCAATCAGGTGAATGTCGGTGTTAAAGATGCCGATCAGCTTGTAGGGCGTGCCGTGAACGAAGAAGCCAATCGGGATTTTGACCGTCGGGTCAGTCACGAAATTGCGCCGTCCGGCGGCATAGTCAGTCACGACTTTGTAGCCGTTGACGAAGGGCGCGAACTGAATATTCCCACTCGCGTCGTAGTCGATGATGTGGATTGGCTGCGGCGGCGCGTAGGTATATTTCGAGGCGTACATATCCGGCGTGAAGGGCGCGAGGAACTCCGCGAAAATCGCCACCAGATAGATCAGGATGGTGATGATGCCGCCGAGCAGCGCCAGCCGATGCCGCCGGAATTTCCACCAGATCAACTGCCACTGTTTGGCGACGACGATCTGGGCTTCAGGTTCGTTAACGTCGCTGATAGCGGCGGGAATTTCAATGGGAACGGGCGTTTCCGACATGGTTCTCCTAACGGAAGCGAATACGCGGGTCGAGCCACGAGAGCAGAATGTCCGAGAAGAGCGTGCCGAGCAGCGCCAGCACCGCCAGTTGCAGCAGCGCGCCCGCCGCGAGATAGGTATCCTGGCCTTCGAGCGCCGTGAGCAGGAGTGGCCCGGTCGTTTGCAAGCTCAACACGACCGAGACAATCGTCGCGCCGGAGACAAGGTTGACGAACACGTCGTTCAGGCTGCTCACGAACGGGTTGAGCGCGTGCCGCAGCGGATATTTGATCAGGAGCCAGGTTTCGGAAAGGCCGCGCGCACGGGCGGCGGTGACGTAGGGGCGGCGCAGTTCGTCGAGCATGTTGGCGCGCAGGGTGCGGATCAGGCTGGCCGTACCGCCGAGCGCGAGGACGACCATCGGAATCCAGAGATGGCCGAGCAGATCAAGCACTTTCGCGCCGCTCCAGGGCGCATTGACGTACTGCTGCGAGAACAGGCCGCCGAGCGTTTGGCCGAAATATTTAAAGACCAGATACATCAAAATCAGCGCGATCAGAAAGTCGGGGATAGCGACGCCGATGAAGGCCAGAAAGGTGAATAAATAATCGCCTGACGAATACTGGCGGACGGCGGAAAAAACGCCAATCGGGATCGCCAGCAGCCAAATCAGGAGCAGGCTGGCAAGGGAGAGCACGAAGGTCAGCGCGAGCCGATCCCAGATCAACTGGCTGACGGGCAACTGCCATTTGAACGATGTGCCAAAATCACCACGCAGGACGATGCCGGAAATCCAGCGGACGTACTGAACAGGCAGTGGATCGTTGAGGCCGTAAACCTGGCGCATACCGTCGATCTGCTGCTGGGTGACGATTTCGCCGGATGCTTTTTCCTGCGCGACCAGCCGATCCACGAAATCGCCGGGGGGCAGGTTAATGACGATGAACACGACGACGGAAATGGCGATCAGCGTCGGAATCATGTACAGAATGCGCTTGACAATGTAAGGGAACAAGCCTGTATCCCTTCCGGCTTCACTGACAATCAATGGGGCAAGGTATCCCGTTAGGGATACCTTGCCTTAGAGCTTAACTTATTTTGCGTAGCTGGGGTCGATGTAGAAGGTTTCGTAGTTGGCGGGCGCGAAACCGGGGTAGAGCCAGCCCGTGATCACGGTGTCGGGAACGTTGCGCACCGTGTTGTTGACGACGTGATAGTCGCCAGCGGGCAGGCTCAGACCGATGGTCAGGAACTGATCGGCTTCGTCGTTGAAGAACTCGCTCATCAGCTTGTTCTGATCATCAGCGGTGACCGCCGACTTGATCTGCGTGCTGATCTGGAACATGCGCTGAACTTCCTGCGGCGGGGTCACCGGATCAACCTGCGGCTTGAAGGTGGGGTCAACCGACGTGCGGAACCACGCCCACCAGCCGTTGCCGATCACGCCACCGTTGTCGATGGGCAGGAAGTCGGAGGTCTGCTGCGAGAGCGCCAGCATCGGCAGTTGGCCGAGGCCGTTCTCGCCCGTCCAGACGTAGGCGTCGAGCTTGGGGTCTTGCTCGCGGGTCTGCCAGGTGTCGTCCGAGACGACATCGAGCTGCGCGTTGATGCCGACCGCCTGCCAGTCCTTCTGGATGATTTGCATGTCGTCCACCCAGTCGGGGCGGAAGCCCTGATCGACCGTGACGGTGAAGCTGAACGGGTTGCCGTCGGGGCCGAGGCGATAGCCATCTGCGCCCTTGTTCGGCAGCACTTTGTCGAGTTCGGCGTTGGCGGCATCGACATCGTAGTTGGTGTATTCGGTCGCCAGCTTGTCATTGTAGAAGGGCGATTCGGGGCGCGGCGCGGCCTGGAAGGGCTTGCCCTGACCGACGTAGACGGTATCGATGACGTTCTGGCGATCCATCGCTTCGGAGAGGCCGATACGGAAGTCGAGGTTGTTGAAGACCTGCGCCTTGACCGGATCAGCGTCGTTGTAGTTCAGGTGCAGCAGCATGGTGTTGAAGTTGCTGCTGGTGACGTTGATGAAGCGGTAGTTGCCCTTGTCGGTATTGTCGAAGAAGACCGACTTGTTGGTCGGCTGGGCAATGTCGTCCGACGAGATGAAGTTCTGACCGCCAAGCGTCTGGAGCAGAACGACCTGCGGGTCGGTCGTCAGGGTGAAGGTGCGGTTGTCGATGTACGGCAACTGGTTGCAGTCGGCGTCAACCTTGAAGTAATAGGGGTTGCGCACGAAGGTGAACTGCTGCGCGCCGATATACGGAGCCTGCGGAATCCAGGGCTGCATGAACGGACGGTTCGGGTCGTTGTATTCGGCCTGATCGCCGTAGCTGCCGACGTGGTTCGTCCACCAGTCACCGTAGCTGGTCGCGCCATCGGCAGCCATCAGCTTGGCGACGTTATCGGGATCCGACTTCTTGCTGAACTGCTGAAGATAGTGCTTGGCGAACTGGGTCACGCGGACGCCGTAGGAGGCCGACAGGTTCTGGAGGAACAGACCGTCGGGCTGGCTCCACGAGAAGGAGACGGTCAGCGGATCGATTTCCTTGACGGTCGCCTTTTCGCCATTGACGACGAAGTAGGCGTGCGGGCCACCGGGGTTGATCTCCGGGTCGGTTTCAACGTCGTTCCACCAGAAGAGAATGTCGTCGGCGGTGAAAGGCTGGCCGTCTGACCACTTCAGACCATCGCGCAGGTGGAAGACGTATTCCTTACCACCGTCGTTGATGTCCCACGATTCGGCAATGTCGGGAATCACCTGCGTGCCATCGACGTTCCAGCGGACAAGACCTTCATAACCGTACTGACGGAATTCGGCCAGACGCGTGCCCTCGTACACGGTTTGCAGCGTGCCGCCGTACATGCCAATCTGGTCAGCAACCGGGTCAACCATCGGGTCTTTCGGCAGGCGATCCTGAACGGGCGGGAGCTTGCCGGCGGCAACCTCGGCGGCCAGTTCGGGCGCTTCATGATAGGTGGTGCAGTTTGCGGTCGTCGCGGCGCTGGTGGCTTCAGCGGTCGCGTCTTGCGCCAGCACGACCACGTTGCTAAACGCAACGAGGGCGAAGATGGCGGTCAAGCTGAACAACACGTGACGCTTCATCTCTCTACCTTCCTATGACCTGTGTATAGAAAAATGCGTGTCCTCACGAAGATTGAGGCAATCTAAAAACGACTGCTGATTGTGCGAGTCAATCAACAACCCCGGCAAGGATACCTGCTGCTCAGTAAAGAATGATCCGACTTATTTTAAATCTCGTTTAAACTATTACGCGGCTTCCAGTACCTTTCGTCACAATATAATACCCTCTTTAAGCGTTTCGATAGTACCATTATTAATTTGAATCGACCATTTGTTAAATCTTCTTTAAGGAAATCATAGCGCATGAGTCCAATTGAGTCGAAAACTTTCACAGGCCACGTCCCGGCGAATACACCGCGCGGCTATCTGAACATTCCTTTCCACGTGCCGGAACACACGCGCCGCATCGACATCGCCTACATTTGCACGCCTGACCTGAGCGATCAGCGACCGGGCGAGAATCCGGTGGACTTCATCGCCGACCTTGAGGTGTTCGACGCGGGCGGCGCGGGCTTTATGGGCGAAGGATTTCGCGGGACGAGCGGCAACAGCCGCAGTTCAATTTTCATCGCCACCGACGAGGCGACTCCCGGCTACACGGCAGGCGCGATCCCGGCGGGCGAGTGGACGATTGTGCTCGGCTTCTTCCGCTTTGGGCCGGCGGGCTGCGGCTACGAGGTTAACGTCACGCTCACGCCCGGCGACTCGACGCCCGCCGAGCCGCTGGCGCTGCTGCCGCTGCGCACGTGGTCAGATCACCCGATCAACCCGTCGGGGTGGTACAAAGGCGAGCTGCACTGCCACACCTTTCACAGCGACGGCGCGGCAGCGCCGCTTGACGTGCTCGCCAAAGCCGAAGCGCTCGGTCTGGATTTCCTCGCCGTCACCGATCACAACGTGTTCACGCAGCAGGTTGACCTCAACCGTGCTGAAACCGAGGTGATCCTGATCCCCGGCTGCGAAGTCACGACCAGTCAGGGGCATTGGAATATCTGGGGCGATCCGCGCGCTGGCTGGATTGAGTTTCGCGGATCGGATCGGGAGCAGATGGAAGCGACGATCATCGACGCGAAGAAGAAAGGCTACCTGACCTCGTGCAACCACCCGCGCCCGAACGGGCCGCCCTGGAGAATCCCGGAGGTCGAAGGCTATCAATGCGTCGAAGTCTGGAACGGCGGCTGGGAAATCCTGAATGACGTGTGTCTGGAGTTCTGGGAGCGACAGGCGCGCGCGGGCAAGCGGCTGCCGCTGGTGGGCGGCAGCGATTGTCACAACCCGGAGTCGAGCGGCGGGCATCGGCTGGCGCACCCGACCAATTTCATCTATCTGGGCGCGGGTGAACCATCAGCGGCGCGGCTGCTGGACGGGATTCGCGCCGGGCATCTGTTTGTCAGCCGAGCGCCGGATGGCCCACAGCTTTATCTGACCAGCGGATCGGCGCTGATGGGCGACAGCGTGAATGCGTCGGCGGATGGCACGGTGGCGATCCGCGTGCAGGTGATCGGCGGCGCAGGGATGCAGCTTGAGGTCGTCACAGCGGACGGCGTGCAGGCAACAGCCGCGCTTCACGATGCTGACGTGACGCTGGATTTCGCGGTCAAGGCGCGGCTGTACGTGCGCGTGCAGCTCCGCGATCTGACGACCGGATATACAACCGCGCTGACCAATCCGATTTACGTGGAGGCTTAAAGAGAGTAAAGAAACGCCAGTTATGGATAACGATTTTGAGCGAAGCATTTGATCGTAGGGGCACGACCTGTCATGCCCCTACAAGGGAAAAATCGGTTCCCGCTGCGGCGTATCCATAATTCACGTTAAAGAAAAAACATCAACGCAAAGGCGCAAAGGAAGAGGACGCAGCACGCTGCGCCCATTCACATCAACTTAAGGATTGAGCCGGTGTGTTTTTGCCCTCATCCCCTAGCCCTTCTCCCTCAGGGAGAAGGGAGAACAACGGGTCAGCAGGATTTTAAGTCTCTCGCCCTGAGAGGGTTTCTGAAAACTCCCTCG
>DASZXN010000562.1:0-3459 GCA_035545875.1 Phototrophicaceae bacterium
ATCAGGCCGCCAACGTCCTGCTGACGGTCAAGCGCGATCAACTGGCGCGGCGTGGCGAAACCGATCTGTCGCCGGAGGAGCAGGCGGCGTTCAAAGCGCCGACGCTCGAAAAGTACGAGCGCGAGGGTAGTCCCTATTACTCGACGGCGCGGCTCTGGGACGACGGCATCCTCGATCCCGCCGAGACGCGGCGGGTGCTGGGGTTAGCCCTAAGTGTCTGTATGAATCAGCCCATCAGCGAGACGAAGTTCGGCGTGTTCAGGATGTAATCACGATATGGTCGGCTGGTATTGAATTCACGCGCCAGCCGACCATCGTTTGATTGCGAATCACGACGCGCTTGGCGTCTGTACGACGTTCAGACTGCCCTGCGTATGGTCAGCCCCGTTCGAGACGCCGTTGACGATCAGTTTTTTGCCATCAGCAGTAAAGGTCAGGGTTGCGGTGAGCGGCACGCCGGACGGCAGCTTGACCTCGGTCGGCGAGCCGCTGCCAGAGATCGGCTGAAACGTTACGCTGTCGCCTTTGTTCTGCACCGAGGCGATGGTTTGTCCATCCGGTGAGACGACCGCTGCCGTTGCCGTGAGCTTCACGGGCGTGGTGGCGCTGTTGGTCGCCAGGTTCCAGCCGTCAAGCTCGTTCTGCTGCTGCGCGAAATAGTAAATGCTGCTGCCGTCTGCCGTAAAGCTGATCTGGCGAATGTCAAAGTAGGGTATCTTGCTGCCGCTGTCCACCAGTTCCGTGCCGCTGCCGTCCGCGACGTTCCAGCGCCAGATGTCGTCCTGGGCGGTGGCAGCGACAATCGTGGTGCCGTCGGGCGAGACGGCAAAGGCGCTCACGTAATCCTGTAAGGGTTGGTCGTTCATCAGTTGGCCGAACTGATCGTAGCTGTCGAAGTGCTGAGTCAGGTATTTGACCATCGCGCCGGAACTGGTATCCCAGAGGGTGAGCGTTGGAACCGGGACACTTTCATTGAGGACGATTTGCTGACGAGCGGGCAGAAACGCGATCAGGTGTCCGCGCGTGGGCGGGCCGATCACGAAGCTGGTCTTAATGCTCTTGCTGGCAATGTCCCAGAGGTTCAGCACACCGTTATTGTGCGCGGTCGCCAGTGTTTTGCCATCGGGTGAGAAGGCCAGACCACCCGCGTAATCGCTGGCTCCGGTCAGTTGGCCGATGGATTTGCCCGTGCTCAGATCGATCAGTTGAATCGGCAGGTATTGCGGCTCAACCTGATCGTTGAGCAGGACAGCGTTGGTCGCCGCTGCCACCAGCGTTCCATCGGGAGAAACGGCGATGGTGGCGGCAGCATCGAGCGGAATTTGCGTCACCGACGCGCTTTGTGCATTGACGGTCAGCATGAACGGTACAACAATCAGGACGAGCAGGAGCAGCCTGAGCCAAATGATCCCCTTGTGGGCTGCGGTAGAATAACAGGTCATCGTCAACCTTCCTTTGCAACCAGGTAGTGCAAAAACACACAATTCAATTATCGATCTTTGGTAGAAAATGGAAAACTCGGAGCCGAACGACCAATTTATCCTCCCCTTCGACGATCTCAGCATTGAACCCTTGACTCAACGGCAGCTTGAGCAGCGCGCGCCTGATTGGTATGAAACCTGGCGCGGCAGGATTCAAACGTGGGTGAGCGCTCACGCCGACGACGAAGCCGCCGAGATCGTGCTGCTCGTGCCGGATTTGCTGGCGCTGGTGGTGCGGCTGGCGCGCGATCAGCGCGTCCCGTTTCGGCTCAAAGCCCAGTTAGCGTTAGCGGCGGCTTACGTCATCAGCCCAATCGATTTGATCCCGGAAGGGCTGGTCGGCGTGATCGGGCTGGCTGACGACGCCGGCGTACTCGTGCTTGTACTCATGTTGGTGAGAAACATGGCGAGCGTCGATCCGCAGGTGTTACGCGATAATTGGTCGGGGCGCGGTGACGTGATCGCCGTGATTGACGGTTTGTATCAGAAGATCAGCACGAACGCCGATAAGCTCTATCCGGCGAAGGTTTGGAAGGCGCTGCGCGCTCGATTCGCCCGCGCAGAGGAAGAAAGATCAATTGAGTCATAGGATCGGTCTATGAAAAATACATGAAATTCATGATAACTGTATTTTCTTTCGATCTTACTCTGTGTATACTTGAAATAAACAAAAAGCAAACTTTGGGGTACGACTGCGCTGCGTCATTTCGGGGGATGCGGAATATGACCCCGACGTTTGATTCACGAGGCATGATGCAGCGTTTCTGAGTATACTTGATCGCCAGCGCCTAGAACCGGAATTTGAGTGGAGTCGATGCGCCTATTTATTAGCTACGCCCGCGTTGACAAACCCTACTGCAAGCAGATTGTCGATCTGCTCGACATGCACACGGTTTGGTACGACCAACGCCTCCACATCGGCCAAAAATGGTGGGATCAGATTGTCTGGCGCTTGAACTGGTGCGACGGCATGATTTATCTGCTCTCGCCGGATTCGATTGCCTCGGACTACTGCCGCAACGAGTTCACGATTGCGGCCACCAATAATAAAAAGATTTTTCCGGTTCTGATTCATGCTGGCACGAAAATTCCGCCCGATCTGGCGCAGTATCAATATGCCGATTTCACCAACGGCCTCGACGTGAGCGCCGTCAAATCGCTGCTGTCCTCGCTGATCATTGCCGAGCGCCAGTTGAAGGATGCCGCGCCGGTCATCGCCGAGCCGCCGATTGCCGGACAAACCTCACCGACGCCGACCATTACGATTCCGACGATCTCATCGACCCCGGTCTTGCCATCCGCTCCCGCAGCGACATCATCAGCGCCGCTGCCGGGATCGCACCCCTCGGCGCTGCCGCCCGGCGTGACGCCTTCGGTGACTTCGCCAACGGTGCTGCCTCAACCGAGCGCCAGCGGTGATGGCTCGGCCATTCTCGACGAGGCCGTTAATGCCTTCAAAGCCTGCGAGTTCGACAAGGCGGTGCGCCTGCTCAAACAGGTGCTGCAAAGCGGCTATACCTCGCGCTTCATCGACATCCCAACCATGCTCAAGCAGGCGGAAGTCGGGCTGAGTCGGCAGGCTTACGAGCGCGAAGCCCAGCGTGAGTACGCGCCGATTGCCAACCTGATGAAGAACGAGGCGACCCGCGCGCTTGGCTGCACGGCGTTTCAGGCGTTTCACGCGACTTTCCCGGACTACGACCCGGAAAACCTGCGCGAGATTTATGAGCAGACGATCAAGAAGCAGCCGCCTTTCGACGTTCACAAGGCGATGCCGCTGCTGGAGTGGCAGCACATCAGCGCAGGCAAGGTCATGGGCGACGGCACGCGCATCAAGAAGGCGACCACGCTCAAAGAGTTCTTCATGAGCAAGTACCCGGTCACAAACACGCAGTTTCAGGCGTTCGTGACCGCGACCGACGGCTACGAGAACCCGGCCTGGTGGCAGGGATCGCTCGAAGTGCGCCAGTGGCACGCC
>DASZXN010000563.1:0-8126 GCA_035545875.1 Phototrophicaceae bacterium
GTGACGAAGGTCGAACTCAAGCACGGCATTCGCGCCAGCGATACGGCGGCGATAGTCTTTCAGGATGCCCGCATTCCGGCGGATCATCTGCTCGGCAGCGCGGAAGTAACAAAACCCGGCGAACAACCTGCCGGAGGCAAAGGTTTTCGCGGCGCGATGGCGACGTTCGACGCGACCCGTCCGCTGGTCGCTGCCAGCGCGTTGGGGATTGGGCGGGCGTCGCTCGAATTCCTCAAGGAGAAGCTGGCGGAAAACGGCATCGACATCCCCTATGGCGCGCCCTATCACACGCTGACGGCGATTCAGCGCGACGTAATCGACATGGAAGCGCAGCTTCACGCGGCGTATCTGCTGACGCTGCGCGCGATCACGATGCTGGATCGCGGCGAGCCGAACAGCCTCGAAGCGTCAATGGCGAAGGCCAAAGCGGGCAAGGTGGTCACGCGGATCGGGCAAAAGACGGTCGAACTGCTCGGCGCGACCGGGTACAGTCGTGAATGGCTGGTTGAGAAATGGATGCGGGATGCGAAGATCAACGACATCTTTGAGGGAACGTACCAGATTAATTTGCTGGTCACAGCGCGGCGCATTCTCGACTACAGCAGCCGGGAATTGAACTAAAGCCGATTCCGCGTAGGGGCACGACATGTCGTGCCCCTACATGACATGAAGCCATATAATTCGTAGGGGCGGGTTTCAAACCCGCCCCTACAGGGACAATACCGGATACGATGAGCGGCAGACACACAGGTCTGCCCCTACAAAAAATCTTAGCGTCTCGGCGATACAAAAGGAAGGTTTTTAGATGGCTTATCAAATTCGCAAGGCGGTCGTGATCGGCTCCGGCACGATGGGCGGCGGGATTGCATCGCTGCTGGCAGGCGTTGGCGTCGATACGCTGCTGCTCGACATCCCTGCCCGCGATACTCAACCGGGCGATTCAGCAGCGAAACGCAACGCTATCGTCAGCGAGGGGCTGAAGCGCCTGCAAGCGCTGCGCCCGGCGCAGTTGTTCAGCGCCAGCGATCTGGAGCGTATCCGCACCGGCACCATCGATGACGATCTCGATCAGGTCGCGGACGCGGACTGGGTGATCGAGGTGATCGTTGAGAAGCTGGACATCAAGCGCAGCCTGATGGCGAAGCTCGCCGAAGCAGTCGGCGAGCAGACGATTGTCTCGACCAACACCTCCGGCCTGCCGATCCGCTCGATTGCCGACGGCTTGGGCGACGAGTTCACGCGGCGCTTTCTCGGCACGCACTTCTTCAACCCGCCGCGCTACCTGCACCTGCTCGAAGTCATCCCGCACCCGAACACCGATCCGGCGGTCGTCGCGTTTATCGCGGAGTTTGCGACCAAGATGCTCGGCAAGGGCGTTGTGATCGCCAAAGATGAGCCGAACTTCATCGGCAACCGCTTCATGAGTATGAGCGGCACGCAGATCATCAACTACACGCTGGCGCACGATTTCACGGTCGAGGAAGTCGATTCGCTGACCGGGCCGCTGATCGGTCGCCCCAAGACGGCCACCTTCCGCCTGAACGATCTGGTCGGCATCGACATTGCGGCGCACGTCGGGCAGAATCTCTACCCGGCGATCCCGAACGATCCAGCGCGCGAGATTTTGCACGATCCGGCCTCGGAGCAGTTGTTCGAGACGATGATCGCTAAAGGCTGGCTCGGCAACAAGACGGGTCAGGGCTTCTACAAGCAGATGAAATCGGCGACGGGCGAGAAGGAATTCTGGTCGCTCGACCTCAAGACGTTCGAGTACGTGCCGCCGGGCAAGCCGCGCTTCGACAGCGTGGGTAAGCACCGTAAGGTCGAGAACACGGGCGAGCGGATCAGGCTGCTAATCAACGAGGACGACCGCGCCGCCCAACTGCTCTGGCATCACCACGCCTTCCTGCTGGCTTATGCCTCGCAGCGCGTGCCGGAGATCACCGAGACGCTGGTCAACGTCGATAACGCGCAGAAGTGGGGCTTCGCGCACGAGCTTGGCCCATTTGAAATCTGGGACGCGATTGGCGTCGCCGAAACCGTGCCGAAATTCGAGGCGGCAGGCTATCCGGTCGCCGATTGGGTCAAGCAGATGCTGGCGAAGAACTTCACGACCTTCTACCAGTACGAGGCGGGGCAGAAAATCGGCTACTACAGCCCGCAAATGCTGACCTATGTGCCGCTCGCCATCGACAAGCGCGAGATCAAGGTGGCGCGGCTGCGGGCAGCGGGCAAAGAGGTCGCGCGCAACGGCAGCGCCAGCGTGCTCGACATGGGCGACGGCGCGGCGCTGTTCGAGCTGCACAGTCAGGCGCTGGCGATTGATACCGACGTGTTCGAAATGCTGATTAAAGCGCTCGACCTGCTCAACAGCGACTTCGACGCGCTGGTGATCGGGCATGATGGCGAGCGTTTCTCGGTGGGCGCGAACCTGTTCATGGTGGCGCTGGCGGTGCAGGGCGGCAATCTGGACGATCTCAAGCGGATGCACAAGCAGTCGCAGGACATGATGCAGGCAATCCGCTTCGCGTCCAAGCCGATTGTCGTCGCGGCACACAACATGGCGCTCGGCGGCGGCTGTGAGACGATCATGGCGGCCTCGCGGGTGATCGCGCACGCGGAACTGTACGCCGGATTGGTCGAAACGGGCGTCGGGCTGATCCCCGGTTGGGGCGGCTGTAAGGAGATGGTGCGCCGCGTCGTCAATCCTGTCATGGCCTCGCACCCCAACGGCGACGCGCTGCCGCATCTGCAAAAAATCTTCGAGCAGATCGCGCTGGCGAAGGTCAGCGAGAGCGCGAAACAGGCACGCGACATGGGTATTCTCGGCCCGTGCGACCGAATCATCCTGAACCGCGATCATCTGCTTGGTGAGGCGAAACGCGAAGCGCTGCACATGGCGGCGAACTTCATCCCGGCGACGGAGCACAAGGTTTACGCGGCGGGACGCGATGCTTACGCCGCGCTGCTGATCGGGATACGCGGCTTTGTCGAGGGCGGCTACGCGAGCGAACACGACGCGCTGGTGGCGAGCAAGCTGGCTTACGTGCTGACGGGCGGCGCGATCAGCGAGCCGGGCTGGGTCGATGAGCAGGTGTTCCTCGATTTGGAGCGCGAGGCGTTCCTTGAGTTGGTGCAGACGCCCAAAACGCTCGAACGGATGGCGTACACGTTGCAAACCAACAAGCCGCTCCGAAATTAGGCTGGGTCGGAAACTGGCGCTGACACAGACGGTCAGAGCGGCAGAACAGTCGGAAATCTGGCGCGTTTGCTGACGGTCAAAGCGGTGGGACGGGCAACAAATCGCATTACGGATGTGTTGCCCGTTTGTAAGCAAGGTATGCAGTAGGCGCGACCCTCGCCCAATGGGATCGCGCCGCGCTGGAACGATAGCTCGTCAATTCGATGTAAGATAGAAAGCAGGGTTATAGGAGAAATCGAATGGCGGTTGGAGAGCAGCTTTACACGGTGGAAGAATTCGAGCAAATTGCCGATTCTGACGAAAATGCGGGTCGCTTGCTCGAACTCATCAACGGGGAGATCATCGAGAAGGTGCCTACAGAGGAACACGGCGTCTGCACATCCAACATCCATATTTCACTCGCTACTTTCGCGCACCCACGCAAATTGGGACGAGTTGTGATCGAAGTACGCTACCACCAACCCGGCGATGAACGCAATGCTTTCATTCCTGACCTATCGTTCAGCACCGCTAAACGTCCGATGGTCAAACAGGGCAGCGTCCCCGAAATGCCGGATTTGGCTGTTGAAATCCAATCGCCAGATCAGTCTTTGAAAAAGTTGCGCGAAAAAGTCCGCTATTTTCTGGCACATGGCACGCGCCTGTTCTGGCTCGTCATCCCCGAAAAGCAGCTTGTCGAAGTCTACAGCCCAACGGACGAGCAGGTGCTGAATATCAACGATACGCTCTCTGGCGGTGACGTGCTGCCCGGATTTACGCTGGCGGTACGCGACATTTTTCACGACCCGCTGGAAGAAAGCGAATAACTCTGTGTGAAACGGTGGTCGTCGCCGCGCAGAACCCCCTCGGCAAAGCAAAGCTGGCGTCAACGGGTGACTCCATGTCTGCCGCTTTTCGGTATTCAGCACTCGGCACTCAGGACTTTAGGTGCTGCTGTATTGCGGATAGCGCGGCTTGATGCCCATCAGCCCGCCGACCGCCGTCATCGCACCCATCATGACGCGCTGCGCGCCGAGCGGCATGTTGGGCTGCGCCAGTTCGGGCAGCAGATCACCGAAGCTGACCATGACCTGCAAAAAGCTAGGTACGCCGTCCTTGTTGACCTTGCCGTCGCGGGCGAGGCCGAAGAAGGTTTCGACAATGCCGTCGATTTTGACCAGTTCGGTCATGTGGGGGGTCGGGAAGGAGACGGTTTGACGCAGTTTGAGCGGGACGCTGCCGTTGTTCCAGGGATGCAGATGGACGACTTCCGGCGGAAAGTCGAAGCTGTCGCCCGCTTTGGCCTCGTGGCTCACGCCGTTCAACTGATAGGTACATTGACCTTCGAGGATGTCCCAGTGGTCGCTGCTGAGTTGATGCACGTGCGGGTATTCGCGGCCTGTTCCGGGCGGATAGGTGAATTCGTGAACGACGCGCAAGCCACTCGAATCCTGCGGCGTTTCGACAAAGACGCAGCGCACGCCCGTAACCGAGTTTTCGAGAATCTGTCCGGTTTTTGCCATGAGATTACTCCTGAGGCGCTATTCGTAATACTTTGACTCTTTATTTATGTCTACAAAGAGACGCAAAATCGGTTGTTGCAGGAAAGGAATCCGAACATGACTCGTGAAGCAGTAATCGTCGCCGCTGCCCGAACCGCCGTCGGCAAGGCGAAAAAAGGCGTCACCCGCTCGGCTCGCTCCGACGATATGGCGGCGGCAGTGATCGAAGACGTGATGAAGCAGACGAACGGCAAGCTCGATCCGCATGAGATCGACGACGTGATCATCGGCTGCGCGATGCCCGAAGGCTCGCAGGGTTTGAACTTCGCCCGCGTGATCGCGCTGCGCGCCGGACTGCCGGTCGAAATTCCGGGGCAGACGGTCAACCGCTTCTGCTCCAGCGGCTTGCAGACGATTGCGACCGCTGCCGAGCGGATTATCGCCAACGGCGCGGACGTGATCATCGCGGGCGGCGCGGAAACGATGTCGCTGGTGCCGATGACCGGGTTCAAGATCAGCCCGAACCCGTACATGGCGGAGAACGAGCCGGAAGTCTACATGAGCATGGGACATACCGCCGAACACGTCGCGGATGAGTACCACGTCTCACGCGAGGACATGGTTCAGTTCGCTTACGAGAGCCATCAGAGGGCGGCGCGGGCGACCGACGCGGGGATTTTCAGCCAGGAAATCGTGCCATTCGAGATCGAGGAAACGTATTTCAACGACGACGGCGAACGGCTCACGGAAAAAATCATGCTGACGCAGGATGAACATCTGCGCCGCGACACGACGCTCGATGGACTGGCGAAGCTCAAGCCCGTGTTCAAGCAGGGCGGGCGCGTGACGGCGGGTAATTCCAGCCCGTTGAGTGACGGTGCGGCAGCCGTGATCGTGATGGAAGCGGGCAAGGCGGCGCAGCTAGGCTTGAAGCCGCTGGCGCGCTTCGTCGGCTTCAACGTCGCGGGTGTGCGCCCGGAAGTGATGGGGATTGGCCCGATTGCCGCCGTGCCCAAGCTGCTCAAGCGGCAGGGCATGGCGATTGACGATCTCGACCTGATCGAATTGAACGAGGCGTTCGCTTCGCAAGCGCTGGCGGTGATCCGCCATCTGGAGTTCGACCTGGAGAAGGTCAACGTCAACGGCGGCGCGATTGCGCTCGGTCATCCGCTCGGCTGCACCGGCGCGAAGCTGACCGTCCAACTGATCAACGAGATGCAGCGCCGCCAGAGCAAATATGGTCTGGTGACGATGTGCATTGGCGGCGGGATGGGCGCGGCGGGCGTGTTCGAGAATTTGAACTAACCAGCCCATCATCATCGTGATTTCAGAAAGCGGGCGCGGCACGCTGCGCCCCTACAGCGATTTTGTAGGTTAACTGTGCGGCTGATTTCGTGGAATCTGAACAAGCGCCGTGCCATCGACCAGCAGATCGCGGCGCTGGCGGAGCGTCAGCCGGATGTGGTGGCGCTGCAAGAGGTCAAGGCGCGGCATCTGGAGGCGATGCGCGGGTATTTTGCCGAGATCGGCCTGCCGTATGTGCTCGATAGCAAGATCGAGGCGCACGAGTCGGTGCGCGGCTACGTGGTGGTTGGGAGCCGCTGGCCGCTCGAACGCAAGCGACCGACGCGGCGGCGCTTGCCCTGCCCGGAAGGGACGCTCACCGTTTGGGCGGATACACCGCACGGTACGGTCGAACTGCACGCGATTCACGTGCCGACGATTGGCAACGGCCTGCCCTTCAAAGGTGCGTTTCTGGAAGAAGTGTGCTCACGGCTGGCTAGGCACAGTCCGCATCATCGTATCCTGTGCGGCGATTTCAACTTCCCGCAGCGCGAACTGGCGGACGGCACGATCATCACTTTTGCGGAGACGATTCGCGCCGATGGCAGCTTCTTCGTCCGGCGCGGCCATACACGTCAAGCCGAAATGCAGCGCTTCATCCTCAATGGACTGGCCGAGTACGATTTGCATGATGTGTATCGTGCTGTGAACGGCTTCATCCCGCAGGAGTGCAGTTGGTATGCCTACAATCGCGGGCGCGCCTTCGGCTTCCGGCTCGATCACATCCTCGCCTCGAAGTCGCTGCACGCGCAAGCATGTACCTATCTGCATCCATTTCGTGAAAACGGCCTGAGCGATCATTCCCCGATTGAGGCCGTTTTCGCGCCGTAACGAGCGGAGTTCAATTGATGCCGATGTCCGAGGGATTCAAAAGACGGCTGTTCCCGCTGCTGCCCGCCCTGCGCGAGCAGTTCGGCACGCCGTTTCACATTTACGACGAGATCGGTATCCGCGAAACCGGCGCGGCGTTGAAAGCGGCCTTCGCGGACGTGGACGGCTTTCAGGAGTATTTCGCGGTCAAGGCGCTGCCGAACCCGGCGATTCTTGCGATTCTGCGCAGCATGAGCTTTGGCTTCGATTGTAGTTCTGTGCCTGAGCTGATCCTGAGCCGCTCGGTCGGCGCGCGCGGCGCTGCGATCATGTTCACGTCGAACAACACCACGCGCGATGAGTTCGCGGCGGCGCTGGCGGACGGCGGCTGTATCCTCAACCTGGATGACATCTCGCTGCTTGACAAACTGCCGAGCATCCCCGATTTGCTCTGTTTTCGCTATAACCCCGGCGCACGGCGCAGCGGCAACGCGATCATCGGTAGGCCGGAAGAAGCCAAGTTCGGCGTCAGCCACGAGCAGATTGTGGAAGCGTATCGGCGGTCGCGCGATTTGGGCATTAAGCGTTTCGGCCTGCATACCATGTTGATCTCGAACGAGCGCGATTATCACTACAGTGTGCAGACGGCGGCCATGCTGCTGGAATGGGTCGAGCGGCTGACGCGCGACCTCGACATTCGCTTCGAGTTCATCAACATCGGCGGCGGGCTGGGGATTCCCTATCGCCCCGACGACGCGCCGCTCGATCTGGCGGCGCTGGGGCGCGAAATTGCCGATTTGTGCGCGCAGTTCAAAGCGGAGCATGGCGCGGTTCCCAAGCTGTTTATGGAGAGTGGTCGCTACGTCACCGGGGCGCATGGCGCGCTGGTGACCCAGGTGATTAATCGCAAGCAGACGTATCGTACTTACGTCGGCGTTGATGCGAGCATGTCGGCGCTGATGCGTCCCGCGATGTATGGCGCGTACCATCACGTCGAGGTTGTGGGGAAAAACGGCAGCGAGGAAACGGTCGATGTGGTTGGGTCGCTGTGCGAGAATAACGACAAATTTGCCATTCAGCGCGCGCTGCCGCACGCCGAGGTGGGCGATTTGCTGGTGATTCACGACACTGGGGCGCATGGTCATGCGATGGGTTTCAGTTACAATGGGCGGCTGCGTCCACAGGAACTGCTGCTGGGTGCGGACGGAGCGGTGCGATTGATCCGCCGCGCCGAGACGATTGACGATTATTTCGCCACGCTCAATTTCGACCCGCAGGTGTATCGGCGC
>DASZXN010000564.1:0-2107 GCA_035545875.1 Phototrophicaceae bacterium
GAGATTGAAGCGGCGGTCCGCCGTGGCGCCCAGCACGTAGCTCCCGATGTTATAGCTCTGATATTCCACCGCGACGCCGCAGCACTGTGACATGTACGCGAGCAGGAATCGCTGCTGCACCTGACGCTTGTTCGTGAAGTCGTAGTTCCACGACCAACTGCCGTTGACGCGATTGTCGAACGTGTGGGCGGTGACCGACGTGCCGAGCGTTTGCGTGAGGTAGTCCCGATTCGCATAGGCCGGACGTTCAGCGATGTAGAACTGCTTGGACCAGTTGACGTTCACGCCCGCCAGGCGCGACTGCAGCCCGCTGCCGACGCTGAGCGACTGCATCTGGTGGTACTTCGCGTCGAAGAGCAGCTGCGCCTGCGTATTCCAGACGCGGGACGGCGTCGCGGCGATCGACAGCGAAATGGGCGACACGTGCTCTTCGCCCGAGCTGGACCCGACGGACTGATACGACGCGTCGTAGATCGACGCGATGGGATTCGAGTAATACGTCTGTTGAATCTTCAGCGTCAGAATGGTCTCGGCCATGGCGGCGCCGCCCTCGACGCTGCGCTTGGCCAGCAGCGTGTTTTCCAGGCCGTACGTCGCGGTGTAGCCGGCGACGCTTCGTGAAGAAAGATCCGTGCTCGCTTGCTTGTCGACGTTGTTGAACGCGAACGTCTTCGTGAGCGAAAACGTGGGCTGCAGCACGTGCTTCCAGCGCGACGCGTAGCCGGAGCCGGGCGTGTCGAAAATGCGGGAGAACTTCGGGCCGTTGATCGTGACGCCGGCGGTGCCCACGGGATCGTGCAGCGGAATCGCGACGACATCCCCGTTCGAGTTCACCTGATTCGAGTAGTAGCGGTACGAAAAGCTGCCCGTCGTGGTGACGTTCAGATACGGCAGCGATCCAATCGGCGCGCTGACATTTGGGTTCAGCGAGAACTGAGACTGATTGCGGCTCGTGACCGAGGCGGGCGTGGTCTGGCTGCTCAGCTGCCGATTGAAATCGGCGCCAATGCCGTAGTACACGCGCGACGATCCGATGGGGCTGGACGGAAGCTCCGCGTGCACAGACGGCGCGCTGCCGCTGCGGTAGCTGGAATCGCCTTGAATGTAATCCGTGAAATACGCGTGCGTGGAAAGCACGAGCTTGCCGGCCGGACCCTGCGCGCTGAAGTCGGCGCCGCGCGTGGCCGAGGTCGCGTAGTTGATGTCCTGGTTCAGCAGCTGCTGCGCGGTGAGCGAGTTCGCGTAGTTGACGTTGCCGAGCACCTGCCAGCCGCCCGGCAGCCGCTGCACCGCGTCGCCGCGCAGCGTGTACGTCTTCGTCTTCAAGATCGAATCCGTGCCCGAACTGCCGTTGAGCACGTCGGCCGTGAAGTTGCCCTGCGAACCTGGCGCCTCCACGTAGCGATACTCCGTGCCGTAGCCCGTGCCGGTCTTGGAGCCGTAGTCGTACTTGATCGTGGCGTCCTGGCTGCGGCTGATCGCCCAAAAAAACGCTTCGCTGAACGTCTGGCCGCGCAGGTTCGAGTGGCCGTAGGCCGGCATCAGAAATCCGGTGGCGCGATTCTCTTTATTGATTGGGTAGTAGAACCACGGCAGGTAGAACACGGGGACGTCTTTCACGCGCAGCAGCACGTTCGTCATGACGGCGTGCTTGTCTTTCACCAGCGTGACGGTGGAGCCTTCGAATTCCCAGCGCGGCGTCGGTTGGACGCATGTGGTGAATGTGCCGTGCACGAGCCGGTACTTGTCCGGACCGATTTTTTCGACGCGCTCACCGTAGAAATACGCGTCAGCTTCAGTAGAGCCGAGCATCGATTTCGGATCCTGCTTGCCCGAGATCGTCATGATGCCCTGTGCCTGATAAAACGTGCCCAGTTTGGTCTTGGTGTTGTACTCCAGGCGTTCCGCGGTGATGCGCTGGGCGCCGTCGATGAACGTGACGTGGCCGCGCGCCTTGATCACGTGAATCGCGTCCCACAACTCGACCTCGTCGGCAAACAGCTGCGACGAATCGCACGTGATGCGCACGTTGCCGCTCGCCACGTACGGCGGCTCCGTATTCGGCGGATCGTCGGGATGCCGGTCGCGGCGGGCGACCTGATTGTCG
>DASZXN010000565.1:0-1894 GCA_035545875.1 Phototrophicaceae bacterium
TTTATTTGGGAGCTACCGAATGCCGATTCACCTGCCCGAACACGCTACCGAAGCGAGCAAACTCCGTGCCGAACTCGCGGAGCGCCTCGTGCAAAGCTGCCCGTCCGATCTCGCCGACGAGATCGCGCTGGTCGGTTCGACGGCGCGCGGTTATGCCGACGATGACTCCGATCTGGAATTGAACCTGTGGGCAGAAGCGATTCCGCCGCTGGAAGCACGCATCGCATGGCTGAAACAGGTGGACGTCAGTCAATGGGTGGTCGAAGAAGCGCCGCGCTCCGATGATTCTTACTGGATTCATGCAGTCATCGACCAGATCAATGTCGAGCTTGGCTGGCAGACCTTTGCGATAGCCGACCGCTTCATTTCGACAGCGGTATCCAGCGCCGCGCAGCCGCCCGTCCTGATTGAGATTGTCGCCAGCGCGATTCCGTTGCGCACGATGGGCAAGCTTCACGATTGGCAAGCTACTTTAAGCGCCTACTCTAATCCGTTTCAGGAAAGCACGGTCAATGTCGCCATCGAGGAATGGTCGAGGCTGAAGCATTTCACGGCTATGCGTAGGTTGGCGCAGCATGGTGAGCGATTATTGCTCGCCTATTATTTGATCGACGATCTCAATAGAGCAGTTCATTTACTTTACGCTTCCTATCGTCGCTGGTCGCCAAAGGTAAAGTGGACGCTGACGGTCGCGCGTGAGTTTGCGCCGTTCGATCTGGATGCGCGGATTGATGCCATTCTCGGCGATCCTTCGCTCAAACGGCGCGTCGATCTCTGTGCGCAGTTCTGCCTCGAGGTGCTGGCGCTCGTGCCGAAAGACTATGACGTAAGCAAGGCAGTCGAGGCGCTCAAGCAGGGGCTGGGCTAATCCTCACGGCTTTTTCGGGTTGATGGCGATAGGTATGTTCTGCGAATTGCTGTCGGAGAGCAGTTCAAAGGCGGCGCGGTTGCTGACCAGCTTCTCGCGCTCACGGGAGCGCTTGTGCGTGATCGTCAGTTCGCATTTGGCGATTTTGCTGTTCAGGCAGACTTTGTTTCCGCCCGGCGGGTTTAGGTAAATCAGGCCAACGAAGGCTTCGCGCGGCGCGGAGATGATCCCCTCGATACGCCAGCGCGCGTTTTCCGAGCGAAACGCCCAGTACAGCGGCGCGATCAAGGCATGAGCGCGCACGGCTTGAGATAAGCTGTTCAGCTTGATTTCCTCACCCTGATAGCGCAGGACGATGAAGGTCAGCGGCGGCGTCCAGATCGATTTGGCCTTGAGTTTCGCGGTCGCTACTTCGAGGAAGCAGTCGGCATGGCTCTCGAAGCCCGCGACCTGCCCCCAGACGTAAAAATCGGTGTGCTGCGATCCCCAGTTGTGATTCTGGCTGCCGAGCCAGTTGTTGATCCTGATCGGCTCGCCATCGACCGTGATCGTTCCTTTAAAGAGCGCCAGCGGCAGCGGCACGAGGCTTTTCGCTTTCGGAAAGCCGCCGGTATAGAGACTGCGTGGCAGCAGATAGAGCGGATCGGCGCTGCCGCTGAAGGTCATTTCCCACAAGATTGTATGCTCGGCGTACTGTGCCGCGCCGGATGCCTGACCGGGCTGCAAGCTCGCCGCGCCGATGCGCACGCCCAACTGAGTGCGGTCGAAGGCGCACTCGGCAAAGGGAAACTCCTGCCGGACGGCGACGTGATTGTCGGTGTTGCCGTCGAAGTAGATCGCCCACAGTTCGCCAACGGCATTTTCAGGGTGATCGAGCGGGCTGAAGATCGTGTAGCGAATCCAGAAGGCGCGTGGCTCGGTCGGGTGGTTGGCGCGCAGGAAAAAGCTCTCGTAATGGCCTGCGGACTGTCCCGGAAGGTAGCGCGTGGCATTGGGATCAACAGCGATTGGCAATGGCATACGGAA
>DASZXN010000566.1:0-12926 GCA_035545875.1 Phototrophicaceae bacterium
GACGACCGCGCCGAGCGTGACCGTATCGCCGACGACGAAGAAGCGCGGCGTCACGGGACGGATCAGCAGCGTCTTGGTGCTCAGGAGATCGAAGGTGTTCTGGCCGACCAGCATATCGCCGTTCGGACTGTTGGTAATGGCGCGGGCATCGAGCCGCCAGGTCGTCAGGTTATCGGGCAGCTTGACGCTGAAGGTCGCCGTGCCGTTCGCGTCGGTCGTGAGCGAACCGTTCCAGTAGGGCGTATCGACGAACTGCTGGCGGATGTCGAAGATACCGCCTTCGCCGAAGCCGCCGCCGCCGCCCTTGATCGTATTGAGAACCGTCTGCGTGATCTGGTCAGTATTGATCGTCAGCGGCGTTGCCGTCTTGACGCCCAAACCCTGCTGACCGTAGAAGTAGGTCAGGAGCGGCGGACTGTTCGGATCGGCCAGCGTCAGCACCGAGAGATCGGTCAGGCTCACGCCGACCTCGGCCTGTACGGGCTTGCCCTGATAATCGGTCGTCTTGACTGTGTAATTGACCGTATCGCCGGGGCCAGCCTGCGATTTATCGGTCGTGATAGCGATGTTGATCTCCTTGTGCGCCGGATCGACGTTCAACTGCACCAGCCCCATGCGGAAGCCAGCGACCGGGTTATTGGCATCGACCCCCTTGACGATCACCACGCTGACGAACACGTTGGGCGCGAAATCGTCGGTGATCGGCAGCTTATAAACGTAGGAGTTGCTCGTCATGGTGACGTGCTGCGTCTCCAGCACTTCGCCGCGCTCGACCGTGATCAGCGCTTCGGCGCTGCCCTGGAACGGCGAGGCGATCAGGATCGAAGCCGTGTCGCCGACCTTGTAGTTCTGCGCGTCGGCGATCAGGTCGATGCGGTTGCTGTTCTGCTGCCGCCACGTCACGTACTGCGTGCTCGACACCCAGATTTCGTTGCTGGCGAGGATCGCGTTGCCCTTGCTGTCGTGCATGGTCGCGCTGATCTTGAAGATGCCGCCGTTCGGCGGCGTGAAGCTGTAAACGGCTTTGCCATTCGCGTCGGTCGTGACCGTGCCCGTCGTCACCGGGACATTCTGCACCTGATACGTCCAGGTCGTGCGTCCCTGATCGTCCTTCTCCTGCACGCTCGACCAGCGCCGCTCGACCACCGTCAGATCGACCTGCTGATTAGCGACGGGCTTGCTGTTCCAATCGACCGTGATCAGATCGACGTTGGTCTGATCGCCCGCGCTGACGACGTATTCTTCCGGCTGTACGCCGACGTAATCCAGCCCCTTGTGGACGATCACGTCGGTGCGCCCGGACACCGCCTGAGCGCTCGCGTCGGTGACGGTCGCCTCAATCGTGAAGTCCTGGCTCTGGGTCGCGTCCTGCAAATCCGCCGGGAACGAGATCGTCAGGTCGCCGTTGGCGTCGGTTTTGCCCGCGCCGCTCGTGACCACGCCGTTCGTGCCGTTGAGGTAATCGCTCGGCCCGGCGTCGGTGTCGATGTCCTCGAAGCTGTACGAGCCGCTGCCCGTGTAATTGAACGAGTACGGCTGCGCCGTCACGTTCCACTGCACGTCGGCGTTGGCGACGTTGCCGCCGAAGAAATATTTGCTGTCCACCACCACCTTGATCGTGTCGCCCTGCACGACTTCCGGCGTCTGCGCCGTCACGCTGACCTGAAACTCCGGCGCGCGATATTCGGCCACGCCAAAGCTGACCGATCCGGTTTGCGGGTAGTAATTATCCGCATCTTCGCCGGGAAGCTGGGCGATGATCTGGTAATAGCCGAGCGAAGCGTCGGCGGCGATGTTGAAGCTGTCGCTAAATGTGCCGTAAGCCGTCAGCGGCAGCGTCTTGTCGTAGATCACCTGCCCCTGATCGTCGATGATGCGCACCGGGATGCTGGTGAAATCCGGCGCGGTGTAGGTCACGTCGTTTTCCTGACGAATGATGCCCCGGAAATAGACAGGTTCGCCGGGGCGATAGAGCGGGCGCTCGGTGTACAGATAGGCGCGGTAGGGATAGGGATAGTAGTTCGGGTTCTGGTTGAAATCCCAGGGATTGACCCCATCCGACCAATCGGTGTCGCCGAAGCCGAACCGCGTGTCGGTTTGCAGCACGGCGATCCGCGCGGTATCGAGATTATCGACGCGCGGAATGCTGAGTTTGAGCAGGCCGTCGCTGTCAGTCGTACCGCTGGCGACCACGCTGGCCGTATCGTCGTAGACCTTGATCGGCGCGTTGGCAAGCGGCGCGCCGCTGTTCACGTCGGTCGCCCAGATCAGCAGATTATCGACCGAGTATTTGAGCGTCAGGTTCGCATTGGCGACCACCATCACGTGATTGGTCGGATAAGCGCCAATGGCGTCGGTTTCCGGCGAGCTGGCTTGCAGATAGTAAATGCCGGGGATCAACGCCTGCCCATTGGCTTGCGTGATCGGCACTTCGGTCTGCTCGACCGCCGACTTCACGTCGAGATAATACTCGTCCTTCGTCCCCTCCGCGACCCACGCGCTCGTCCCGTCGCGCAGCGTCACCTGCCACCACAACATGCTGCTGGCGCAGATTGGCCCGCCGACAATCGGCAGTTGATAGTTCTTGTAGAGTGAGCCGACCACCGCCCCGTCAGGAGCGCTGGCGCGCGCGCGGATCGGATCCGGGTCGCTGATCACCATCGCCGTGTCGCCGACCTGCAAGCGGGTCGCGGGCGCGCCCGTGCAGGCCGCCGCCGTATTCGTGCTGGCAGTATTGCCCAGATTGAGCAGTTCGTAGCGCGTCGCGTTGAGCGGCGTGCTGGACGGGATTGACCACTGGCGCACCAGACTGCTCGTATCCGGGCTGAGGCTCTGCGTCGGATCGCCGTAGTTGTTCGTGTTCGTCAGGGCGCTGATGAAGTCACTCAGGCCAACGGTATAGAGCGACAGATTGACCTGTGACACGTTGCGATGCGTCAGGAACAACTGCGTCTTGTCGTTGTCAGCATTGTAGAAACCGACGCGACCCGGCACTTGCAGCGCCACGTCGGGATCGTAGGGCTTGGTCGTGAAATGGACGACCGTCTGCCGCGTGATCACGTGACCGTAGATGTCCGCCATCCCCGGCGTGATCGTGATCGTGTAGTCCGTACTGGGTTCAGACGGGAACGAGAGCGTGTAGCTGTTGTCGTAGGTGCTGTAGTAGCTGTCAAAATCACGGATGGGCTTCGGATCGATCTGGATGTGATCCGCCAGCGTATCCTGATTCATCGGCGAGGCGAAGTTGATCGTGAAACCGCTGTCCGGCGCGGCGTCGGCCTGGCTGTCGAACGGCGTTGTGCTGATAATCCCCGGCAGCGGAACCGTGCTGAAGCTCCAGCTTGTTTGTCCGGTCAGCGCCGCGCCACCGCCTTCCGGCAGCGGCAGCGTCCCGGTGAACTCCGCGACGTACTGCGTGCCAATCGCCAGATTTTGATCCGGCTTGAACTCGAAGCCCGCGCCGTCGTCCGCCCACGTGAATTTGCCGCTGACTTTCTGGGTCGGCTGGTTGAGCGGATGCAGGCTGAAGCTGGCTTCGGTACTTTTCTGATCCATTGGCTGATTGAACTTGACCTGCACCGTCGAATCGAGCGTGACATCCATCGTTGTGTCTTTGGGCACAACCATGCTGATGCCCGGCGCAGCCGTCGTGAACGACCAGCGAAATGGCTGATCGAGCTTGACGCCATCGACGCTGGTCAGATTGGAGACGGTCACCGTATACTGCGTGCCCCCTTGCAGCGCCGGATTCGGGTGAAAGACGTAGATCGAGGTATTGAGCCATTCGCCCTTGCCCTGCACCGCCGGGCTGAAGGTGAGCGGCTGTGGCAGCGTGCTGGAATCTTCCGCGACCGTCAGCGGCACAATCGGGCGATTGAAGATCACCGTGATTTCCGAGTCGGTGGCGACGCCAGCGCTGCCATCGGTCGGCAGCACCTGCGCGACCTTCGGCGAACTGACCGTGCTCACCTGAAGCGTGAAGCCCTGTGCCAGCGTCGTGCCATCCTCGCCCGTAAGCGCACCGTCGAGCGTAATCGTGAAGCGGGTATCGGGCGCGAAGTCAGCGTTTGCCTTGAAGGTCAACGACGCATCGCTGTCGCCGCACGTGATCGTGCCTGCCACCTGCGGGTCGATCCTGAATGCGGCCTGCGCGCTGGCGCAGTCTACCGGGCGATCAAAGTAGATTGTGATCGGTTGGTTGAGCGCCAGTTCTTCCCCGGCGGCAGGTGACGAATCGACCACCTGAAGCGCCGCCGGGACTGAGGTCGCCTGCTGCGCTGACGTGGAAACAATCCCTACGCTCAGGAGCAGCAGCGACAACATCGCCAGTAACGTTTTTCGGAACATAAGCTTTTCCAATCAGCAAAAGCCGATAAAGCGCGCAATATCTGCGCGAATGTTATTCGTCATTCCGATCTTCATTATACTGTCAAAATGAGTTCCGTTGGTCACGGTTGACCAACGCTTACCCTATGCAGGTCAGCCTAGACCCAGGGAACGTAGGTGATCGGCAGGTTGAGGGCGGACTTGAAAAGCTGCCAATGCAGCCCGACGACTTCGCGTCCGAGATCGTAAACTTCGGTGAAGAACGGCGGCAGCGCGCATGGGGAAGTCGTCATCGCCACGCCCTGCTGCGCGAAAATCCAGGTCGCACGCAGCAGGTGAAAGCCATCGCTGACGACCAGCGCCTTTTTCCAGCCGTGCGCCGCCATGATCTGGCGGCTGTAGAAGGCATTTTCTTCGGTGCTGCGGCTGTGCTTTTCGAGGATGATCGCGGCGGCGGGAACGCCGTCGGCCTGCAAGACCTGAGCGCAGCCGTCGGCCTCGCTGCGCTGCGGTGATGAGGTGTAACCGCCAGAGCAGATGATCTGCGGCGCGTAATGCGCTTTCCACAGATCAGCGGCGTGATCGGCGCGGCGGATCAAACCGGGGCTGGGGCTGAGATCAGGCGCGAGGCCGGAGCCGAGCACGATGATCACGTCCTCTGGCTGGGCGCGGTCGGTCAGCCCGTAGACATAAACCACGCCCGCCAGCAGCACGCAACCAATCAACCACACGCCCAGCAGAATCAGGACGATGCGGCGGATCCGGCGCAGGCGCGGATGGCGCAGCCAAAAGCCGCGCTCAGTGGATAAACCCGACATCGGGCAGGTCGTCTTCGTCTCCAAGCACGCTGACCCGTCCGAGCATCCAGCCGTCAATCGTCGCCAGCCGGATGCGCAGGATCGGCAGTTCGCTGTCCATGAAACTCAGCGTCGAGCCGGGATAGATGATCACCGGGTCTTTCAGGTGCAGATGGCGAATCGGCGCGGGTTCCGGCGCGTCTGCTTCCTTTGCCCCGTCGCCCTGCGTCTCGCCATCCTCGTCGGTTTCTTCGTAGTTGTCTTCGCTCAGGTCATCGAAGCTGAACGCCGCGTCAATCGAGGCCAAATCCTCTTTGGTCGGCTTGACGATGGATTCGCGTGCCATGCGCTTGAACATCTCGTTGATGCGGCGCAGATATTCGCGCTCGCCGACCAGCGTCCCGGTCAGGATCGCGCCCTTGATCATGAGCGTGACGCCCAACTGCGAATTGGCCTTGTTCGCCATCAGGGAAACGAGATCGGTAAGCAGGAAATCCGGTTCCTGCCAGTAAGCCGAGAGATCAAAATCCGGCAGATCACTCATAAGAGTCGCTATCTATTGCTGAGAGCTAAACAGCGCATCATTATACCAGCCCGATCAAGGGTAGAGGCGCACGTTTTACCACAAAAATCGTGTGCAACTTGTCTCATTGGATAAGAAAACGCCTACCGCGTGGCTAGGCGTTTCCAAACTCGCCTGATCTTTAGAACTCCGGCAGATGTCCCAGATCGTCTTTGCCCTCGTGAGCGCGATCCACGCGAATGTACTCGACGCCCAGTGCCTTGATCACGCGCACGTGCGCTCCGCGCACCCACGCTCCATCCGACCCGCTGCTCGCGGTGACGAATGTCTCGTGATCGAGGATGATCGCGTTCAGGATTTGCCCACGCCGCCAGATTTCCGGGCTGCCGAATCTGCCGCCCAAATCCATGCGCACCTCGACCGCCGCGATGCGTGGGTTTTCCCAGTCGCGCCCGCTGCGATCATACTGCACGCCCGTGATGATGTAGTCCGCCCATCTCGGTATCACAATTTTCTAACCTTTGGCTGCGCATACGCTCAATTGATAGGCAAAATTCCGCCGCTGATGGTATGCTTATTTTGTAACGTGAGCGATGGCGGTGAGAGGAACAAAATCAGTTAACGGTTGCCGCCGCTAACTTTGTTTCTCTCCACTGCCGCGACTTTGGCGTTTTCGCAAACACCCCGATAACGTGTAACCAATCTTTCTAACCATCACCTCCTTTGGCAAAAAGAGGCGGTCTTGCGACCGCCCCCGGATAATTTGGCATTTCTGGTGCTAAACGTCAGCGTGTTAGCACTCGGAATACCCGCAAGTCAGGCATTTACGGCAACCCTCGACGCGGATCAGCGAGATCGTCCCGCACGATGGACACATGTCGGCGTTGGTCAGGTAGCCGTTGCTGGAGTCCAGCTCAAGCTCGTGTGTATGATCGTGCGCTTCCTCATGCTCGTGATCGTGATCGTGGTCATGCCCGTTGAACAGGATCATCTGCTGCGCTTTTTCTTCGGTGAGATACTGCCGTGTCAGCGCGCCCGCGACCGCATCCGGCAGCGACATCACCCGGTTTGGCCCCATCCCGAACGAGCGCGATCCACCGATGCCCTGAAGCTGCTCCACCACCAAGCGAAGCATCTGCATCCGGTTCTGCGGCGCAGTCGAGCGCAGTTGCAGCGAGATCATGCGGCCTAAGCCTTCGGCGTCGGCTTGCAGGTCGCTGCCTGCTTTCCCCGGCGCGGTGATAAAGACCTCGAACGGGTTGCCGTTCTCGTCGCTGTTCATGGTGATGTAGGCCGTTCCGAACGGCGTATTCGATTTGACCGTGACGCCGTGCAGTTCCGCCGGGCGCGGATAGACGTGATGCGGGGTCGCCACCTGCTCGACCTGCTTTTCTTCCGGCGCTTGCTTGAGTTCAGCTTCCGCGCGCTCGTCGCCCTTGAGCATCAGCACCTGCTCGTCGCGGCTGCCGTCGCGATAGATCGTGCCGCCCTTGCAGCCGAGTTCGTACATCAACTCGTACAGTTCGCGCGTCTGCTCGACGGTGTAGTGATTGGGCAGGTTCGAGGTTTTGCTGATGCTGGCATCGACCCAGCGCTGGATCGCCGCCTGTACGCGCACGTGCTCCTCTGGCGTCAAATCCATCGCCGTGACGAAGTAATTCGGCAGCTTGTCCGCGCCGGGATGCGCGTCATACCACTCCTGCACAATCGGCACGCGCTCCTCGTGCAAACCGAGACGGCTCTTGCGGTAGTAAATCCACGAGAAGAACGGCTCGATCCCCGTCGAGGTGTTGACCATCGTGCCAGTGGTGTTATGCGACACAAATCCATTGGCGATATAGGTGTGATTATCTGGCACAGAAAGATCGAACGTGTCACACTCACCATCGCTGATGGACTCAACTTCATCAAGATAAATGTCCATCGAGACCAATTGTCCGAGACGACTGTTATTCAAGCGAGGATGAGCAGCAGTCATTTCCCGGACGAACTGCTGCGTCAAGGCTCCGTTACTCACCAGACCAATAATTTGCTGGCGAACCTCGTTCTTCAACCCCTGCGACTCGGTATAAAACTCTGTGCAAAGTGCAGGAACAGCAATGCTGTCCCCTCGGTCTACGATCTTGCCCAGGTCAGCAGCACGGCTGCGTTTCCGTTCGCTGATAAAGCCGACTTCGCGAACGAATTTCTCGCCTTCACGCCGATTCAGAACGCGTAGTTCATATTTGACGCGCAATCCAATCGACGTAGATTGCTCAGGCATCTGCCGAACCGTAGCGACAATCCCTAAGCCGAGCAGCGCGATTTGTACCTGATGGATCAGGAGTTTCGAAGTCGAGATCAGAGTGATCGTACCGCGATGTACCGAGCCATCGGCTTCGAACAAACCACGCAGAAAGGCAGCGACGACGGGCCTGCCTGCCTGTAACACTTTTGCGGGAATAAACGCTCCTGCCGCGCCTTCACCGTGATTGCCGCTCGGTTTGGCGAAGCCATTGGCTTCAAAGAAGCGGGAGATGTAATAGCCTGTCAGGTTAGCGACCCAGCATCCCTGCCGTTCCTCAACTGAAACCGTCCGCTGTTCCCCCCAAACCCGACGCATAAGTCCCTGAACATGATCCAGCAAATCGGCATCCTGTTTGCACACGACAATATGCAGTCCGCCGCGCGCTTTTGTGTATCCGTCACCCATGTAGAGGCCGAGCAGTTCCGCAAATTCTGGCGTCAGTTCAGATGGCAGTTCACTGAGGGCACGACTACCCTGTTCCACCGGCGTCAGGGCGACTCGTTCACCTACGCCCAAAGTTCCCTTCTTCAAAACAACTTGATCGCCAAGTTGAATCTCGTCCATCCGCCGCCACACATAATCGCCCGCTGAGTCAATCACGCGAACACGGTGATTTGGCGTCGCCGTCAAGCTGAAGCCACGCTTGGTCGTGATCGTCTTGACAGCACGATGACCATTGACGTAGAAGTGTGAAGTCTTACGCAGCCCTTGATCGGTATAGACTTCGTGCATCGTGATCTGCCATTGCTCGCCCGTCGAATCGCCCATGCTGACAATCGACTGCAAGCCAGTAGCCGTACTAATCAGCGTGTCCGGCGCGACGCAACCCGTTGGCGCTTGCGTGAGCAGCGTCACGTTGCGAATGCCGTTCTTGCGCACGCTCTCGCGAATATCCGCTGGCATCGACTGCATGAAACCGCTCTGGATGAACTTCTCGCCGTCGAATTGCGGGAACGCGCCGCGCTCCTGCGCCAGCTCAATCGAGGTTTCGTAAGCCGCCCGCGCGAAGAAGGCGTACAGCTTGTCGATGAACTCGACTGATTCCGGGCTGCCGTAGCGAATACCGAGCCGGATCATCAGTTCCGCCAGGCCCATGTTGTTCAGCCCGACACGGCGCTCGCCTAACTGCTGTTCTTTGTTGGTGTCGAAGAAGTACGGTGTGCTGTCGATGATGTTGTCGAGGAAGCGCGTCGCGTAACGCACCGCGATTTCGAGGTTATCCCAATCGACATCGTTCTGCGCTTCGTCGTAGAATTTCGCCAGATTGATCGCGCCGAGGTTGCAAACGCCCCACGCCGGGAGTCCTTGCTCGCCGCAATTATGGACGATCACGCCGTTGGCAACGAAGGAATGCGTAAGCGGTTCATTTAAGTCGAAGACTTCTTCGACGCCGTCTTCTTCAATTGATTCGACGGTCGCAAGAAAATGTTCGCTGTATGTGCCTCGCGTGCCACGCGATGTGTAGTCAAGCAGCGCTTCCTGTTTGTAACTCATCAGGAAGCCAAGCTCTTCGGCGAAGGCAACCATATTATGCTTGCTAATGACGAGTTCGTGCTGTGCCTCGCACCAATAAGCTTTCGGCTCTCGATTTGCATCGGGCATCTGGCGATACCCTGCCAAGCGTCGATTCTTGCAGATTCGACTAGCGATGCCGAAATTCAACAACAACTGCTGAACGCCTTCCAGCAAGTCGAGTGCATTTGCGGCAAGCCGAATACTGCCGCCCTTTTCAGCGCCATCCTGAAAGCCACCATCGGCAGTAAACAGCGCCTGTAGAAAGCCGCGCTGCATGGCTTCGCTGCCTTTGAAGACGGATTCGGGCACACGATGTTTGACCTCTGTCAAACCGTACTGTTTCGCAACAGAATGTAAACGCGCTGAACTCACGCGCGCCTCGTCGCGTGTATCAACACTCGTCACACCCACGTTGTAGGAACGCGCGCGTAACGTCAGCGGCTCAACCAGCGCGTTTACGTGTTCAGCAAACAGCGGAGCAAGTTCACGTTTTTCTTCCCCGAAGAATGAGAGTACAACCTCATCGCTCTTGACGGTTCCGTCACCAATTACCCAACCGAGAACACGTCCAAGCTCAAGCGAGCCTTCAGCGCCAAAACCACCTTTTCGATTCAGAATATGAATAGGGTCGCCGGGATTGAGATTGCCGAGTTCAACCCAGCCATTCTCAGTCATAATTTGGTGATTGGCTGTCGCACGAAGCGAGTAACCTTCTTTTGTTTTCAGATGGTAAACAGATTTAACGCCTGTCCGCACGACGCGCGAAGCGGTCGTAGTCGTCTGCTCATGACCAAAACGACCATCAAGCACAACTTCGACAGGATTTTCGGAGTCAAAAACTTCACGGGCACGGCGCAAACCCTGTGCCGTGTAGATCAGCGTATCGCCCGTAATGCACGGGTTGGTGCAGATTATAGGTGCGAAGTAGTTGCTGTTCGACATCTTGTTGTAGCGTTCATTGAAGAACACGCCCGGTTCGGCGCTCGCCCACGCGCTCTCGATGATCGCGTTCCAGACTTCGCGCGCCTTGACCGTGCGGTAGTGAATGACCGGGTTGCCCTCAGCCGCCCACTTATCGAGATCGCCGTCCCACAGATCATCATAGCCGGGAGCGCTCGTGTCCGGGAACATCAGTTCCCAGTCGCCGTCCGCCTTGACCGCATCCATCAGCTTATCCGACACGCCCACGCTGATATTCGCGTTGGTGATCTTGCCCGCTTCGCGCTTACTGTTGATGAAATCGAACACGTCGGGATGCCAGTCGTTCATGATCAGCATCAGCGCGCCGCGCCGCGACCCGCCCTGCTCGATCAAGCCGGTCACGAAGCTATAGAGCGCGCCCCACGACACCGCGCCGCTCGACCGCCCGTTGACACCCTTCACGTACGCCTGACGCGGACGCAGGCTCGAAATATTGATACCCACGCCGCCGCCGCGCGACATGATTTCGGTCATCTGGTGCAGCGTTTCAATAATCCCGCCGCGCGAATCACGCGGGGAAGGGACGACATAGCAGTTGTAATAAGTGAGGGCTTGATCCGTGCCCGCCGCCGTCAAAATACGTCCCGCTGGGACAAATTTAAAATCATCCAGTAACCAGCGAAAACGCTGCGTCCACTCCTGTTGCAGTTCCGGCGTCACCTCGACTGCGGCGATCCCGGCGGCCACACGATCCATCATCTGACCCGGATCGGTTTCAATCGGCTTATCGACATTTTCGATGTCGCGCGTGACGACCTCACCGTCGAGCAGTTCAATCGTGACTTTCGGAAGCTGCATTGCCGTGACTTTGCCGATTTCGCGCTGTCCGGTCGAGGCGTTCACGACCACGATCACGGTATCGCCGACTGCCAGCGTCTTGCGCGTCATATCCTTCTGGGCATAGCGATCCAGAAAAATCTTGTAACCAAGTTCGTGAAGCTGATTTTTCTTCTTGGTAGCTTTGGTTTGGTCAACCATTGCGGTTTCATTCTCCTCGTTACCGTCGGTTGTAATATTCACTGAAACAGAACGCACAGCAGCAAAAGCAAATCCCAGCGACTGCAAAACGACGCCAATCGCGTATTCAAATCCTCAATTATCGAGCAAGCAGTGGAGAGACTTCAGCCCAGTGTCCAGATCATTTCCCAACCGCGCCGAGTATCATCTCTAATAAAGAAAGACCAAGTATTTAAAAGTAATTTATCACGCTCATCTGTTCTTGTCCACTAAAACTCCGCATCAGTTTGGTTAGAAAACGGTTCTGGGAAGTAACAGCTTTCCCACATTTACCCAGTAACCCACATTACTTCTGAAACTCGTAAAGTAATGCACGAGACTCTCTCTGACACAGCGTTATTATGTGAAGTATGGAGATCAAAAGTGCTGAACACTCCATAATCAAGTGTTCAGCACCCCATTGGAGACGATTTAGCGGCGTTTGCGCAGGAACGTCGGGATTTCGATGTTATCCTCGTCGTATTCGCGCGGCTTGAAGCTGTCCTGCTGCGGCTTGGGCTGCGGTGGCTCAGGGCGCTCCTGAGGCGGCTGGATTGGCTGCTGTTGCTGCGGCTGCGGCGCAGACGGCGCGCTGTACTGCTGCATCGGGCGCTGCGGCGCTTGCTGCTGCGGGGGCGGAGTCTGACGCTGCTGTGGAATAGGTTGCTGCGGTTGACGATAAACCGACTGCGGCTTCTCCTGTTCCATCTTACGCTGAACACGGCTGCTGTGTTCGAAACCCGTCGCAATGACGGTCACGCGCACCTCGTCGCCCATGCTCTCGTCGATCTGCGCGCCGAAGATCAGGTTGACTTCGGGGTGCGCGCTTTCCTTGATGATAGCGGCGGCTTCGTTGACCTCGAACAGGCTCAGGTCGGGGCCGCCAGTGATATTGAACAGGATGCCGCGCGCGCCGTCAATAGTCACGTCGAGCAGCGCGCTGCTGATCGCCATCTCGGACGCTTTGCGGGCGCGTTCGTCGCCCGTGCCACGACCAACCGCCATCAGCGCCGCCCCGCCCTCCGACATGATTGTGCGCACGTCGGCGAAGTCGAGGTTAATCAGCGCGGGCACGGTGATCAGTTCGGAAATGCCCTGAATACCTTGACGCAGCACGTCGTCAGCCAGCGAGAAGGCTTGCTGAAGCGTGGCATTTTTACTGGCAATCTGGAGCAGGCGATCATTGGGGATGACGATCAGGGTATCGACCTGGCTTTTGAGGGCTTCAATTCCGGCTTCGGCGGACTGCTGGCGCTTCGCGCCTTCAAAGGAGAACGGGCGGGTAACGACGCCAATCGTCAGCGCGCCGAGTTCTTTGGCGATCTGCGCGACGACCGGCGATGCGCCCGTGCCCGTGCCGCCGCCCATGCCGCTGGCGATGAAAATCATGTCCGCACCGCGCAGCACTTCGTAGAGTTCGTCCGAGCTTTCCTCTGCCGCCTTGCGCCCAATTTCTGGATTGCCACCCGCGCCCAGCCCGCGCGTCAATTTATCGCCGATG
>DASZXN010000567.1:0-4161 GCA_035545875.1 Phototrophicaceae bacterium
TGCCGCGCCAGACGAAGCCGAGTTCACGCAGCGGTTGATACATTCCCGGCGGCGGCGAGAAATTCGGATCGCTGTCCGGGTCGGTCGCCGGATCGTATTTGTTCGGCAGCACCAGCCACGCCGGAGTCGAGCCATCGTTGAACAGCGCATAGACCTGATTGCTGACGGTATCGTAGACCATGCGCCCGCGCTCGAACGGCTCCTCGACCAACTGCGTGTTCTGCGGCGGGGCGGTCGGGCACGAGACGGGCGGCGGCTGGAAGAACCACGTATTCGGGCAGGCCAGTGGAATTGACAGCGTTTGCTCGACGTAGGCCGTGCCCTCGCCTACGCTGAGGACGAAATCAACCGAACCGCGATCATTCTTGTTGGTCTGCACGGGCAGACTGCCGTCCGGCCCAACGTTCCAGAGGCGATTGCGCACGCCGCGCACCAGTTGATAGATCACGGCATCGCGCGCCCCGCGTGTTGACCAGTAGAGCGTGACCGTCGTTCCCGGCGCGACCGCCGCTGAGTCCGAGGTGAAAAATTCGATCTTGGGCGCGTTCGGGTTCAGGCTGACGACATCCTGCGTCACCGCCGCTGCTGAATTCTGCGAAGTCGGCGCGGGGCCAAACAGCGACGTTGGCGATGGGCCGCCGGTTGGCGTCTGCGGCACAGGCGAGGGCGTGATTGTCGGTGTGGCATCATGATCCGGCGTTCTGGAGGGCACGGCGGTGAAAGTCGGCGCAGCGGTCGGACGCGCGGTCGGCACAATTTCGACTGCCGTCGCGCCGCACGCCGAAATCAGCAGGAGCAAAAGCGCCAGCATCGCGGCTCGGATTGCCGTATTTGTAGGGGCAGGTCTAAGACCTGCCCTTATCAATCGCTTCAATCGATCACTCCTACCGCTGCATAATCCGCTCGCCGGATGCGGTCACAATCGGAAGCTGTGTCAGCGGCCCGCGAATTTGAAGCACACAGCGCGCGATCCAGCCGCGCGCATCACCCGTTTGCACCTGCACCCACATGTCGAGATCGTTGAAGAACAGGGGCGAACATTCCCGCCCCAGCGTCCAGCCGCTCCAACCGACAATGTTGATCCAGCCGCCCTGTTTCAGAGAACCAATTTGCGGATAGAGCAGCCCCGGCCCGCTGCGAATGATCACACTGGCGTTGACCGCCTGCCCGCCGACTCCGGTCAGGCTCGGAATCTGGTTCGGATCGAGCGTCGGCGTGGCGAACTGATAGGTTGGCGCAAGATTCAGGCTGAACTCGGAGGTCGGCTCTGGCGTTCCCGTGCTGTTCGTGCCGTCATCCTGCGCTGCGACCATCGTCGTCAGCGAAAAGACCAGCAGGAGCATGACCACGCCAAGCGCGAACAGAAGAAGCGCCAGTTGCGCGGTGCGTTTGCGTTGCGGAGATCGGTTGGGCATGGTCAGGGCTGCTTTCGCTTTTATTTATGTTTTTTACGGTTCATTTTACGCGATTTCTCAGCCTGCTTGCGTTTGGCTTTGGTTTTGGCTTTGACCGCTTTGATCGTATCGTGGTCAACCGGCTCGGTTGGGATAACGTCCGCGAACTCGTCAAACAGGCTTTCACGGCGCTTGAGATGCGGGCCTTTGCGGACGTGCGTCTCGATCACGCCCAAGTCGATCTGCACGTCTTCGAAGTCACCCTGCACCATCACATCGACCTTGTTGGCGGCGAAGGCTTTCTCGATGGTCGGCAGCGCTTCGACTGCACGCAAGTCCATCAAATCGCTGACGAGCAGCGCGTTATACGCCTCACTCTGCGCCGCATACTGTTCCAGCCCGGCGGCAATCGCCGCGATCACGTCGGCACGCGCTTCGGGATGTTCCTCAGCGATTTCTTTGAGGCCGTCAGCCGCATCCAAGCAGGCTTCCTCGCCGCGCACTCCGTCGAGCAGATACGCGCCGAGTGCGGCAATCGCGGCTGGCGCGTGCAGTTGCCCCAGCGCACGGACAGCGTGCCGCGTCGCCCAGGCTTCAGAACTATCCAGTTTGGCAGCACCGAGCGCCGGATCAAGCGCCATACGGATCAGCGTAGGGATGTGTTCCGCGCTCAAGCCGAGCGCGGAATAATCCTGCCAGTCATCGTCATCCTCGTCGGGAATGGGAAGCGTCAGCAGTTGATCGACAGGCGGGAGATAGGTGGATGCAATTGGTTGCTCAGTCATAGGGTTTTTCAGTTGGCGGGTAGGAGGTCAAAATAATCAATGTGTTTCGGTCGAATGATGCGAAAATCACGCTGATCGAGTGTCAGAATGCGCGTGATCTTTAAGCGTTCGGCGACGGCTGCAACCGTCGCATCTACGAAATCGACGCGCGAATCCGCATACTGGTTCAGAATTTCGGCGGTACGCAAAAAATCCTGCGGTTCTAACGCCAACACGCGATATTTTGTTTCTGGTAGCTGAACGAGAAAGTGTGCCATAACTTTGTTATCAAAATATCGCGTGAGAAAATAAGCAATCTCGGCTAATGTGGTTTGAGGCAGATAAATAACCTCCTGCTCATGATAGACAGCTAGGCTAGGCTCGTGATTCTTGTCTGTTTCAATTGCAACTGCCAAGACATAGCTTGTATCGGCAACAGCGGGCATAAGTTAGTCTTTTTTCTGCGTCCATCCGCTTCGAGCGGTAATTTCGTCGCGCAGAATTTGTTTTACCCGCGTTGACAAATCTGTCGGACCAGACAAGAATCCAATCGCCGGATCGTTTGCCTCGTCATAGTCGGCGGGGAGCGTGGTGGTCTGCATCGCGTCGATATAACGCAGCACGGTCGCCAATTCCTCATCGCTCAGTTGATCGAGTTTGCGCTCAATTTGTTCGCGCACATTCGGCACAGCCATCATGACACCTCGCTTCGGCTTCTGTCACCATTCTATCACGCCCGCGCGCTAGCGCACGCTGATACGACTGCCGTCGCCCGTCTTTTCGATCTGCACGTGAACGGGGAAGGCGTCGCGCAAATCCTCAATGTGCGTGATCACGAGGATCAGATCAAAGTCGTCCTGAATCGCCGTGATCGCCTCGACCAGCTTATTGCGACCTTCCTCGTCCTGGGTGCCGAAACCTTCGTCGAGGAACAACGTGCGCAACTGCGCTCCAGCACGGCGAGCGAGCAATTGCGAGAGCGCCACCCGCAGCGCGAAGTTGATGCGGAAGGCTTCGCCGCCGCTGAACATCTCGTAGGCGCGCGTGCCGAGTTCGTCGGCGATCTGGATGTCGAGCGTTTCGGCCACGCCACCCGTGATTTTCTCGCGCTGGGTGTTGAGCATCACGCTCATGCGACCATCGGTCATACGGTTGAGCAGGCGATTCGCGCCCGCTTCCAGTTCCGGGATCGCCGTCTCAATAATCATCGCGGGGATGCCATTCTTGCCAAACGCCAGCTTGAGTTCCTCGTAAATCGCCAGATTGACGCGCGCCTTGTCGCGCCGTTCTTCGAGCGTAGCCTTGCGGATGCGCCCATCCTCAATCGCTTTGAGCGCCTGCTGCGCCTCACTCAGTTTGCGATAGGCGGCGCGCTCATTCATACGCTGGCGGTTGACCTCGGCGCGGCGCTCCTGTTCTTCGCGCACCAGCACCTCCAGCCGCGCGATTTCGACGGCGATTTTGTCGAGGCTGGCATGTTCTTCCTCCTGCGCCATGATCAGCCGTTCGCGCCGCGCCTGCGCCGCTTGCAGTTCGAGCGTCACGCCGGGCAGCGCTTCCTGCGCGACTCGTAACTCCTGCTGACGCGCTTCAAACGTAGCGAAGGTCGCCAAGCTCTGCCGCGCCGCCGTATGCTGACTGCTGTCGTAGCCGAGCGCCGCACGTTCCGCGTCGAGCGCGGCGATTTGCGCGCGCGGCTCGGCGGCGAACGAGTCGCCTTCCAGCACGGCCTGAGCCGCGTCGCGCTTGGCGCGCGTTTCCTCAAGCTGAAGCTCGGCCTCACGCGCTTTCTCGACGCCGGCGCGCAGCTTGCCCTCTTTCTGCTTGAGTTCATCGCGGCGCTGGAGTCTGACGCGAATCTCGACTACCGCCTCCTGACGCTGCCTGGTTTCGGCGGCAATCTCCTTTTTGCGCGCTTCGTTGGCGCGGAAAGTATCGCCGTGTTCCTTGCCCTGCGCTTCCAGTTCCGCGAGCAGCGTCACCCGGTGATCTTCCGTCAGCGG
>DASZXN010000568.1:0-3885 GCA_035545875.1 Phototrophicaceae bacterium
GATTTCCCCTTACTTCCCCACCGCTGCCTTGACCTTCGCCCAGGCATCCGAATAGAGCTTGTCGAGGTTCGGATCGGCCTTGTTCGGGAACAGCTTGGCCTGAATGTCAGCGCTCGGATAAATCGCCGGATTATCGGCGTACTGCGTCTCGATCAGCCCGTCGTTGATCGATGCCTGATTGGGCGTGGCATAAGCGGTGTAATTGCTGATGTCCGCGCCGACCTGCGCGTTCAGCACGTAGTCGATGAAGATGTTCGCCAGCGTCGGGTTCGGCGCGCCTGCCGGAATCGCCATGTTGTCCGTCCAGACGACCGAGCCTTCTTCGGGAATGGTATAGGCGAAATCGTTACACTGGCAGGCATTGATCACCTGCAAAATGTCGCCGTTGTACTCGATCACGATGTCGGCTTGTTTGGCGGCGAGCATATCCTGACCCGTGTCCGGCGCAATCGCGTAGACGTTCGCCTTGTGCGCCAGCAGGAATTGACTCGCCTGATCGATCAGGGCGGTATTCGCCGTATTCGGGTCATCGCCGAGCAGATTCAGGACGATGCCATACATCTGGCGCGGGTAATCGATCCACGCGACCGGGCCATTGTAATTGAACACGTCGTTCCAACTCTTGATCCCGTTGGGGATTTTCGTCTTATTGTAGCCGACGCCAATTGTCCCCCATTGATAGGGTACGGTGTAAACGTTGCCGGGGTCGTAGGAGGGGTTGGCAAACTTCGGATCGACGTTGCTGAAATCCGGGATCAGCTTCATATCGAGCGGCTGAAGCAGATGCTCGGAAATCATCGTCGCCACATTCACATCGGTCGGCACCACCACGTCGTAACCGGGATTGCCCTTCTCCAGTTCCGCGATCATGTCGTCGTCGCTGGCGTAGGTATCGTAAGTTACGCTGACGCTGCACAGACGCTCAAAGTTCGAGATGGTGTCCTCGGCGATATAAGTCGTCCAGTTGTACACGTGGAGGCTCTGCCCAGCAACACTGGTCGGGCACGCCCAGAAGCCCGCTGCGCTGGAGGACTGCGCAAAGGCTGGCGCACAGCACAGCATCAATGCGCAGAAGATCAATAACAGCCAAATACGCATTCTTCACCTGTTCCTCATATACTTCTTGTGGGATGCTGTCATTCCATGAATTATAATCATTGTTATGACCGTCTCATCATGTATTCCGAATGAGAAATTGTCTCCCCACTAATTTGGGGGAATCACAGACCTGATTCTGATTACGATCAGGCATTGGGGAGGAATAATATCATGCAGTGTCCCAATTGTGGTCATTGGAACGAAGCGGGGTCACGCTTTTGCGAAGAGTGTGGCTTAGAGCTGCCGAAAGAAAACCCGGCTACCGCCTATCAGGTGCCCGTTCGTGATGCGAACGATCCGAGCGCCGCGCCCGTGTCTGCTCCGGTTGCGCCAGTAACGGCGACTTCGGACATGGCGGCAGTCGTGCCCGATCAGCAGTTGGTTCCCGCGCCGGACGCCACACCCGTGCCCTATGCTGGCCCGCACCTCGTTCTGGCGAGCACCGGATCGATCTTCAAGCTCGGCACTGCCGCCGTGATCGGTCGTGAAGACCCGGCGCTGCAAATCGATCTGGAAGGCTATCCCGACGGCAAGTACGTCAGCCATCGCCACGCGCAGATCGTCAAGATGGACGACAAGTATTACGTCGAAGACCTGGGCAGCTCGAACCACACCTTCGTCAACGACATCAAGCTGGCGCAGGGTCAGCAGGAACCGCTCAAGGACGGCGACCTGATCAAGCTGGGCAAGATTGAACTAACGTTCCACGAAGCGTAAACAAGAAGCGACGAGCGCGTTTGTGTAGGGGCGGGTTTGAAACCCGCCCCTACGAAGAACCAGACCAATCGCTAACCGCTATAAAGCAACAAAGAAGTAAACATAAGGAATCCAAAGGAGACACGGTGACTACCAAAGCTCCCGACATGATTGAATGTCCACACTGTCACAAAATGACCTCGACCGCGACGGGCTTTTGCGACGAGTGCGGGCTTGAACTGAATACCGTCGCGCTCAAACCCGTGACGGCGGCGCAGGCGATGGCAACGGGCACGCTGCCGGGACAGTCCGACAAGCTGGTCTGCCCTTACTGCGGCTTCAAGCTGCGACCGGGCGCGCGGCACTGCCCGAACTGCGGCAAGAAGCTGAACAACGGCGCGGCGGCAACACCCGCCGAAGTCGAATTGAAAGGCCCGCCGAGCGCGATCAAGGTCGGCATCGTGATTGCCGAGCGCTACGGCGTCGAAGCGCTGCTCGGTCAGGGCGGCATGGGGCGCGCCTGGAAAGCCTTCGACCGCAACCTGAGCAAATACGTCGTCATCAAGACGGTTGTGGCCGATGATCCCGGTCTGCGGCAGGCGCTTCAGAACGAAGCGCAAACACTGATTCAGATTCGCCATCCGAACATCGTCTCGGTGATCGACTTCTTCGTGCTCGGCAACGAACTGTGCTACGTGATGGAGTTCATCGACGGGCCAAGCTGGGCGGACGAGATCGAGGAACCGGTCACGCGCAAACTGGTGCTGCCGATGCCGGCCGAACAGGCGCTTCAGCGGGTCAAAGGGCTGCTGCCCGCCTTCAAATACCTGCATGGTCTGACACCGCCGATCATCTACTGCGACTTCAAGCCGAGCAACGTCAAGCGAATGCACCTCGCCAATGGCGACGAGATCGAAGTGCTGCTCGACTTCGGCACGGCCTATCGCTACGACCCGAACGTCCCGCCAAATCCCGCGCGCGGCACGCCCGGCTATCACTCGCCGCAGGCACGCCACCCCGACTGGCGCGACGACTATTTCACGATTGGGCGCACGCTGGCGGAACTGATCGGCATGGCGGAAGTCCACACCGAGCAGTATCGCTTTACGCTGACGCCAGCGGATCAGTTCCCCTGGATTCAGTACGACGACTCGCTGCGTTACTTCGTCGAGTGGCTGACCGCGCAGGAACGTGAAAACCGCCCGCAGAACGTCGATGAGATCATGAACGAAATCGACGGCGTGATCGGCTACGTCAAAGGGCAAACGCCCGACATGACGGCCTTCAAGAAGCAGCGCGAAAAAGCCAACTTCACAGGCGTGACGCTCCAGACGATGCAGACCTTCTCGGATACGGGCGTCGTCACCGGAACGGTCAAAATCGACCTGCCGGAGATCGCGCCGACCAATCCGGCTTCAACCGTCCTGCTGACCGCTCAGGAAGCCTATCAGCAGCGCGACTACAAGCGCGCTCTGCTCCTGACCAATCAGGCGATTAACAACAACGGCGGCGCGTCCGCTTACCTGCTGCGCTCGCTGATCCATTCGCACAACGGCGATCTGCAAAGCGCCGAGTCCGATCTCAAGCAGGCGCAAACCGCCGCCGATCCGCAGGCACAGTGGGAACTGATGCTGGCGCAGGCGCAGGTCATGGAGAACAAAGGCCAGTTCGAGCAGGCCGCCGACGCTTATCGCCGGATGATGGCGCTCAAGCCGGGGGATTATCGCGCGCGCCTGCTGCTGGCTGACCTGTACCGGCGGAGCGGCAACAACAAGCAGGCGATCTCCGAGTACCAGTCGATCATTCAGTCCAAGCCTGCTATCGGTCAGGCGTACATTGGCGCGTCGAAGGCGTACCTGCAAGACAAGCAGATCGACAACGCGATCAAGGTGCTCGAAGAAGTCAGCAGCCGCAACACCAGCTACAACGACGTGATGCTGGAACTGATCTCGCTTTACAACCTGAAAGCCGACGAAGGCAACGCGACCACGCTCGACAACGCGGCGCGCGCCATCGAAACGCTGCGCGAAAACGGCGTTGAAACACGCGCCTATTATCGGCTGCTGGCCGAGTTCTACTTCACGGCCTTCG
>DASZXN010000569.1:0-14347 GCA_035545875.1 Phototrophicaceae bacterium
TCACGAAGGCAGCACGGTCATCGTCGTGATGAACGGGCTGATTACGCTGTTGATCGTGCCTGAAATTCAGCGGCGTCGGCTGGAGCGCCTGTAAGCTCGTCTTTCACTACATTTGATCGGGGATTAACCACTGAAAATTGAAACTCTCGGCGATAAAAACAGCCGTCCACTCAAGGGACGGCTGTTTTCTTGAAGCCAGGACTTAATCCCAGGCGGTCAATTACTGCTTCTTCCACTCGGCCATGCCCGCTTCATCGAGCGCCTTGAAATCCGCGTCGCTCAGGCGAATCCCCGCCGCCGCGACGTTTTCTTCCAGATGCTTGACCTTGCTCGTGCCGGGGATCGGCAGCATGACCGGGCTGCGCTGCAAGACCCACGCCAGCGCGACCTGCGCGTGGGTCGCGCCGAGCCGCTTGGAGATTTCGTCCAGCACGTTGCCCTCGTGAGCGAGGCTGCCGCCGGCCAGCGGGAACCAGGGGATGAAGCCGATATTGTTCTGCTCGCAGAAATCGAGCACGTCTTCGCTGTGCCGATAGACGAGGTTGTACAGGTTCTGCACGCTGGCGACGGTGAAATACTGCTGTGCCTCTTTGATCTCATCCACGCTGACTTCGCTCAGGCCGACGTGCCGGATCAGTCCCTCGCGCTGCATGTCGGCGATCACCTTGAACTGCGGCTCGTGCGGCATGGTCTGATCGATGCGGTGAAGCTGCCACAGGTCGATCCGCTCGACGCCGAGCCGCCGGATGCTCATCAGCACACACTGGCGCAAATAGGCCGGGTTGCCGACCGGAACCCAAATATCCGGGCCATGCCGCGTATGACCGCCTTTAGTCGCCACGATCACGTCGCCGTAAGTCGGGAACGCTTCGTGGATCAAGTCCTCGCTGACGAACGGGCCATAAGCGTCCGCTGTGTCGATGAAATTGACCTCTAAACCGGGCAGGCGGCGCAGCACACGCAGACATTCGGCGCGGTCGGCAGGCTCGCCCCAAATCCCTTGCCCCGTGATGCGCATCGCGCCGAATCCCAGACGGTTGATCGTCAGATCGCCGCCCAGCTTGAATGTGCCGCTCGCTTGAGCCGTAACTTCAGACATTACTCACCCCTGTTCATTACAACGTACATATTCACATCGCCAGATTATACCGACAAGCGGACGAGCGTCCATAAATCCATACCATCTGGCGCGGACGAACTCATTTGCAGGATCACAAAATCCGTTCGCCATTGTATAATTAGTGAAATCCATCACATATCCAACAGGTTAGCTATGACCGAGCGCAATCACGCCGTCGTGATCGGCGGCAGCATTACCGGACTCTGGACAGCGCGCGTACTCGCGGATCATTTCGAGCAGGTCACGGTCGTCGACCGCGATCATTTCCCGGCCACGCCGGAAGCGCGGCGCGGCGTGCCGCAGGGCAAGCAGTTGCACGTCCTGTTGATGCGCGGCCAGCAGATTCTCGATCAATTGTTCCCCGGCATCACGCAGGAGATGGCGGCGGACGGCGTCGAGATGATCCACTGGACGCAGGAGACGCACTCCTACGGCGTCAACGGCAAGTGGAACATCCCCTTTCCGTTCGGCTACGATACGATGGCGACCAGCCGCCTGCTGCTCGAATGGCACATGCGCCAGCGTCTGCTGCAAAACCCGCGTATTCAGTTCGTCGAGGGGCGCGTGGTCACTGGCTTACTCACCGACGAGGCAAAAACCCACGTCATCGGCGTGCGCGTCGAAGGCGTTGGCGCGGAGCGTGCCAGCGTCGGCGAGGAAACGATTAAGGCTGATCTGGTGGTCGATGCCAGCGGACGCGAGTCGCACGCTCCCGACTGGCTCAAGGCGCTCGGCTACGACGCGCCGGAAGAAACCGTGATCGACGCGCACGTTGGCTACTCGACCCGCTGGTATCAGCGCACCGATCACTCGAACAATCCCTGGAAATCGATTCTCGTGCAGGATCGCACCGGCAATGTCTCGCACAGCGGCCTCGTCTATCCGATTGAGAAAGACGAATTCATCGCGCTGATGGTCGGCGTAAATGCTGAGATTCCGGCTGAGGAAGGCGAATTTCTCGACTTCGCGCGCCAACTGCCCGTGCCCGACATCTACGACGCGATCAAGGACGCCACGCCGATCACGCCAATTTACCGTTATCAGCGCACCGCCAATCAGATGCGGCGTTACGGCGCGCTCCAGCGGATGCCGGAGTCGTTCGTGCTGGTCGGCGATGCTGTCTGCGCCTTCAACCCGGTCTTTGGGCAGGGCATGACCGTCGGCGCGATGGAAGCGCTGCTGCTCGATGCGGAACTGCGCAAAGGCTACGCTGACGGCTTCGCCATGCGCTTTCAGAAGCAGGTATCCAAGCTGATCGCCGCGCCCTGGCAGTTGGCGACGAGCGAGGACGCACGCAACCTCAAGGAAGGCGAAACGGTCGATCTGCCGACGCGGATGCTCAAGTTCTACATGGATCACCTGCTCTCGATGGTCGGCACCGATCCGCAGGTGGGTCGCGCCTTCTTCGACGTGATGCACCTGCTCAAGCCGCCGACCACGCTGTTCGCGCCTGCGGTGGCGATCAAGGTCGCGCGCTCAATGCTGACGGTGCGCGAACCGCTCAAGCCGCAGAGCGCGCCACAAAAGCAGCCCGTCGCGCAGAGCTAACAAGCTGAAGCGACTGGCTGCGGCGCAGCAGCAGCAGCGTCAGAAGTCGCCATCAGACAAAGGCTCTGTGCTACAATTAATAGACAATAGCCTATCGAGAGAGCAAGTTATGATTGTCCATAAAACGGGCGTGTCTCTCGCTGAGTTTGAGCAGTTCATTATGCGGACGGAAAATATTGACCGCTCATTTGAACTCATCAACGGGGAGATTGTCGAAGTGGCACCAGCACGGACACGAAACTCTCGGTTTGGTCTGATCGTTGCTGGGTCCGTTTACCGATTCTGTGAGGATCATCAACTTCCCTTTGATGCCAGCGGTGCAGATGGCACCTATGATATTCAAGGAAATATTGTCGCGCCGGATTTCGCTTTCAAGCACACGCCGATGAGTGATGATTATCCCGATCCCGATCCGCCGCTCTGGGCAGTCGAAGTCATTTCGCCAACCGACAAAGCCACCGAGATTCGCAAGAAGCGCGAGATTTATCAGCGCGCGGAGATTTTGTTGTGGGAGATGTACCCACAGTCGCAGATCGTTGATGTGTACGCGCCGGGAAAGCCACTCAAAACACTCGGCATTGATGCTACGCTTGATGGCGGTGACGTTCTGCCGGGATTCACGCTTTCGGTTAAGAAACTTTTCGCAGACTAAGCGCTTACTTCATGCTCACGGACAATTCTTCGCGGGTTTTCGAGAGGCGGATCGCGGCGGTCAGCAGCATGTCGAAGTTGTCGAGAAAGCGCGGCGACAGGCTCGTCGGAAAATCGGGCTTGCGCGCTTCCATGTCGAGCATGGCGCAGTAGCCCGTGATCACCGGGATCAGGCTGCCGGATTGGTTCAGCAGGAGCAGCAAAATCTCGTGGGGCGAACTGGTGGCATTCAGGCCGCCATCAAGATAATTGACCTCGCGGATAATCTGCGCGAATTTACTGCCCGTTCGCTGAATCGCGTCGAGCGAGCGCACGAAATCCGCCGAGAGCGTGGTGTCCTGCTCGGACTCCGCGAGCAGCAGCTTGCTGTAGCCGATAATCGAGGTGAGGAAACGCTCGGCCTCGAACGAAAACAATTGCAGTTTTCGCTCCGGCGATAGATTCCGATAAGCATTTCCACTCTGTGACATCCCGCAGTCCCTTTATGTTCTGATGCAGCTCTAACACGTCGCGCGCAACATTCCCCCGACATCATCGTATATAAGCATAGAACACAAACGACAAATCTGGCGTTGTATAATCAACGCTATTCGAATTGAGGTCAAAAAACACATGCGTGTGATCGTGCATACGGGCAAGGGCGGCGTCGGCAAGACCAGCGTCTCGGCGGCGACGGCGCTGCGTTGTGCCGAAATGGGGCTGAAGACGATTGTCATCAGCACCGATACCGCCCACAGCCTCGGCGATTCGCTCGACAAAGCCGTCGGGCCAGAGCCGATTCAGCTTCTGCCAAACTTGTGGGCGCAGGAAGTCGATGCCCGCTACTCGATGGACAAATACTGGGGCAAAATCCAGCGCTACCTCACGTCGATCCTCTCGCAGCGCGGCGTCGAGGATATTGTCGCGGAAGAAGTGACCATTCTCCCCGGCCTCGAAGAAGGCGCGCACCTGCTCTGGATCAACCAGTACGTCCAGTCGAAGCAGTTCGACGTGCTGGTCGTCGATGCCGCGCCGACCGCCGAGACGCTCCGCCTGCTCAGTCTGCCCGACGTGACGCGCTGGTGGTTCGAAAAGATCATGGCGCTGGCGAAAGGCGCGACCAAGATTCTGCGCCCGATCAACACGCTGATGGGGCGCAGCAATGAGAATGTGCCGCAGGACGACGCCTGGAACGAGGTGCGCGGCCTGTTTGACACGCTCGACAAGGTGCGCGTGTTGCTCTCTGACCCGGAGATCAGCAGCATCCGGTTGGTCGTCAACCCGGAGAAAATGGTCATCAAGGAGACGCAGCGCACCTACACCTACCTGAATCTCTACGGCTACGCTACCGACGCGATCATCTGCAACCGCATCATTCCCGACGAAGTGACCGATCCTTACTTCGCGCAGGCCAAGATCAAGCAGAAGGAAAATCTCGCTTTCATCGGCGAAGCTTTCGGCGAACTGCCGATGCTGCGCGCGCCGATGTTCGGGCAGGAAGTCGGCGGACTCGACTCACTCCGGCAGCTTGGCGACATTCTCTACAAGGACACCTCGCCAGCGCAGAAGCTGTTCAGCGGCAAAACACACCAGATTGTCGCGCAGGGCGACGGCTACATGCTGACCGTGCCGCTGCCCTTCGCCGACAAGAAAGACCTCGACATCTATCGTTCGCGCGATGAACTCACGCTGCGCGTCGGGCCGTATCGCCGCAATATTGTCCTCCCGTATACCCTGTGGGATTTGGAAATAGCGGATGCAAAGTTCGAAAAATCGACCCTCAATATCCAGTTCGCCCGCGACAGCCATAAGTAACGCGCTTGTCCCGACGCTGAATGGCAGTGATGGCGCGAAAGGTGAGCCGCCCGTCGGCTCATCTGCCGAGCGCGCGGGCGAACTGCGCAAGGTGCGCGAGATCATCAAGAACCGCCCGCGTTCGCTGCGGATGCAGTTTCGTTACGTGCGCGTCGTGCTGCATTTCGGCTGGCTGTTCGCGCAACTGGTCTTCTGGCAGGTGATCCTCCAGCGCTATTTCCCGGAGCGCGTCAAAGCGGGCAACCTGAAGCGCTGGCAGCGCTACGCGCGCTCCTTTCGCTACTTCGCCATCGACATGGGCGGCCTGATGATCAAGCTCGGCCAGTTCATTTCGACGCGCAGCGACGTGCTGCCGCCCGAAGTCACCAACGAGCTTGCCACCCTGCGCGACGAAGTTCCCGGCGTGCCCACCGAGCAAATCCGCGCCATCATCGAGCAGGAATTGGGGCCGATCAACGCGCGTTTCAGCCAGTTTGACGACAAGCCCGTTGCAGCGGCCTCGCTCGGTCAGGTTCACCGCGCAACGCTCAAAAATGGAGACCGCGTGGTCGTCAAGGTGCTGCGACCGGGTATCGTCGAAATCTGCTATACCGATCTGGCGGCGATGTTCACGGTCTCGCGGTTGGCGATGAAGTTCAAATTCGTCAGCCGCCGCATGGACGCCGTCGCGCTGATCGAGGAATTTGGCCGCGTCCTGCTCGAAGAACTCTCCTACAAGCACGAAGCCCGCAACGCCGAACGCTTTGCCGAGATGTTCAAGCGCGATCTCGGTGTCTACATCCCGACGATCTACCACGAAGATTCGACGGATCGCGTCCTGACCATCGAGGACGTAACGACTATCAAGCTCGACGACTACGCCGCCCTCGAAGCCGCCGGGATCAGCCGCTTTGCCGTCGCCGAGCGGCTGATGAACACCTATCTGCGCCAGGTTTTCGAGGAGCGCTTCTTCCATGCCGATCCGCATCCCGGCAACCTGTTCATCTACCCGCTGCCGCCCGACACCGATGCCTACAAAGCGCAGACGACGCAGGAGGGTAATCCCTTCTACCTGATCTTCATCGACTTCGGCATGGTCGGCACGCTCACGCCGCAAATCGTCAACGGCCTGATCAGCACGATGGCGGCAGTTGTCACCCGCGACGCGACCAAGCTGGTCAAGAGCTACAGCGAACTCGGCATCCTGCTCCCCGGCGCGGACACCGAGCGCATCGAAGAAGCGACTCGCGCCGTCTTTGATCAGGTCTGGGGCTTGTCGATGTCGCAGATGAGCAACGTCAGCTACGACAGCATGGCGAACCTCGGCAAAGAGTTCAGCGATCTGCTCTTTTCGATGCCGTTTCAAGTCCCGCAGGATTTCATCTACCTCGGTCGCACGATGGGCATCCTGAGCGGCCTCGCCACCAGCCTCGACGCCAACTTCAATCCCTGGAGCGAACTACTGCCCTACACGCAGAAGATGGTCTCACAGAACCTCAGCGAGAATGGTAGCAACCCGCTCGCCGGGATTTTTGGCTCATCGGTATTGCAAAGTATCTTCGGCGGGGGTGGCGCGCAAACTCTGCTCACGATTGGTCAGAATTTGCTCGGTCGCCCGGCAGCGGACGCCAAAGATGTGCTGGGGCGCGCCGAGCGTGGCGAACTGATCATCAAGAGCGACCCGTCGCCCGCCTTTCAGAAGCAGCTCAACCGGATCGAGTCGCAGGAGAAGCGCACGACCCGCGCCGTGTTGTTCGGCACAACCGTGATCACCTCGACGCTCTTTTATACGCACGGCGACGTGCTGATCGCGGTCATTGGCTACGTCGTTTCGGGCGCGCTGGCGCTGGCGCTCTACTTCACGGATGAGTAAGATTCACGCCTTCTCAGCTTCGCAGCGAAAGAGCGACCCGTGAAAATCGAAACGAAACTCACCGAAATGGGTCTGGTCTTGCCAGAGCCGCTCAAAGTACCGCCGGGATCACGAATTACCTTCGCGTGGGCACGTGTCTACGGTCAGCACGTCTACGTCTCCGGGCATGGCCCGCAGCAACCGGATGGATCGATGGGGCCGTTCGGTAAAGTGGGCGCTGAACTGTCGCCAGAGCAAGCATATCAGGCCGCGCGCTCCGCGACGCTTTCGATCCTCAGCAGCCTCAAGCGCAGCTTAGGCGATCTCGACCGGGTGGAGGCGTGGCTCAACGTCTCCGGCATGATCAACGTGGCTCCGGGGTTCGTGCAAACCACGCAGGTGATGAATGGTTTTTCCGACCTCGTGATTGACCTCTATGGATCAGACGTTGGCATCCATGCTCGCACGGCGATTGGGGTCGCCGCGTTACCGTTTGGGCTTCCTGTCGTGATTGCCGCAGAAGTAGCGATTAGCCCTTGACCAGTCGCGCGATTCGCTGCCTCATTTCAGGGCGGGGTCATCGGATCAAATTTCTGTTTGGGTCATAAAAGGTGAACGGGGTTTCGTAGGGACGGCATTCATGCCGTCCGCTGCAACGGACGCGATCCATCGCGTCCCTACCATTCCTGATGACCCTGTGTGACTTTCAATCGCATTTTGATGCGATGACCCTGCATTTCAGGGTCATGACGCTGGCGCTCTACTTCACTGGGGAGTAAGATTCACGGCATCTCAGTTTTCCAGCAACGGAGTTATGGCGTGGAACCGTTCTTTGCCGACTATCTCGAACGCATGAACTATCTCAGCCGCGAGTTCATTGCCACCTTGAGCGATCTCCCCGCCGATTCCCTGGACTGGGTTCCCGGCGCGGACATGAACTCGTTCTGCGTGCTGGTCGTCCACACGACGGCAGCGGCGCGCTTCTGGATCGGCGATGTCGTATTCGATGAGCCGTCCAACCGCGTCCGCGCCGACGAATTCAAGGCGCGCGGACTGAGTACCGACGAGATGAAAGCTCGTTTCGCCGCGCTCGACACCTACGTCAGCAAGGGATTGGAGCGCATCAGCTTCGCGGATTTGGCAGCCGTGAAGCCCTTCCGTCATCCAAATACTGAAGTCGTCGGCGTGACGGCGGGATGGGCGCTGCTCCATGCCCTTCAGCACACCGCCCTGCATCTCGGTCACGCGCAGATCACGCGCCAGTTGTGGCAGCAGCGCCAGTGATCCGATCATGCCGTCGATGCAGCTTAAACTGCTCTCCGAACCCTTTGGTGTCCTCAAGCTGACCCCGCCGCAGCCGTTTCCGGCATGGCTGGGTCAGGCAAGCGTCTTTTTCATCGCGCAAACCGAAGACGAATATTCGATCATCTGCCCGCAGCGCATCATCCCGCTCGACTTCGACTACAGCCCGGACTGGCGCTGTCTGCGCGCCAATGGCAATCTGGTGTTTGATGAAGTGGGGATTGTTGCCAGCCTCTCGAAGCCGCTCGCCGATGCGGGCATCAGCCTGTTCGTGATCTCGACCCACGACCGCGATTACGTCCTCGTGCAGACCGACAGGCTGCCGACCGCGCTGGCGATTTACCGCGATCTCGGCTTCAGCATCATCGAAGAATAGCCGTTCAATCTTAGATCGGAAATGTTTTTGTAGGGGCGAGGCATACCTCGCCCCTACGGAGAACTCTACGCCTGATTCATCTCGTAAATCACTCTCAACCCTTCGAGCGTGAGTTCCGGCGCGATCAGGTCGATCACGTCGGTGTTCTGGTCGAACAGCACCGCGAGGCCGCCCGTCGCAATCACCTTGACGTGCTCGTCGTGCATCGCTTCCTTGAAGCGCGCGACCATCCCCTCGATCATGGCGACATAGCCGAGAAAAATGCCCGACTGCATCGCGTGAATGGTGTTCGTGCCGATCACGCAGGGCGGCGGCTGCAAATTGACCTTATGCAACTGCGCCGTCGCATTGACCAGCGCATCCTGCGAGACGTTGATCCCCGGCGCAATCGCCCCGCCGCGATACGCGCCGTCCGCCGAGACAATATCGAAGGTCGTCGCCGTGCCGAAGTCGATCACAATCGCGGGAGCGCCGTACAATGCCACTACCGCCGCCGAGTTGATGATGCGATCCGCGCCCGCCTGTTCCGGCTGATCGATCTCGACGCGCACGCCTGTTTTGGTGCGATGCGTCACGATCAGCGGCTCAACGTGGATGTAGCGCTCGACCAGTTCGACAAAGGTCGTCGTCAGGCGCGGCACGACGGAGCCAATCGCCACGCCGGAGATCGCCGCATAGGTCAGTTCGGAGCTTTGCAGAAAATTACTGAGCAGCACCGCATATTCGTCCGGCATCTTGTCGGGAACGGTGCGCGCCCGCCACGAGATTACCCAGTCGCCGCTGTGCCAGAGGCCGAAATGCACGTTGGTGTTGCCAACGTCAATTGCCAGCAATGCGCCGCTGATCCCCTTCAGGCTGCGGACGGGCTTGGGCGCAGCTTCCGAAACCAGTTGGCTGGCGGTGCGTGATTTTTTCGGGAGCGGCGCGGGTTGTTCGTCGTGCTTCTTTTTCTTGGGCATTGTTTCCTCGATGGGCAATCGCCCTCACCCTATGCGACCGAAGGTCGCCTCCCTCTCTCTGAGGGAGAAGGGTCAGGGATGAGAGCTTATCTTTTAAGGCTAACGCACCCCGATTCACCGCGCAACCCTCTCGCATACAAATGACAGAGCGAACGCATCAAATTTATGTTCGGGTCATGAAAGGCGATACGGATTTTGTCGGGACACGATAAATCGCGTCCGGCATAGCGGACGGCATCAATGCCGTCCCTACGATTCCTTGTGACCCTTTGCGACTTTCCATCTCATTTTGATGCGTTTGCCCCGGTACAAATGATGGAACATCTGTCTGATGAATTGAGTAAAATAACGTGAATTATGGATACGCCGCAGCGGGAACCGGTTTTTCCCTGGTAGGGGCACGACATGTCGTGCCCCTACGATCAAATGCTTCGCTCAAAATCGTTATCCATAACTGGCGTTAAAATAGGATCAAAATTCCGCGTCAAAAAGGATTTGTATATGGATCGCAATCTGAAAGAGAGCATCTGGCAGCAGTTCGGCGCGTCAATTGACTTCCTCGATGCGACCATTCACGCCTGCCCCGACTCGCTCTGGACGGCGTCGCTCTGGCAGACGCACAATTACGCGCCCGAACTCGCGCAGTTCTGGTACGTCAGCTATCACACGCTTTTCTGGCTCGACCTCTATCTCACCGGAACTGAGGAAGGCTTTCTACCGCCCGCGCAATTTCTGCTCATCGATCAGTGGGACGGCGGCCCGATCCCGGAGCGCGTCTATACTAAAGCCGAGCTTCTGGCTTACCTCGCGGACTGTCGCCAGAAATGTCAGACGACGATTGAAGCGCTGACCGACGAAACGATTCAGCGCCACTGCGTTTTTGGCTGGGGCGAATGCAGCTTCCTCGAACTGCTGATCTACAACCTGCGCCACGTGCATGGACACGCTTCGCAGTTGAACATGCTGCTCGGTCAGCACGGCATTGAATCGCCGGATTACGTGACGCAAATCAGGAATAAACGCTCGTAAACCGGGCGACTGGTGCGTTGCGACTTCCGCGCCTTACGTCTATGATCAAGACAGTGGGGATAAACACGGAAGTCACAACATGAGCGTCGAAATCCGGCAGGCAAGTTTAGATGATACGAAAGCGATCAGCGCCTTATTTTGCGCGCGGATTCCGAACTGGCAGCGCATCAATCCGCAGGGCAAGGTCGAGGATGTACCCTATGAAGCGCTGACGATCTACGAGCGCTGGACGCATGGCGGCGCCTGGATGAGCGTCGAAACCGGCGCGATTGCGCTCAACCATCTGCTGCTGGGCGCAGGCATTCCACTGGTCGCGCAGGATGACAAAGGCCGGATCGTCGGCTACGTCGAAGCCTATCACAGCGTTGAGGCCGAGCCGTTTGGCAAGCTGCTCCACGTCGCTGATCTGCTGGCGAACGACGAGGAAACTGAGCGCAGCCTGATCGAAGGGCTAACCGCGCGGGCGAAAACGCTCAAGTGCCAGCACGTGACGATTACGCGCGTCGGCGGCAGCAGCCCTTACGACGAGCGCTTCACTCTCAAGCCCTTGAGCACCCTGCGCCGCTTCAACCTGCCTGCGCGTCAGGGGCAGATTTTTTATCGCGCCGTCGAGCACAGCGATACCAGCGCCGCGCAGATCAGTGGTTGGGTTATGCCCGTCGGTCGGCTCTCGTGTTCGCGCCAGCAGTGGGAAACGCTCTGGCCGCAGCAGTTCGACACGCTGCCGGAGATTCGCCAGCGCAAGACCGCGCGCCGCCATTTTGCCGCTGCCGGACAGGATGCGCTCATGTTCTGCCGCGAGAACCTGTACGATCCGCGCCGCGCGGACGTGTCGCTCTGGTCGCCCAAACCACTGACGGCGCAGTTGGTTTCGGCGGTGCGCGATTGGGCGCACCGCGAGGGCTATCGCACCCTCGTCATGAGCGTCGAGGATGACGTGAAGGGCGCGCTCGGCACCGACGCCGAGGACGACGGCTATACGCAGGAAACCTGCGCGATCACGCTGCCCTCGACCTAACGCCTACAGGAGAGACAAGCGAAATTCGGCGGGTTCGGATCAAGCCTGCGCGCGATAGCGCAAGTAGACCCAGCCCTTCCCAACGCGGCGCTCGTCCAGCAGATCGAGTTTTACCCGTACACTGGAGGGCAGAACCGGCTTGCCGCCGCCCAGCATCATCGGCACAACGAGCAGATGATACTCGTCCACCAGCCCGGCTCGGATCATCTGTGCGGCGAGGTTCGGGCCAGCCACCGAAAGATCGTAAGGCAGTTGTGCCTTCAGGTCGCGCACCGCCTCCGGTTCGAATTCTCGCTGGAGGCGTGTTTTCGCTGTCGAAACGGTCTCCAGCGATTTGGAATAGACGACTTTATCGGCTGCTTGCCAGATTCGCCCGAAGTCTGTCATTGCCGGCGTCAGACCCGGAATGACATCGGGCGTTTCCCAAACCATCATCGTCTCATATTCCTTGCGTCCATAGAGATAGGTTCCGATGGGGCGATGCACATCGTTGATGAGCATGGACACCTGCTCGTCCGGCACCGACCAATCCAGATGGTCGGTTTCACCCGCGATCAAGCCATCCAGCGACGTAGGCGTAAAGTAGATCAGTTTTGCCATCGCGCAGCCTCCATATCTATGCGCGTAATGCGCTTAAATCCTTCTGCTGTGAAACAACGTCGCCTTCATCCCTCCTGTTCGGCTTGACCGGGTACTGCGTTATAATGAGCGAAAGAGTGTAGAGACGCACAGCAATGCCGCAGCACGTCGAATATTCGATTGTCAACGGGCGCATCTCGATTGTCGCCGACGACGGATCGCAGCTTCCGGCCTACTGGTCGCATCCCGATCTCGGCGGCAAGTTCCCGGCGATTGCCATCCTGCATGACTGGTGGGGCATCACGGCAGTCGAGCGGCAGATGGCGCACCTGTTCGCGCAGATGGGTTACTATGTGATCGTGCCCGATCTGTTCGATGGCGTGGTCACGCATAATCCCGCCGAAGCCTACAACCTCGTTCAGAGCAAGGGCAGCCGCAGTTACAGCTACGTTGATACGGCGCTGCGCGTGATCGAACATCATCTGCGCACCAACGGACGCACGGCAGCAGTCGGCTTAGGCATGGGCGGCAGTCTGGCGTTCGAGGCAGCGCTCGTCCGCAGCGATCTGGACGCGGCGATCTCGCTGTACGGCTTCCCGCAGCGCTACCTCGGCAAATTCAAGGACGCCAAAGCGCCCATCCTGGCGCTTTATGGCGACCGCGATCCATTTATCAGCGCCGCCGTAATCGATCAGTTGAAGCGCGAGCTTGCCCAATCGCCGCGCGGCCACGAAGTCGATCTGCTCCCGAATGTCGCGCGCGATTTCTTCAGCGCCGATTTGATCCCAAATGGAACGACACCCGCCTCGGTCGCGTGGCAGACAATGACCGCGTTTCTGGCAAAACATCAGGTTGTCCCCAACCCACACGACAATGCGCCGATCCTGTGAAGTCTGGCAGCTTGGTCGCGTCCCCTACGCTGAAGCGTGGGCGCTGCAAAATCAGCTTGCCGATCACCACGACAAAAATTATCTCTTGCTGGTCGAACACCCGCACAGCTACACGCTCGGCTCTGCCGCAGACGAGGCGCATCTGCTCATGTCCGAAGCCGAACGCGCACGGCTCGGCATCGAAGTCTTTCACGTGGATCGCGGTGGCGACATCACCTATCACGGGCCGGGACAGTTGGTCGGCTACCCGATCATCCAGCTTCAGCGCGACTCGCTGCGCACCGACGTGATTGGCTACGTGCGCCATCTGGAACAGGTGATTATCGCCACACTCGCCGACTACGGCATTGAAGGCAAGCCGATCAAAGGACTGACGGGCGTGTGGGTCGATACACCGCGCGGCGAAGAAAAAATCGCGGCGATTGGCGTGCGCGTCAACGTGCGCGCCGTGACCAAGCACGGCTTCGCGCTCAACCTCAATACCGATTTGAGCTACTTCAGCGGCATCATCCCCTGCGGCATCCGCGATAAAGGGGTGACCAGTCTGGCAGCGCTGCTCGGCGCTCCGGTCGATGAAGCCGAAGTCATGCAGCGCTTGATCGCCCATTTCGGCGACGTGTTCGAGTTTGAGATGGTGCCGGTGGTTCCGCATCTTCCGTAATCCACGCGGCAAACGCGCTTATCATGAGATCAACCGCTCGTGCGAGGATCAGCCGCGATGGACGACGAACCGAAACCGAAACGCCCTTCGTATACCGCCGCGCTTGGCCTGATCATCGCCGTGATCGTCGGCGTGATCGGCTGGCTGATCGCGCCACAAGCGCTGCAATGGCTCGCCGACCACATCGCCAATTTCCCGGCGACCTCGCTGCCGCTGGCGATCTCGCGCCCGCTGTTCACCGTGATCGTGATTCTGGTCGTGTTGATCATCTTCGGGCTAGTCGCCGCTTTGCTCGCGCCCAAAGATGCACAGAAAGCCAGCGAGATCGCGCTTGAACGTGAGCGCGAGAGTCTGCGCCGCCGTCAGAAAGCCGAACGCGATCAGGTGCGCCGGGGCAAAGATCGAAAATACTAGGCTGTCTGTCTCATCCCTCGCCAATCATTTTATGCTATATTTCAGTCATCATTACATCACAAGGAGTAAAATCATGCCCCGTCCCGACGAGTACGACGAACGCGAAGACGAGCGTGAGGAAGACGAAGAGGATTTCGAAGAGGACGACGAGGATCGGGAGGACTGGCTCGAAGAG
>DASZXN010000570.1:0-10392 GCA_035545875.1 Phototrophicaceae bacterium
GCCCCTACGAAAGAACGTCGCGGCGAACATGGAGGTTACTTCACCTGAATGTTGGCGCGGATCGTGCTTTCCTTGCGATAGTCCTTGAGCCAGCCGTAATGGAGCGGCTCCTTGATGATCAGTTCGTCAAGACCTTTGGTCTCGTAGGCGATGCGCGTGCTTTCCGGCACGAGCCGCGCGTATCCCTCGTCGTCCGACCAGTTCTCGCCGCGCAGTTCGAGCAGGCGGCGCAGTTCTGCTTTGGCCGCGTCGTTTTTAGCCTCTAACGTAGCGATGCGCTCACGGTGCGCGCGGACAGTTTCCACCAGTTCGGCAATGCGGTCGTCAACGGTGACAGTGGTTTCCGTTTGTGTTAGAGGAACGATTTGCATGGTCGCCTTTTCCCATCTATCAACCGACGAAAGATCGGCACATTTTTCGCTCAAATCACCGTACCGATGTTCGTAAAAGTATACCGCAAACCAGGTCAAAATGATAGGGTTTTTCTACCAAATTCAGAAGTCTTTATCAGAACAAAATTTCTTTTCAAGAGCTGCGTTTGCTCAGACCAGCGCCCAGCAAGCAGCGCTCGACATATTCGTGCAGACCATCGGGGATGCCGTCGATCCACTGGTAATCGCTTTGATGGGTATCGAGCTTGATTTGAAAATCGGGGCGGGTCGGATACATGAAAAAGCAGCTATTGATGCTGTGAACCGGGATACCGTCCGGGCCATCCGGGAAGATGGTCTCGGCGGTGTGAATGATTGGCCCAACGTGACACTCGATGCCGACCTCCTGCCGCGCCTTGCGCATGGCCGCGTCCTTCATCATCTCCCCCTTGAGGACGCGGCCACCCGGCAGCCACCACTGCCCTTTGGCGGGCGCGTCCTCGCGGCGCACGAGCAGCACCGCGCCGTTGGCGACAATCGCAATGTCTACACAGGGGATCGGCATGGTTTCCAGAATTTGGCGATAAAGTTCCCAGGGGATAAAAGCAGCCATCTCGACGGCCTCTCAAGGCAAACCTGCGGATGCTCGCAATTATATCTCACGGTAATCGTGCTGAATTTCAAAGGATAATGGATTACGCGCTTCGAATTCACTTGAATGTCCCGCTCTGAACCCATCCGGGACAACGCGGACAGAATAGGTGCCTATAATCGCCACGCGGCTCAAACGCTACCTGTTTATTTTCATTGCTGCCTATTTTGTCCTGTTCGGCGGCACCTACTATTACGAAATCTTCGCGGTGCGCGTTTTCCAGCACATTTTCACGACCGTTGTGCTGGCGATTTGGCTGATTCTGCGCCTGATCAAGCGGCGCGGCCTGCCGCTGACGCCGCTGAACCGCCTGCTCTATCTCGGCGTGATTGCCTGGTTCATCTCCGCCATCTTCAGCCTCGATCCACGTATGGCGCTGGAAAATCTCTGGTTTCCGATCACCAACCTGCTCTTTTTCTTCGTGATGGTCGATCTGCTGCAAAGCGGGCAGGAAGGGCTGCTGACCGAGACGCAGTTCTTGCTCGGCGCGCTGGTGGTGATTCTGGCGGGGGTGCAGCTTGGCTCGTATTTATTCGGCTGGGGCTTCGGCACGCCGACGATTGGCTGGGTCAGCGTGCTCGGCCCGGATTTGCGCTTTCCGCTGGTCGCGCCGCGCCTGTACGTGCCCATCGGCGTGAGTACCTGGCTGGCCGCTTACGTCACGCCGATTATCATCCTTGCAGCCGCGTGGGGCTGGGCGGCGCGCCGCCGCGCCGGTCGCAATGCGCTCTGGGTGTTGGCGCTGCTGCTGGTCATCATCATGCTCCTGACCGGTTCACGCGGCGGATTGGTCTCGTTCGGCGCGGGCGCTGCCGCGTTGCTCGTCCTCGAAGGTCTGCGCAGTGAGCGGGTGCGCCAGCTTGCGCGCCGTTATGCCATCCCGCTGCTGATCGTCGTCGTCGTGATCGCGGCGGCTGGCACCCTGGTGCTGATCCGCGTCAGCGCCGATCCCGGACATTCCTCCGGGGACGTGCTGCGCTTCGATCTCTGGCGCGGCGCGCTGGGGATCACGCGCGAGTATCCGTTTCTGGGCGTTGGGCCGGGTCTGTTCGGACGCGCCTATCGCCTGATCCGCGACCCAACCTACGTCGATAACCGTCTCGGCACGGCGCACAACTTCTATCTCAATTCGCTGGCCGAAAATGGCATCATCGGCGCGCTGATTGCCCTTGCTCTCGGCGTGATCTTGCTGCGCATCTGGTGGAAACAGTGGCGATCCGCCGACACGCCGAGCCGGGCGATTCATCTCGAAGGCGCGTTCGCCGCGCTGATCGGCTTTGGCGTGCAGAGCTTCTTCGATACCTTTACGGGGATGCCGCTCGTGCTGCTCGCGCTCGGATTGATCGCTTACTGCGTCACATCGACCCGTTCCAAACTTGATCCGCCGCTTAAAGGGAGCCTTCTGGCGGGCGCGGCCAGCCTCGTCATCGTTTTGGGTTTTGGCGTGGGTCTGCTGCGCTCGGATCAGGCACAGGCGGCCTTTATCAACGGCGTGAAAGGCGATCCCGCGCAGGCAGAGCAGGCGGTCGCGCTCGATCCGTCGCTGCACCTGTACACGCTCGAAGTGGCCTATTCGACGGCGCTGACGGGCGACACGGCGCAGGCGATCAGCCAGTATCAGCAGGCGCTGACGCTGGAGCCGACGTGGGATACGGGCTGGATCAATTTGGCGGCGCTGCTGCAACGGCAGGGAAACACGACGCAGGCGCTCGACGCGCTTCAGAAGGCGATCAACATCGACAACCGCAACGGCGCGCTGCTGATGTGGGCGCGGCTGGCGGAACAAACGAATGCCGCGCCATCGGACACGATTACCGCGACCTATCTGCGCTATCTACATACGCTGGGCTACGATCCCGGCGCGCTGCCGCTGTCGTCGTTCTGGACGCAGACCGATCTGCGCAAGCAGGCCGTGACGACCTATATCCAGCAAATCGCCCCGGATTTCCGCTACCGGGTTGCCGCTGAACTGCATCTTGGCGATTTGGCGAGTCTTGTCCCGCAGCATCCGACAAGGGCAGCGGATTGGTGGGTAGTTGGGCAGTACGCGCTGACGGTCGAGCACGATCCGGCTCAAGCCGAGAGCGCCTTCAGCAACGCGATCCGCCTCTCGACCGACGGATATACAGGCGATTATTACGTCTCGCGGGCACGGGCGCGCGTCAGCAGCGACCCGCACGGCGCGGCGCGCGACCTTCAGATCGCCGATTTGCTCGGCACGTATGACGAATCCCCTAACGCCGTGCGCGCGCAGCTTGCCTCGTCGGAGGACGAGCAGCGCCGCCTGCTGGCGAATGCCGTACCGCCGCAGGTGATCGACCAGAATTTCGAAGGCGTGCTGTTCGCCGGACGGGTCGCCTCGTTCGACCTGCTGCCAGAGATGAAGCTGCCCGGCCCCGGTCACAGCGTGCTTCAGCCCTGGTATGATCTGGCCGCCAACTATGCTGCCGCCGGACAGACGGAGCAGGCGGCGAACGTCTACAACGCAATTCTCGAACGCGCGCCGGAAGAAACTGAGGCGCGCGCTCTGCTGGCCGGGAGCGCCTCGTCGTGATGAAGCGTGTAATTCTAATTCTGCTCGTCGCTTACGTGCTGGTCGTCGGAGCAACCTATAACGGCGTGCTGGACGCGAATCAGCGCATGATCGATGCGGTGCTGGTGGCAGCGACGTTTGTGACCTGGATAGTCTGGCGGCGGCGCTGGACGTGGTATCGCACGCCGCTGGATTGGGCGATTCTGTTGTGGATGGCGGCTTTCGCGCTTTCACTGGTCGCCAATCTCGACTCGTGGCGGCGCATCGCCATTGGCTTGTGGTTCATGGCGCTGTTCATCGGCGTCTGGTACGTGCTGCAAGATGCCTTCGCTAACGGTGGCTTGAAGCGTGCCTGGCTGGTCGATGCGCTGCTGGCAGCGGGCGCACCGATCCTGTTCGTGTCCTACGCGCAGGTTGAAGTCGCCGTAACGAGCGGCGCAGCGCTGCCACGCCCCGGCGGAACGCTCGGCAATCCGAATGCGCTGGCGAGTGTTCTGGCGCTGCTGCTGCCGCTGATCGCCGGACGCCTGTTCGCGGCGCGGCGACCATTCGGGCGCGTGCTGTACGCTTTCTACGGCGCAACCGCGCTGATCATGCTGGCGCTGACATTCTCGCGGGCAGGCTGGGTCGCGGGCGCGGCGGCGCTCGGCGTATGGGCAATCCTCAGCTTACCGCTGCGGCGCTGGTGGGAACGGTTCACGCTGCCCGTGCGTGGGCTGGTGATCGGTATTGGCGTGATCGGCGCAGCAGCGATGGCCTACGTGATCATCGAGTCATTCGGAATTGCCGGGCGCGGTGTCGATCTGCGTACCTTCATATATGCGACGGCGCTGCATCTGTTCGCCGCGCACCCGATCACCGGGACAGGGCTGTTCACGTTCGGCGCGGGTCTGTCCCAGTTCAATTCGCTGCCACCGCTGGAACCGCACAGCCACGCGCATAACATCATTTTGCACGTCGCCGCCGAACTGGGGATCGTCGGGCTGGTAGCGCTGGGATTGACGGCGCTGGTGGTGGCGCGCGCCGTGCTGCGCGTCGAGCGAACGGATCGCGTGGCGGTGATGGGCATCGCGGCATTCGCGGGCTTTATCGTCCACCAGATGTTCGACATTCCAGCCATGATGCCCGCGATTGCGCTGATGGCGCTGGCGGTGCTGACGCTCGTTATCCCAGCGAGAGACAAGGCAAAACGGGGTCGCTGGCAGCCGCTTGTGCTGGCGGTTGGCGGAATCGCCTTATGCCTGACCGGGCTGTGGAGCGCGCTGAACTATCGCGAATACGTCTCGGCGATCAGCGACGGCTTGACGACGAGCAACTATCAGGCAGCGGCGGATCGCCTGCAAGCGTTGATCGATCATGATCCGTCGCTGGCGATTTATCATGAGGAACGCGGGATGCTGCTCGGTTTCGCGGCGCAGTCTGGCGATCTGCAAGCGGCGCAGCAGGCCGCTGACAGCTTCACCCACTACACGGCCTTAGAGCCGAATTACGCCAGCGGGTGGGCGAACCTCGCCGCGCTCGACGAGCAGTTGGGCAAGCTCAAAGCGGCGGAAACCGCCATGCAGCGCGCGGCGGCACTCGCGCCGGAAAGCTGGTCGCTCAATTATCGCGCGGGTGTCTATGCCGAAGCCGCTGGCGACCCGGATACTGCCCGCGCCGATTATCAACAGGCACTTCAGTGGAACAGCGAAATGCCGCTCCTGCTCGATTGGGATACCTCACCGCTGCGCCAAAGTCTCGCCAGCGGAACAGGTACTTTGAACCGCTTTTCGCAAACTGTTCTACGGCTCGAAAACGGCGATCTGGCCGGTGCGCAGCAGCTTTGGCAAAGCGACCCGGATCGGTATGGGGATTTCAGCAACCGGCACGTGCTGGCACTGATGTTCGCGCTGGCACAGGGTGACATAACGAGCGCCCACGCCGAGCTTCAAGCCGCGCAGCGGATCGCGTCCAGCGCGAATGATTTCGCCTGGGTCGATCTCGGCGCGGCTCTGCTTGACCGCAGTCAGTTCGACGCGCGGGTGGCGGCGGCGCAGGCGCAGCTTCAGGTCACCCTCACCGAGCCGGATTGGGAATTGGGCGCGAATATCGCCTACATCCAGTATTTGCATCTGGCGATCCCGCGCCTGTTCCTGCCCCAGGTCGGCTACAGCGAGGCGGATGTGAATTTGGTGCATCTGTTCAATTCACCCAACGCGCTGACGACCCTGCGCGCTGCGATCCATGCCTGAGTCGCTCTCGATTTACCGTCGCAGACGCTCTATGATAGAGTCTCGTTTGCCACGCCAGCAGGATTTCGCCTCATGCACGTTCTGATCGTTCCGTCGTACTATCCCAGCCCGAAAGCGCCGATTACCGGAATTTTTATCCAGAAACAGGCACAAGCGCTGCATAAAGCGGGCCACAGGGTCGGCGTGCTGGTCACGCCGCGCGTCAACGTCACGCTTGAACAGGCGCGGCGTGCTGGCTTGACCTCACTCAGAACGACGACGCGCGAAACTTATTTCACTGAGTTTCCGGTCTACCGGATGCACTGGGGCTGGTTTCCGCGCGTTGCGCCGCCGCTGGTGACGCTGCTCCTACGCACGGCAGGCAAACGCGCTTTTGACCTGTACTGCCGTGAGCAGGGTCGCCCGGATGTCCTGCACGCGCACAATATCTTTTATGGCGCGTATCTGGCGGCCTATCTGGGCAAGCGCTACGATATTCCGGTGGTGCTGACCGAACATTCGAGCAGCTACCTTGAGGGACTGGTCATCTTTCCCGGCCAGGCGCAGATTGTCGCCCAAACCCTGCGCAGCATCGACGCCCGATTGGTCGTCGGCAGTTCACTGATCGGCGCGCTGCACAAATATGCGCCCGAAGTGCCGATTGACGTGCTTGGCAACGTGATCGACACCCATTTTTTCACGCCAGATGATCGTGTTTTGCCATCAACACCATTCACTTTTACCGTGATCGCGCAGTTGAAGGAGCGGCGCAAAGGCTTTGAGGTGCTGATCGAGGGCTTTCAACGCGCCTTTGCCGGACGGCAGGACGTGATCCTGAACATTCGCGGCGATGGCCCACTCAAGCCAGAGATTGAAGCGCAGATTGCCAGGCTCGGCATTGGTTCGCAGGTGAAGTTTCTCGGCTATATGAGCATGGAACAGCTTCGTGAACTGATCCGCAGCAGCCATGCGGTCGTCAGCTCCAGTCACGTCGAGACGTTCGCCGTGAGCGTAGCCGAGGCAATGGCTTGCGGCAAGCCGGTCGTGGTAACCCGTTCCGGCGGGCCGGAGGATTACGTCACCGACGAGAGCGGCATCATCGTCCCGCCTGGCGATCCCGCCGCGCTCGCTGCCGCGATGCAGCAGCTATACTCGAACTATGCCCGCTACAAGCCAGAAACGGTGCGCGCCGTCTGCGTCGAGCAATTCAGCGAGGAAGCGCTAGTCAGCCGCCTGCAAACGGTGTATTCAGCGGTTAGCGCGCATATAGAACCAGGTTTGTGAGGCAACCGGGCGCTCCATAATAGCAAGCTCGCGCTGTGCCGGGGTTTTTAGAAAAGCAACATCTGGCTCGTCATCCGGGTTGCGGGGGTGATAAGTATATTCGGTAAAGGTATGGGTCTTACTGAAGCGGTCTCGAATCCGTTCCTTGAGCGAGGGGTCGGTAAAGTCGTGGATTTCCAGAATGATGTCCGCCCCAAGCAGTTGAGGCGCTGTGGCTGGGTCGAGCAAATCGTCTTCACAGCCCTCGCAGTCCATGATGATCAAGGTCGAAGCGCCAATTAGCCTTTGGAAATCTTCGGGCGTGCAAAGCGCCGAGACGTGAATGCGGTCAGTAACGCCATTCGCTTCGGCAAGCTGACGGCAAAATTCCTGCTCACGCGGATCAATGTCAAAAGCGTAGACGGTCGATCCTGGCACTTTGACAGCATAGCCGACTGAATATGAGCCTTCGGCGCTGCCCACGTTGATCACTACGCGATACGCCTTCTTGATCGCTTCCTCAAAAGCCGGATGCAGTTCGCGCTCATAGCTACCGAGCACTTTGGCCGAAAGTCCTTGATAAGGCGGGATCATAATAAATTTCACCCCGGCAAACGGGCCTTTGCGGATCGTCAGGCCGTAACGCCTGACGATGGCACGATCTACCTGCCGTGAACTGAAATAGCGCTGCGCTTTGGCGAGCAGACTGCCGTTGGCGACACCGCTGACGACCGCGCGCATATAATGCTCGATATTCGTGCTAATCGACATGATTGACCTCAAAGGGTTGATCGAATAGGCGCTGATAAAGTTCAAGCAGTTTGTTTAGCTCGGTTTCGGCATTGAGTATTTTGGCGGCTTCGCGCGCGTGCGCGCGCGCCGCTGCGATCTGATCGACCGTCAGCGTGTTGAGCGCCGTCGCCAAATCCTGCGCCTCGAAGCCGGATGCTGACCAACCAACGTGATATTCCTGCACGATGTCCGCCATTGCCGGAGACGGGCCGCTCAGAACGGCCAGTTCCGCGACGATAAATTCGAACAGCTTGTTGGGCAGCGTCATCAGCCAGGTGTAGGTCGTCGGAGCCATATAGCACAGCCCAATATCGCAATCGCTGATGCGCTGGACAACCTCACTGATCTTGACCACATCGCGGAAAAAAATGCGGTTGGGCGCGGTGCGTGCCGCGAGCGCTTTCAGTTCATCCAGATAACCGGGTTCACTGTAAGCGAGCATCAAATCAAGCGTAAAGCGTTCGTCGAGCAGCGGCACGGCCTCGATCATGGTTTCCAGATGGCGATTGCGCAGCGCGCTGCCGTGATGAATCAGGCGAATCCGCTCCGGGTTCAAGTCATGCTGTGGGACGGTCTGATACTCCGGCGCGTTGTAAATCAGGATTGAATCGTAGCCGTATTCCTGGTGGTAGCGCTCGGCAATCGGGCGTGAAACACTGATAGCCGCATCGACATCGGCGGCGTATTTGCCAAGGACATAGCGGATTACGGGCGCGAAGAACAGCGTCCACAAGCGGCTGGTCTCTTCGAAAAGCGGCCAGTATTCGTCGTTATCGATGACCACCAGAGCGCCCGTCTTTCGGGCAGCTTCGGCGGCGACGTAGAGCGTTGCCCAATCGCTGGCGTGATAGACATCTGCTTTGCTTTCCAGCGCGTAAGCGAGCGCTTGTTGATAGCGTGGGCGCGTCCGCAGCCACAGATCATAGAACGCCGGGAACAAGCGCCCCAGAAAGAGGAGGACGAACTCAGCAGTCAAGCGGATACGGCTGACGCGGCGCTCAATCGGCTTCCAGGTCACATGAGTCCAACTTGAGATGGGCTTGCCAAAACCGATTAAGGTGAGATCATATTTTTGAGCCAAACATTCAACTTGACGCGACGTTCGTGGATCGATCTCGATTGGCAGCGCCAGTGAGATCATACAAACACGTTTAGGCAATCAATTGACTCCCGGTTGCGGTGATTGTTGTTATTGTAGCAGGGTCGGTGAGAGTAAAGGATAATGGAAATGAGAAATCGGGGTATCCAGTTGGCGATTAGCGGTTTGCTCCTGCTGCTGGGGCTAGGTTATGTTCAGGTAGGGTCGATTATGGCACAGGATGGTCAAGTGACGGCTCCTCCGTCCGCGACGCAGCAGAATACGAATCCAACGCCGCAACCGCATCTTCAGCCAACGGCCACGCCTCCGCCCTACGATCTGATTTTCAGCGCCGAACCCGGCCCCGATATTGAAACATTCCAGCAAATTGCGGGCAGCGCGACCACTGACGCCGACATTCTCAAGAATGTGGTTGATTACTACAACGCCAACAAGGATCGTCTGGCGATTCTGTGGCGCGAAGATAACCCGGCGCGTCTTGCCGGAATTTTCAGCATGTATCTCGTGCATATCAGCACGATCTATGGAGTCGTGCAGGTTTTTCCGTCCAGCCTGAACGAATACCTGAACGATCCACGCGCGCACTGTGGAACCTATACCTGGGCACAGATGCAAATCGCGGATGCGCTCGGCCTGACCTGGCGCACCGTCGAATTTGTGGGTGAACATGCCTGGCTGGAGATCAAGGTGGATGGAAACTGGGAAGTCTTCGATGGAACGACCAACACCTGGTTGAGCATCGGAGTCGATCAGTTGATGCAGGGATTGCCGCGCGAATACCGTCAATTCTATACGCCGCTGCTCGATCCGAATCGCCCTGACGCGCGCTGGCACATGGCTGAAGGCTACAACATGCAGGCGCTACGCCAGAAAATGCCGGGGGTTGGCATCACCTATATGCCACCCGGACAACTGAAGGTCAGCGCGGCGAGAGCGGGGCTTTTTTCTACGTGACAAGTTTAGTCAGTGTGGTTGTGCCTTCTTTTAATCAGGCACAGTTTATCCGTGCGACGCTGGACAGTATTTTACAGCAGGATTATCCCGCGCTGGAATGCATTGTCGTGGACGGCGGATCGACTGATAAAACGTTGGAAGCCTTGCAAGCTTATGCTGACCCACGTTTGACATGGATTTCAGAGCGAGATAAGGGACAATCTGATGCGCTCAACAAGGGTTTGCAGCGTATTTCCGGCGAGATTATCACCTATCTGAACTCGGATGATTTGCTCAATCCTGGCGCGATCCGGTTCATAGTTGAGTATTTTGATCAACATCCAGAAACAGACCTGATCTATGGCGATGGTTATTTCATTGATGCAGAGGGGAAACAGATCGCTTCGTACAAAAGTGCTCCCTTTGACCTGGAGCTGTGTCTCTTAAATGGTCAGGATTTAGTGCAGCCAGGGACATTCTGGAAACGAGCTTTGACCGAGAAGGTCGGCCTATTCGATGTAGATTTGCACTATCGTATG
>DASZXN010000571.1:0-10688 GCA_035545875.1 Phototrophicaceae bacterium
ATGCGCGTCAACGACTGGCAGCTTGATTTGCAGAACAATCAATAAGGGGGCAGTTAAGCCATTTAAATGAGCATATTCGCTTACCCCGCCCGACGCTGAAAGCATCGGGCTAGCAAACCCAAGCCTGCTTCAGCAGGCTTGGGTTTCGTAGCCCGATGCTTTCAGCGTCGGGCGGGGTAAGCGAATATGCTCATTTAAATGGCTTAACTGCCCCCTTATTGATTGTTCTGCAAATCAAGCTGCCAGTCGTTGACGCGCATGGGATGCCCCTTCGGATATTCGGAATCGACGGCTTCGATCAGCGTAAAGCCGGACTTCCGACACACCGCGTTCGAGGCGGCGTTCTCGACCGAAGGGAAGGCGTGAATATAGCGATGCAGCGCCAGTGGGCGCAGGATGGCAATCGCCGCTAGCGTCCCTTGCACCGCGATGCCGCGCCCCTGAAAGGCGGGCAGCACCGACCAGCCCATTTCATAAGCCGTCCGACCGCGCCAGTCGTGTTCCCAGTAGCCAACCGAACCGGCGGCCTCCGCACCGAGCAGGACAACAAACATCTGCGCTTTGGTCGGGTCGGTCAGCGCGAGATAGCGCTGTTGGCGTTTGGCAAGCTGTTCGGCGCTCTCTGGCCCGCCGAGATGCTCCATCATCGCCGGATCGCCGAGCAGCGCTGTCAGCAGCGGTAGATCGCCATCTGCCCAACGCCGCAGCGTAACGGTCTGAGATACAGCGCCTTCGCTCATCGTTTATTGTTCCCGCTCTTTGCGGCGCTTGAGCAGTTGCCCCGCGATGTTGCTGCCTTCCTCTGGCTTGGGCGCAGGCGCGGACGGCGCGGGCGGCGTGTAATGCGGCTGATCGACGGGCGGGGCGGACGGCGTTTCGGCGCTGGTCGGTTGGGCGCTCTGGCGTTCCGCGCGGCGGCTGCGCAAAGCGCTGACGGTGCTGCCCTGCTCGTTAATCTGCTGCTGCGCGCGGGCTTTCGCGCCCATCAGCGAGGACAGCCGCTCAGACGGCTCCTGCGTGACGACAACGCTGCGCGTGAGAACGGCGCTGCGCGCGCGTTCGAGATCGCTGCGCGTGACCAGCAAACGACGCACGGCGATGTCGAAGGGCAGCAGGCAGAGCGCCAGCAGCAGGAGCAGCGGCGCAATCGGCGTGAGCGAGGCTTGCGCCAGTAAATCGTGGGTGAAGGCCGAACCGGGATCGTCGCTCAGATCGGTTCCGTTGGTCAGATGGGCAATATCGGGTAAGACGCTGGCGGTCGCGGGCTGATATTCCGCCGAATAGCTCATCACCCAGCCCGTGATCTGGTTGACCGCGCCTGTATCGTCGCCGAGACGCATGAAATACGCGCCCTCGCTGGATGGATCGAAGGTCGCTTCGTACTGCCCCGGCGCAACCTGCTGAAGCTGGAGCGTGGTCGCGGTAGTCGTGCCGCCGCTGGCAGGCGCAACCAGCGAACTGTGCAGATTCAGCCCATTGAGGAAATTGCCGTTGGCGTCGCGGGCATCGACGAGCAGATGCGCCTGATCGCCGTCCATGACGACCTGCGCCTCGACGTTGTTGTCGGCGTTCTGCTGGATCGTCCAGCGCACCGCCTGACTCCAGAACTGCGCGAACTGCGACCACGATACCCAGTTCGACGACCAGCGCGCCGTCGCATCGCTCATAAAGGCGACCGAGCGGCCTAAGCCGTACTGCCACGACGCCAGAATCGGGTCGTTGAACGAGTCGCCCGTGCGCAGAATGACCTGCGCGGTCTGCTTGGGCGTGGTCGCCACGTAGCCGAGCAGTGGGGGCGCGCTCGTGATCCCGCTCATGATTGGGCTGACGGCGGTCAGCGTGGGGACGAACTGCTTCTCGATGATGTAAGAGCGGGTCGCCAGCACGGTTTCCTGTGCGAAGATCGTCGGAATCGTGTTGACCGAATCGGTGGCGTGATAGTTGCCGCCGCCCGCCTTCGCCATGTTTTGCAGCAGACTGGTTTCGGCATCCTGACCGATGGCGATGGTCGAGGTGGTCACGTTGTAGTTCTGGTTGAGGTCGGTCGTCAGCGCGACCAGTCCATTCGCGTCGGCAATACCGTCGGTCATCAGGATGATGTGCTTGCGCTGCGAGGTTTCCTGCTTCATCGCGTCGGAGGCAAGCTGCATCCCGGCGAGGATGTCCGTCCCGCCGCTGGCGCGCAGGGTGGCGACGTTGCTCTCGATGGTGCTTTTATCGAGGACGGGCTGCACCTGCGCGATCCAGTAACCGCCCGTGTCGAACGAGAGTACACCCGCGCGGTCGGTCGGTTGAAGCAGATCGAGCGAGCGGATAATCGCCTCTTTCGCCAGTTCGATTTTCTGCACGCCGTCCGGGTCAGTCTCGGACATGCTGCCAGAGGTATCGATCACGTAGACGAGCGTCAACTGCGGCAGGCGCTTCTGATCCTTGATCTGCATATCGACCGGGAGCGTTTCTTCGAGCGGCGTCTCGTAGTAACCGCCGGGGCCGTAAGCGTCCGGCCCGCCAACGGCGACCAGCCCGCCGCCGAGATCGCGGACGTAGCTCTGAATGGCGCTCATGCGCTGGGGCGAGAGCGCAGTCGCGGGCACGTCGTCGAGGATCACGCTGTTGTAGGTCGCCAGCGCTGCCACGCCATCGGGCAGGCTGTCGGGCTGCGCCTGATCGACGGTCATACCTTCCTGCTGGAGCGCCTTCAGGAGATATTGCGAGTCGGTGTCGGAGGTCGAAACGAGCAGCACACGCGGCGGCCCCACCACCTGACTGAACGTCGAGAGCTGGTTGTTCTGGAAATAGGTGTCGCTGCCGTTGGCCGGATCGACCTGCACGCGGAAGTCGCGGAAGCCCGTCGATCCGGCTTGCAGCGGCAGCGTGAAATGATTCACGCCCTGCTGAAGATTCTGCTGCTCGCGGTGGATGATGTCGCCGCCCGCGAACACCGTGATGGTCGCTGCGGTCGCTTCCTGCGCCGTGATCGTCATGCTCAGGTCGAACGACTGTCCCGCGTTCACCGAAGCGGGCACGTCCACGTCGCTCAGGGTGACTTCCGGGCCATCTTCGTGCGGAAGCTGCACGTAGCTGATCTGCACGCCGGTCGCCGCCGCGCGCCGCGCCGCGACTTCAGCATCGCCGATGGTCTGCTCGCCATCGCTGAGGATAACCATGCGCTTGGCGGCGTCGGCGGGAAAGAGCGCCAAACCGAGGTCAAGCGCCTGCTCGACGTTGGTGTTGCCCTTGCTCGGCGTCGAGTGAATGGCGTCGAGTTCGCGGACGCTGCTCATGGGTCGCTCGACCAGCGCATTGCCGCCAAAAACGACCACCGCCGCCTCGTCGTCCGTGCCCATGCTCGCCAGCGAGTTCTGGACGTAGCTCAACTCAGATTCCTGCGTCGGCTGGCTCACGCTGTCGGACACGTCCATCAGGTAGACGACCGCCAGCTTGTCGGCGGCGCGCACCGTTTGCGTGCCTGCCAGCGCGAACACCAGCAGCGCGAAGATCGCTGCGCGCAGGATCAGGCTGGCAATATCTCGCCCGCGCCGATAGCGCACGCGCGGCCAGCCGATATAGACGACTATCGGCACGAGCAGCAGGAGAAGGAGCGCCAGAGGCGTGGTAAAGGTCATGAGTTAGCCCAGAAATACATTTTTGACGAACGCTAGGGCAAAGATCGCCAGAAAGAGCAGAAAGACGACCCGGATTAGGCGGTCGAACCGTTCGCTGCGGATCAGGAGCGCCGCGATCATGAACACCGGAAAGAGCACGGTCGTGAAACGAGTGATGCTCATCACGCCGCTGGTCGCCGGGATCAGCAGGGCGAAGGCCGTATAGAGCGCGTAACCCGCGCCGAATCTGCGCCCAATCGGGATGATCAGCGCCATGACGACGAAGAAGCAGATCGTATCCATGATGTAAGACGGCCAGAGCTTCCCGGCGAGCAGCAGCTTCATGTCGTTGAAGAACGAGATGACGTTGCTCGGCTGTCGCCAGCCCGCCTGCGACTCAAAGCCCGCCAGCGGATCGCCGAAGGCGTGACCGAGATAAGCCATGTAGAGCAGCAGGCCGACGGGAATCAGGATGATCGGGATGAGTTCGAGCCAGTGTGCCTTGATCGCTCGCAGCAGCTTATCCCAGGCGGCGCGCTCGCGGATTTGGCTGAACGTCCAGCCGTTGGCTTGCAGCCACTCGTAGCCGACCAAAATCACGAGCAGAAACCCGGTCGCGCGGGTGGCAGAGGCGAGAATCCCCATCAGCCCCGCCCAACCCCATTGGCGGCGCAGGGCGAGATAGGCCGCTGCGACTGTCAGCAGCAGAAACAGGCTCTCGGTGTAGGCAGCGGCGAAGAAAAAGGCTTCGGGGAAGGCGGCGAGGTAAAAGATCGTTCGGGCAGAAAGACTCTCGTCGCCCGTTTTGAGCATGATCAACTGATACAGGATCAGCAGGGCGGTGAAAAAGGCGACGTTGCTGATCAGCAGGCCAGCCAGTACCCCATTCCCGCCGACAATCGGGCTGAGGGCAGCGATGCTGATCGGGTAGAGTGGGTAAAAGACGACGTTGTTGCGGTCATCACCGGGAACGTAGCTGTAACCGTGTTCGGCGATGTCGGTGTAGAAAGGTGTGTCCCAGCGATCCCAGGCGTTGACGTAATCCGCGCTCGGATTGCCGCTCTGGAAGACGTGAATGCCGTTGAATCCCGGCAGAATCAGGTCGGCGAGCAGCACGATCCCGAAGATGGCGATGCGCGTGACCAGAAAGGCGGTCAGCGGCGCGATCAGCCAGCGGAAGCGCGGCGCGGCGGCTGCTTGCTCGTGTTTCAGGGAGAGGGTATTGTCGGTTGCGGTCATCGACCTGAACTCCGACTTACTCTGTTTCCGGCGGAAGGACGGCTTCCAACGCTCGGATCAGGACAGGTAAATCATCCGTGACGACATCCCAGACGATCCGGTTGTCAACGTTCAGATAGTCATGAATGATTTTATTGCGCATTCCGATGATTTCTGTCCACCGGACTTCGGGATAGCTGCCGCGCGTTTCCTGTGACACTTTTGAAGCCGCCTCGCCAATAATTTCAAGCGCTCGAACCAGGGCAAAGGCAAACATCTCGTCGTGGTCGAGTTCCCGCCGTGTTTTACCCTCGGCAAACGAGCGCGCCTTGTGCGCTGCATCCAGCATATCACGCAGCCGCGTTTCATCCCGCTCGTTCATAAATCACCTGCGCTGTGCTGATGACGTTTTTGCGGAAATGGCGGCTCAAAAACTCCGCTGTGTTCAAATCGACGGAACGACCAAATAAAGCGCTCAACTCGTTCTGAAGGGTGATGAAATTTAACCCGATGCGCGCTTCCGGCTCAAATTCCACGAGAATGTCAAGGTCACTCTCCGGTCGGAAATCCGCACGCAGCACAGACCCGAACAGAGCCAGTTTCCGCACCTGATATTTTTGACAGAGCGCCGCCAGAGCCTCGCTTGAAACGTTGGTTATCGCATTCATTTGTGTCACGAGACTTTCACTCCGCGCAGCGGCTTGAACAGGGTCGGCGCGCGCAGGCGGCGGAAATAGACGTACCACTCGACCAGCAGAATGATCAGCGCGCCGAGTGCCAGATACGGCCAGTATTCTTTCTGCCCGATCTCGGCTTCAACCGCCTGCGAGACCGTCGTGCTGCCGAGCTTGAGCGTCGTCTGCGGCGTGATATTGCTCTCATTCGGATCGAACAGGTTGACGGCGAAGCTGGCGCTCTGCTCGACCTGCTCGCCCTTGAGCGAAGCGACGGTATACAGTCCCGGCGCGGCTGTATCCGCGAACGAGAGCGGCGCGCCCCCATAGTCGAGCGTCTTGATCGTGCCGTCCGGCTCAGTCACGCGCACCGAGGTGCTGTCGGCCAGCGGGGTGATTGCCAGCGTGTCGCCGACCTTGAGGCCGTTAGGCGCGCTGATCAAATCCTGCGGCGAGTACCAGTTGAGCAGCGACGACATCAGGATCGGCCACTCGATCTGCAAGGGCAGATCGCTGTCGCGCAGGTCGAAAGTCAGGATAGCGACCTGCCGTCCGCCCGTCTCGCCCGCCAACAGCAGCGGCCCGCCATCGACCGAGATCAGCGGCGTCGCCCACGAAGCCGTCACCTGCTTGAACTTGAGGATGTTGACGGTGCTGAAATCGACGTAAGTCATGCGCGGGTCGTTGCGCATGACGGTCGGATTGCTGGTTTTGGTGATCTCGCCGCCGACCGTGAACAGCGCGTTCGAGGCGGGCGGGTTGACGAACAGGATGTCACCCGAAGGCGGTAGAGTCGTGGGCTGCCAGCCGTCGAAAATGTAGAGATCGTAGGGATTGGTCGGCAAGCCTTTGGTCGGGTCGCCATCGACCAGATTGACCGAGGGCAGGCTGCGCAGCACTTGATCGAGAAACAGGTTGCCGGACGACATCAGCAGCACGTGGCGCGTCCCGCTGTCCCCAGCGACCGCCCAGGCCGTGTTGTCCTGCGGCAGATAGTCCGTGTAGGTCGAATTGACGGGCAGGGTCAGCCCGGCTTCAATCGTCTTGAACTGGGCGGGCAGGTTCTGCGAGACGAACGGCACGGTTCCCGGTTCGCCGTTCTGCGCCGCCGGAACATCGACATCCTGCGCGGCAAGCAGTTTGCCATCAACCGTCAGATCAAAGACGACGCGGGCGGCGTCGCTGCCGTAATTGCTGATCTGCGCGAACAACTGCGGCGGCTGACCGGGCAGCGCACGGGTCGCCAGCGCCGAGATTGCCAGATTGTCGCTCGCTTTGCCGATGGGAATGTAGCGCAGCGTGCCGGGAATGGCGGGTAGTTGCGCCGAGTCGCCGAGGCCGCCGTCACTGATGATCACGGCGTTGAAATCGGCTGATCCCTGTGATCCGGCGGCGGCGAGGGTGAGCGCGGCTGTCCAGTCGGCGCTGGAGGCGCTGGGCTGCGCGCCCGTGATGGCATTGCGCAGCAGGCTTTGATCGCCCGTGTAGGGAACCAGCACTTCCGGCGACCCGGCTACGCGGATGACGGTCATGGTGTCGCCGGGGTTCATCGTATCGACAATGCCGAGCGCCTGCTGTTTGGCGTCGTCAAAGCGCGTGCCGCTGTCGGCGTCGGTCGCGTTCATGCTGGCGGAGGCGTCAAGCAGCACGGCGATTTGTCCGCTGCTGACGGCGGGCACGACGATGAATGGTCGCGCCAGCGCAAACACCAGCAGCGCGAGGATGATCAACTGGAGCAGCAGCAGCAGATTGCGCCGGAGTCGCTGCCAGGGCGTATTGGCTTCGCGGTCATGGAGTAACTGCTGCCAGAGCATCGTGCTGGACACGGTGACTTCGCGGCGGCGCAGGCGCAGCATGTACATCAGGACGATGGGGATCGCCAGCAGCCCGCCGATAAAGGCAATCGGAGTCAGGAAGGACATACTACGGAACCTGAAAAACTCAAAGAAAAGACAAAAGAGTCAACGCAAAGGCGCAAAGGCGCAAAGTTTAAAAGAAAAGAGTTCATAGGTTGTTGACGACTCGATGGACACCCATTTTGACGAGTTTCTCACCGAAGTTAATCACCAAAGCCAGCTTTAATCCTGTGAGCTTTAAATATGTTAATGCCTGAGCTTCAAAGACTGGATGGTAATCGGTCGTTGCTTTGCACTCGACAATCACCCGATTATTGACTATTGTATCGATCCTCAGTGGGCTGGCGAGGACGACACCTTTATAAACAATCGGGAGTTCTTTTTGCCGTTCGACGGTCAATCCACTGTTCTTTAATTCCCACACGAGCGCCTCTTCGTAAACGCTTTCGAGTAGCCCCGGCCCTCCAAGCGTTCGATGAACTTCGATGGCTGCGTTGACGATGTGACGACTCAGTTCATCTTCGGTCAAGTTCACTGCCTTTCGAGGTTTTCGCGTCAGCGAAAATCTCCTTTGCGTCTTTGCGTTGACTCTTTTGCTTTTTCTTTCTCTTTGCTTTTCACTTGACCACGCCCACTTTGCGCAGGTCGGACAGGATCACTTTTTCCCACGAGTAGCTCGTCTCGACCGGGAGGAAATGCACGCCGCGCTTGATGCACTCGGTGCGGATACCGTCGCGCCACGCCTGTACCCGCTCCATGTAGCGCTGACGCATCGCGCCGTCAATCGTGACTTCCTGCGCCGCGCCCGTTTCCGTGTCGATCAGGCGCAGGTCGCCGCCGAGCGGTGGCTCGATTTCATCCGGCGAAAGCACGTTGATGATGCCGATCTCGTTGCCCTTGCCGAGCAGCAGATTCAGCCCATCGGCATAGGGTGAGAACATATCGCTGACGAGGATCACGAGGCCGGGACGACCCGCGCGTGTAGCGTAATCCTTGAGCGCGGCATCGAGATTGACGGTTCCCTGCGGCTTGAGGTCGCTGATGAACTTAAGCAGACGCACGCCGTAGCCGCGTCCGCGCGCCGGGCCGAACTGCTGAATGCCATTTCCGGTCAGCGCCGCGACGATCAGACGGTCGTTGGTGCTCAGGGAGATGTAACCCAACCCCGCGATCACGCGGCGGGCATAGTCGAACTTGTGCTGTTCCAGATCGCGCTCGCCCCAGTCCATGCTGGCGGAGGTGTCGAGGATCAGGTGAACGGCGAGGTCTTCCTCGTCCTCGTAGAGCTTGGTCAGCGGGCGATCCAGCCGCGCATAGATGTTCCAGTCGAGGCGGCGCAGATCGTCGCCGGGGGTGTAGTTGCGGTAATCCGCGAACTCGATGCTCGTGCCGCGCTTGGTCGAGCGGCGCTCGCCTTTGATCGCGCCAGCACGCACGCGCGAGGCCGACAGCATCAATTGTTCGAGCTTGCGCCGCGTTTTCTCGTCAAAGAGGGGTTGGTCAGGCATCGATTATTTCGTCTTTGGCAAACTCTTGAGCACGTCCGCGACGATCTGATCGGGCGAGATGCCTTCAGCCAGCCCTTCGAAGTTGAGCAGGATGCGATGGCGCAGCGCGGGAGCCGCCACCGCCTCGATGTCCTCGAATGACACATTGAAGCGGCCTTCGAGCAGCGCATTGATCTTGCCGCCGAGGATCAGCGCTTGCGCGCCGCGTGGACTCGCGCCGTAGCGCACGAACTTCCTGACAATCTCCGGCGCGCTGGCGTCGTCGGGATGCGTCGCCACGATCACGCGGGCGACGTACTCGTTGACGTGGCGTGCAATCGGCGTGCCAAGCGTCAGTTGACCGAGCGCAACGATCTGCTTGCCGTCCGCGACCTTGCTGGCTTCGGGTACGTCCGCGCCGGTCGTGCGATCCAGAATGGCGATCAACTCATCGACCGAGGGATAGACGACGTTGACCTTGAACATGAAGCGATCCAACTGGGCTTCAGGCAGGGGATACGTGCCTTCCATTTCGAGCGGGTTCTGGGTCGCCAGCACGAAGAACGGTGCTTCGAGTGGGTAGCTGTGATTCGAGACGGTGACGGTGCGCTCCTGCATCGCTTCGAGCAGCGCCGACTGGGTTTTCGGCGTGGCGCGGTTGATTTCGTCGGCCAGCACGAGATTGGCAAAGACCGGGCCGGGCTGGAAGCGCCGCACCTTCGTCCGCCCATCTTCCGATTCTTCGAGGATGTCCGTACCGGTGATGTCGGCGGGCTGCATATCAGGCGTGAACTGGATGCGCGAGAACTTCAATTCGAGCGCGTCGGCCATCGTGCGGATCAGCATAGTTTTGCCGAGGCCGGGCACGCCTTCCAGCAGCGCATGGCGACCCGCCAGAATGCAGATCAGGACGCTGCGCACGACTTCATCCTGCCCGACGATCACGCGCTTGACCTCGCGCTCAATCGCCTGAACGGTGTCGCTGAATTGTTCCAAACTTGCGGCTGCGGGTGCGGTCGTCATAGTTCCTCTTTAACTTTCTCAGAGATCAATCTAATTACACTGGAACAGGGATAATCACAATCTGCATTTTGAGTTCGTCTATTCGCTCGAAGCTCAACGCATCGTCTCAATTAAGGTTCTACCGAACTTTACTTTTAGCAGGGATGAAAGGTTCGGACACGGATAGTGCTTAGAAAGATTATACGCCTGGAAAAAGAGGTGGCGGTGACAATGCGCAGTTTGGCCGAATATCTTGGAGATAGTTTCCAATCGGTTTCGGAAGGACTTATAGCCGAGTAGCGGTCTTTGAATCATGACACCACACGATTCAAGATTTGGAGCGACGGTAGCGACGAGAAGCGGACTTAGTAGGAAGTACGGGAACACTTCCAAAACGTGTAGTAAGAAAATGTTCCTTTCTGCTGTACTTTCGCATATATATCCAGCGCGAAATCTTACGAAATAGTCCCTAACTTTGACAGGGTAGTCAGGTGTGTTGACATTGCAAAGCTTGTCAAAAACAGGATGTTAGGCTGGCCGACGCAGGTGATTGAAAATTGCCTTGTAGATGATCGATTGACGCAATCACGGACATTGTCTAAGAACATCAGTGCTTAAGAAGGATAGAATCAAAGCAAACAGGCAAGTGGCAATGCTCATCGTTTTCGGGCGGAGAGACAGAACGTGAGTACAGGGAAGTTACGAAAACTAAAGGCTATGTACGACAATCCGTATTGCCTATCTGACCAGCCCCGTACTTTCCCAGCGTAACTCTTTTAGCATAGGGATTATCACATATGTTATGTACCAACCACTGACCATCGCCGACGAAGAAGGTATGGTCGT
>DASZXN010000572.1:0-6902 GCA_035545875.1 Phototrophicaceae bacterium
GAAGGCCGCCTGCCTCAGCTTCCGCAGGATTTAGCCCGTATCCTCGCTTTCAATGTCGTGATCCCGCTGGCGCTGCTCTACGGGCATTATCTCGCGCTGATCCGCCAGCCTTACGCCAGCGGGCAAAAGCGCTGGCGCGAGCGGCAGACGCACCATTTCACTATGCTCCTCAGCACCATCGAACACCGTATCAATCTGCTCAATACCGAAATCCAGCAGATCGATCAGCGCTGGCAGGCCGAGCCGGACGACGGTCAACGCATCCAGACGCTCTATCGCTACGTCCAGTTGAACAGCCAGCGCGACGATTTGCACACCCAGCGTTTGCAGGTCGTCGCGGATCGCCAGCAGCTAACCGACCTCTCCGATGCACCCGTCTCGCTTGCCGTCGCCCGTCTGCCCGTGCAGGTCGTCACGATTGGTATTCCCCTGCTCCTCGGCATCCAGATTTACCAGTGGGCGGTGCTCAACAACGGCTTGCGCGATATTGTCAACAACCCCAACATCTCAATCTTCGACTTCTTCCGCGCCATTCTCCATCAGGCCAACTTCTGATCGTGCCCCATAACGCAAAGTGACTCACCTACACTGAAGAAAGATATTCCATGACGAACCGTTCCTGTCTGCTCATCTACAACACAGTGGATCGACTGCTGCGCGGCGATCTCTTTCACACCGTCGCCACTGCCGACGTGCTCGAAGACCTTGCCGCGTATCCAGACGATTATCCGCTCGTCGGCATTGGCACGACCAGTTGGCTGAAACGCAACGGCGAGGTGATTGCGGAAGGCACGGCCAGATCGCCGCGCTTTTTGTGGGCTGACCCGGAGAGCAGCCCGGTCGGTCAGGTGATCGATGTCTGCTGGCAGCGTCCCTCGGCAGGCGGGACGACGCTGGTCACGCCGCGCCTCGACGCCAACGATCAGCAGGCGAATTTCCCCTTTCTGGCGGTCGCGGTCGGTGATCCGGCGCAAGTGCTCCGCTGGGACATCACGGACACGCCGGATTTACACGAATGGCTGGCTGGCGAACTCGCTCGGCACAATGTCGGCGTGGCGGGCATCCAGATATGCGGGCGCTTCGGTCAGGTCGATACGACGGACGCCTACAACGTCCCGCTGGGCGGCGTCGATTTGAGTCACGGCTACACGGGCGATCAGGTCTTTCGCTACGGTCATTATCAGGGCGACGACTGGCTGATCAACGGCGTGTTCGCCGCCAATCCGTCGCTGCAACCATTTATCTCCGTCGCTAATCGTCCCTTGCATCTGCACGGCTACCGCGCACAGCAGCGCGACGGCGGGCATATCGTCCACGCCGAGGCGGTCGAGGCCAGCGTCACGGTTTGGCCGCTGGTCGATCTGGTGCTGCGTATTCACGACGTTGCGCAGGCCATGATGCCCGTCAAACCCGGCAGCACTTAGGAAACCAAGCGGTCAACGCATCCCTGCTTTTCTCCTCTCCCAGCTTGTTGGGACACCCGCTTGCGTGGGAGAGGGGACGCGAGTGGGAGTTATTCCTTCGGCTCCCTCATGATCGCCTGATACACCGCCAGAATATTCCCCGATCCTTCCCACGTCCGCGTCGAGAGCAGCTTCAGACTTACGGGCGGACGACCCGTGAACAGCGGAATCCCCTCCCCGGCGATCAGCGGAAAGATCGTCAGGTGCAGTTCATCGACCAGCCCATGCACCAGCAGATCGTTCCACAGTTGGCGGCTCAAACTGATCACAATGTCTCGACCCGGCTGCTCCTTCAGCTTGGCGACTTCCTCGTACAGATGCTCGCCGCGCACGATGCGCGTATTGTGCTCCCAGGGCGTTAAATCGTCCGGTTGGATCGTGTTCGAGACCACCACCTTGTCGATATTCTTGATCGCCTCGGCGTATTTGTGCCGGGTTGGGGTGGCGTTCGGGTCGTTCGGCACGCCCGTCCAGTAACGCTTGTTCCCCATGAAGCTCGTCCGCCCGCTCAGAATCAGCGTATCCGCCGAATTGAGCAGCTCTACGTTGTACACGTCGAAAGCTTCGTTATTGCCATAGCCTTCGTAAAAATAGTCGAAAAAGCGGTCAAAGGTCTTATTCTTCGCTTCGTAATAACCATCAAGCGTAACGAAGTTGGATACGATCAATTTGCGCATCGGCTTGCTCCATACGGCGTAGGGAAACTGAATCCTGGTCAGGCGAATTCAGCTTATTATAGAACATTTGTATCATTCGTCAATTTGCTGTATGGGCTGCGTGCGGATCATGTACACCTTAACAATATTAAGAACAACCTACGCCTATGTTAAGCCACTTTAAGATTATATGAAATTATGTTAAGATACCCGCCATATTTCGATCAACAACAAGCGCGAAAACTCATGAGTACAGACCACACTGAATTGCTTCAGGGATTGCAGGCGCAAAGCCAGCCGATTGATCCGAGCGACCCGATGGCGGAAGCAGGGCGCAAAGCCTTGCTTGCGGATTTTATCAAGATGTTGGAACACGAAGCGGGTAGTCGCTCCGGCGACGACCCGGAAGACGTTCACGACATGCGTGTCTCGACGCGCCGAATGCGCAGCACGCTCCGCTTGCTCGCGGACTATTACAAGCCCAAAGCCATCCAGCCCTATCTCGATGAACTGAAGAAGATTGCCGGGCTGCTCGGCGCTGTCCGCGATCTCGACGTGATGCTGGCTGACCTTCAGGCGTATCAGGCCAGCCTCGATCCCGGTCAGCAGCCGCCCTTCCAGCTCATCTTCGACCTGCTCACGGATCAGCGCGCGAAGGCGCGCAAAGACCTGATCCGCGCGCTCGACAAGGGTGGCTACGATCACTTCGTGCAGGACTTCAGCGAATTTGTCGCCAAAGCGGGTAAAGGCGCTTACGCCATCGATCTGGAGGACGTGCATCCCTATCAGGTACGCCATCTCCTGCCTCAGCTTGTTTATGAGCATCTTGCCGCCGTGCGCGCTTACGATGCTGCCCTCGCCGACGCTGACCTGCCCACACTCCACGCCCTGCGCATCGAGTTCAAGCGCCTGCGTTACGCCGTCTCGATCTTCGCCGACGTGCTCGGCAAGAGCGGCACCGAGTTCACTGACGAACTCAAAGCCATTCAGGATCATCTCGGCAGATTGGTCGATTACCACGTCGCCGCCGAGCGCCTCCATGAAATCATCGCCGCGCTCGATCCCGACAAGCAGGCCGACTCCATCGCCGTGCTTCAGGGCTACATTGATCACCTCGACGCCGAGAGCAAAACCCTGCGCGCCGGCTTCGATGAGGTCTGGAAGCACTTCAATACGAAGTCGGTACAGCGTTCGCTGGCGAATGCCCTCGCCATCGTCTGATCAAAGTGATCACCTCACCAACCCATCAACTGTAGGGGCGAGGCGTGCCTCGCCCAATTTTTTGTAGGGACGGGATTTATCCCGTCCGCGAACGCACGAAACGCGCTCGCCCTTGCCTGACGAGTGCGATCAGCCAGACCAGTCCATACGCCGCCAGCAGACCAACGGCGGGATATGCGGGCAGATAATAGCGCTGCCACTCCACCGGGGTGAGCAGTGCTGTTGATGCCAGCATCGCCAGCGCCCACACGCCAATCAGCCATTGGATCGCCTGTTTGTCCGACCGTTTCCGACCTACCACCAGCGCCCCAAACCCCACCAGCAGCAGCGCCGCCAGCGCCACCCCACCGACTACCGTCCCGCCGATGCTGATCCCGTGCCAGAGCGTGCTTTCGTAGCGGGCAATCGGGTCGCCGATGTAGTTTCCCCACGCGGGAACCTCGTAATACTGCGGCAAATTCACGAACACCTGCCGGAAAAACCCAGCGAGCGCCTCGCTCAGATTCGCGTAGCCGCCGAAGGTCGCCGTCTGCCCGGCCAGCAAATCCGCCCGCAGGTCGAACACCTGCCGCGCCCGCGTCACCGGATCACCCCACCACGCCGGGTTCAGCGCGTAGAAAATCCCCAGCGCAATCACCCCCGCCACAACGAGCAACACATACACCTGTAGGGGCGCGGCGTGCCTCACCCCTACACTGTTTCGCCGTTGGGCTATCCACTCGACAAGCGGCCACGCGGCGCACGCTCCGAACACCGCGATCAGCGTGAACAGCGCCGTGTGTTTGCTCGCCAGCGCCAATCCCGCCGCGATTCCCAACGCGACCACCGTCCACCAGCGCCGCTTTTGCAATAACCAAATCGCTGCCAAAACGACCAGCAGCGAGAACAGCGTCAGGCTGCCCTCCATATTCGCCCGCCGCCCGTTGATCAGCAGCGCCGGGTTGAGCGCGTAGTACAGGGCGGCAAGATAGGCGACAGGTCGTCTGCCAAGCGCCTTGCCGAGCGCGAACATCACGATCACGCCCACCGCCAGCAGCAGCGCCGATGGAATCCGGCTGACTTGCAGCAGCGCGTCGCTCGGCGCGTGCCCATACGACTGGTTATAGTTCCAGTCGCCGCCCCAATCCCATTGATCGTTGATCTGGCTGACGTTGAATCCGGCCAGATGCCACGCGAAGCCGATCAGATACTTGTTGAGCGTGCCATTGAGCAGGCGAAGCTGCTGCTCGGTGGCGCTGATGGGCGGGTCATGGTAGCGCACGAGGTCGAGATTGCCCTGCAAAAATTGATAGGCGTAATCGCGGCTCATGTAAATCTGCGTCGATTCGTCGCCGTGAAACGGCACGCTCGCCGTCCCCGCGAGGATGTAAGCGACGAGAATAAGGAGAAACAGGCAGTCAAAAAAGGACTGAGGAATGAGGACTGAGGACTGAGAGAGGAAAAACCTGCGCAAGTGAAAATTCAGCTTTGAGGAGAATTGTCCGACAGCACGAACGCGACTTTCTCCGCGAAGCTCGCTCGTAAATCGTCGCCCGTATAGTCGGGGATTTGCTCCAAAATCTCGCGGACGGCGGAGCGCTGCATCGGCGTAGCTTCACGCAGCCGTGTTTTCAGGGAAGCGCGATAGCCTTCAGCGTTGAGAACGCGCAGATACATCCGCCGCAGCCATTCCTGAGCGTCGGGTGCGAGGTGCGGCGTTGCCTGAATCAAGGCGGAAACGTAGTCCTCACGAGGGAAGGATTCGACGTAGTGAAAGAGCGCCCAGTATGCCTGATAATCTTCGCCGTCGCAGATCGCGCAGATCAGCCGGGGCAGCAGCGCCGGGTTCTTCGGTGCTTGCCGGATCGCGTTCAGCGCATCGACATACGCCTCGAACGCTTCCTCCGTCTGCAACTGCCGATTCGCAATCAGAATATCAACCAGATTCGCTTGCATACGAACTTTCTTTTACTCAGTCCTCAGTCCTCGAACCTCAGTCCTTAAGTAAGGGTCACCAGCAGCTTATTCTGCTCGACCGACTGTCCCGGCTGTACGCTGATGCGCTGAACGATCCCATCGCGCGGCGTTTTCAGTTCGTTCTGCATTTTCATCGATTCCAGAATGATGATGGTCTGGCCTTTTTTGACTTCCTGCCCCTCCGTCACCGGGATGGCGGCGATCAGGCCGGGCATCGGCGCTTTAATCGACAGTTCGCCGGATTCCGTGCCGAGGCCGCCGCGCCGTGAAGCGAGCAGTTGGGCGCGCTCGTCCAGCACCTCGCCGCTGTAGAGCTTGCCCTGCATCAGCACTTCGTACTTGCCCTCGCGCTCCTCGATCACCATCTCATACGAGTGGTGCTCCATCAGGATCGAGTACAGTGATGGGCCAAGCGACATGAAATCAACCTCGCGCGGCTCGCCGTTGACCCTGAGCGTGCCATCCTTCTCAATGTCGATCTCGAAACGAACATCGTTGATTATGGTCACGTATTTCATCGGTGGACGCGCTCCCAGCGGCTTAACCACTTCCAGTTGCTTGTATCGCGCTCATTGCTCTTGACGACCTGCGTCGCCAGTTGACGGTTGCGGTGCGTGAACAGGGTCGCCGCGATTGCCGCCGTCTCCAGATCGGTCTCGGTCGGCGGTTGCTCCGAGGTTGTCATGCTGAAGCGCTCCTCGACGAACTTGTTGTCGAACTTGCCCGCAATGAAGCTGAAGCTGTTCAGCAAATTCTCGTGGAAGGGGATGTTGTGCTTCAAGCCCATAATCGAGAATTCTTCGAGTGCGCGCCGCATCCGCAGCATGGCTTCCGGGCGATCATCGCCCCAGCAGATCAGCTTGGCGATCATGCTGTCGTAGTACGGCGTGATCGTGAAGCCGCTGTAGACGCCGCTGTCCACCCGCACCCCCGGCCCAGTCGGGACGATCATCGTGCTGATCGTGCCAATCGAGGGCAGGAAGTTGTTATACGGGTCTTCGGCGTTGATGCGGCATTCCATCGCCCAGACTTTCGGGTTGAGGAAGTTCTCGGTTGGCCCCATCCGGCGACCGCGCGCGATGCGAATCTGCTCCTTGACCAGATCAAGCCCCGTGACCAACTCGGTCACCGGATGCTCGACCTGCAAGCGGGTGTTCATTTCGAGGAAGTAGAAATTCTTATCCTTATCAACGAGACATTCAATCGTCCCGGCGTTGACGTAGTTGACCGACTGCGCGGCGCGCACGGCCATCTCACCCATGCGACGGCGCAGGTCGGGATCGACAAACGGACTGGGCGACTCTTCAACGAGCTTTTGATGCCGCCGCTGGATCGAGCATTCGCGCTCGCCGAGATGCACCGTGTTGCCGTGCGTATCGGCGAGAATCTGGAATTCGATGTGACGCGCGCCCTCGATCAAGCGTTCGAGGTAGACGTGCCCATCGCCGAAGGCGCTTTCGGCTTCACGACGAGCAATCGCCAGCGCGTCGGGCAGTTCTTCGGCGCTGCGCACCGAGCGCATTCCTTTGCCACCGCCGCCCGCCGCCGCCTTGACCATGATCGGGAAGCCGATTTTGTCAGCAATGGCGAACAGTTCGTCATCACG
>DASZXN010000573.1:0-10001 GCA_035545875.1 Phototrophicaceae bacterium
GGCGCTCGGCTGCTGCGGTGATCCGGTGATGATGCCCTTCATCGACTCGCCCTTATCGGGCGCGAAGGCCGATTCGTAGAGCAGCCCCTTCACGTTCGGCGCGTCACTGCCGAGCGCGGTGATCACCGCACCGCCGAACGAATGCGCGACCAGCAGAGTCGGGCCGGTTTGCAGCGCCAGCACCTCACGGACGCGCGCCACGTCGTCGTTAAGCGAGGTCAGCGGCAGTTGCGGCGCGCTGACGTTGTAGCCCTGCGCCTGAAGCCGCTGAATGACCGCGTTCCAACTGGAGGCGTCCGCCCACGCGCCATGCACGAGAACAATGTTGGGCAGCTTGCTTTCGGCAGTCGCTTCGGGCGTCGAGTCCTGAGCGAATACGGGCACGCTGATCACGAGAGCGGCGGCAGCCGCGACGACGAAGGTACGGAACAGATTGCGCTTGATCTGGAACATGATTTTCTCTCTCTTTCATTCGTAGCTCAGTGAACGGGCAAAATTTGAAACAGTTGCTGAGTGCTCCCTTGAAGGGTAGGTCTAAGATCGGCTCCTACAGTCAGCGTGTCGAGTACGCTCCATTCAATTCATTCCCCCTCCTTCATTTCAATTCCGGCACAGATTGGGGCTGGCCCCCGAAATTCATCTGATACAATGCTTTTAAAACTGATTAGCTTACTTATCTACTAATACTAGTCGCGTTTGCTCTACCCGTCGTCAGAAGTTCTACTGATTTTTCAGTTTTCAGTCCGAGGTGGAGCCTTTTAAACAGGCGGATCAGGCGAAGCGGACGCTCTCAGCATAGGCACGCTGGTTGGCAGCGCCATCCGAGGTTTCACTGAGATTGGCGATACCGAAGTTCAGGGCGTAGAGCGCCGCTTCGGTGCGCGACGAGACGCCGAGCTTGTCGAAAATGTGATAGAGATGCGTCTCGACGGTGCGGGTGCTGATAAACAATTCGCTGGCAATTTTGGCGTTGCGCCAACCGCGAGCAACCAGCGTCAGGATGGCGCGTTCCTGCTTGGTCAAAACGTCGATGCCGTTCATGTGCTCACTCCTTCTGGAAACGCTCTCAATTCGGACGGTTGTGTCTGGTACAATGCTGTGCTTTCGGTCATGTCTGCGGCGCTTGACGATATTCAGCAGTATAATGGCGGCGCTTTTCCAGATCAGCCGCCAGATCAGTTCACATCAGTTCACATTGTCGGTTCCCTCCATAGACAGAAAGTGAGCCTTGTGAAGCACTATTCGTATCGAGAGCAGGATTACGCCTTCGGACAGATCATGCTCACTGTACGCAGCGCGATTGGGCTGACGCAGGCTGGCCTCGCCGAAGTGCTGGGCGTCTCGCGGCGCACGATTGCCGACTGGGAAGCGGGCAGCAAATACCCCAAAGTCGAGCATCTGCGCGCGCTGATCGTGTTCGGGCTGGAGCAGCAGGCTTTCCCGGCAGGCGAGGAGCTTGAGGCAATCCGCGCCCTCTGGAAAAGCTCACACCAGAAGGTGCTGCTTGACGAAAGCTGGCTCGCCGGGCTGATACCGGCGGCGGGTTCAGCGCCTGTCCCTGTATCCTCTGACTTCACGGATAAAAGCGCCGCGCCGCGAACGCGGTTCGATTGGGGCGATGCGTTGAGCGTGCCCAGCTTCTACGGGCGTGACTGGGAACTCAACCTGCTGACCGAATGGGTGGTCGGCGAACGCTGCCGCGTGGTCAGCGTGCTGGGCTTGGGCGGCATCGGCAAATCGGCGCTGGCAGTGAGCCTGATGCACCGGATTGCCGATCAGTTCGACGTGGTGATCTGGCGCTCGCTGCGCGACCTGCCGACCTGCGAAGCTTTGCTCGACGATCTGATTCAGGTATTTGCGCCGCAGTCGCTCAACGGCAGCGTATTGACGTTCGAGCGCCGCCTGAGTCTTCTGCTGGAACAGATGCGCGCGAACCGGGTGCTGCTCGTGCTGGATAACGTCGAATCGGTGCTGGGGGATGGCGAGAACAGCGGTCGAATGCTGTCCGGCTACGAGAGTTTCGGTCGCTTCCTGCGCCAGAGTGCGCAAACCGAGCATCAAAGCTGCGTGCTGATCACCAGCCGCGAGAAGCCCAACGATCTGGTCTCGCTGGAAGGCAAACGCTCGCCCGTGCGCGTGCTGCGCCTCGCCCACCTCGATACGGCCTCGTGCGAACAGATTCTCGACGAGCGCGAAGTCGCGGGAACGGCGGAAGAACGCGCCCGCCTGATCAGCGCTTACGGCGGCAATCCGCTGGCGCTGAAGATCGTCGCGCAAACAGTAGCCGATCTGTTTGATGGCGAGATCACGCCGCTGCTCGATCAGGGTGAGATCATCTTCGGCGGCGTGCGCGAACTGCTCGCCGAACAGTTCGCCCGGCTTTCGACGGCGGAACAAAGCGTGCTGCTCTGGCTGGCGATTCTGCGCGAACCGGCCACGCTTGATGAACTGATCGCGGTGCTGGCAACGCCGATCCACCGCGCCCGACTGCTGGAAATCGTCAATAAGCTGCACCAGCGCTCGATGGTCGAGCGTGGGCAGAGTCAGGCGAGCTTCACGCTGCAATCGGTCGTACTCGAATATCTGACGGCGCGGCTGATCAACGAGGTCGAAGCCGAGATTCAATCCGGCCAGCCCGCCCGCCTGATCGAGCATGGGCTGGAACTGGCGCAGGCGCGCGAATACGTCCGCCAGACGCAAATCCGCCTGATTATCACGCCTGTACTCAAGCAACTGCTCGCCATCTATCATCAGCCCGCTGCGCTCGAAGGACGACTGGTGGCGCTGCTCCGCCAGATGTCGCGCCAAAGCGAAGCCGATCAAGGCTACTGCCCGGCCAATCTCGTGACGCTGCTCGGACTGCTGCGTGGTCACCTGCGCGGGCTGGATTTGTCGGGGCTGCTGCTGCGCGGCGTGTATCTGCAAGGCGTCGAGATGCAGGATACCCGGCTGATCGGCGCGACGCTGCGCGACTGCATTTTCACCGAGCCGTTCGATGCCATGACGTGTGTCGCCATCAGCCGAACTGGAGATTTCTGGGCAGCGTCGAGCCGACGCGGAGAAATCCGTATCTGGGAAGCCGGAGGCCACGTGCTGCGGCACGCCTGGCGCGGTCACACCGATATGATCTGGGGAATCAATTTCAGCCCGGACGGGCAGACGCTTGCCAGCGGCGGCTGGGATGGCATGGTCAGGCTGTGGGATGTCGCCAGCGGACGCCTGCGCTGGTCAGGCAGCCATACCAGTCGTGTCAACCGGGTGGCCTTTTCCCCCGACGGACGCACGCTTGCCAGCGCGGGCATTGATGCGGTCATCCAGTTTTGGGATGTCGCCAGCGGCGCGCTGCTGGGAACACTGCCCCACCCGTATCCCGTCCCAATGGTGATTTGGAGTCCCGATGGACAACTGCTGATCACAGGTGACTCGACAGGCATGATTCGCCTGTGGACGATCAACCAGCCCGAACCCAGCGCGCTGGTGCTGGCGGGGCATCAGGATTACGTGGATGGCATGGCCTTCTCGCCCGATGGACGCACGCTCGCCAGTGCAAGCTGGGACAAAACGATCAAGCTCTGGGATCTCGCCAGTGGACGGCTGCTCCAGACGCTCACCGGGCATGATCAGCGAGCGGGGCGTGTAGCCTGGAGTCCTGATGGTCGCACGATTGCCAGCAGCGGCTTTGGGAAAACGATCCTGCTCTGGGATGTCGAACAGCAGCGCTATCGCGCGGTGTTACAAGGCCACAGCGAAGACGTATACGAACTGGCGTTCACGCCGGACAGCCGTTATCTGCTCAGTGGCAGCCGGGACGCGACGCTGCGGGTCTGGGACGTTGCCAGCGAACAGTGTGTGCATGTGATTCAGGGGTACGCGGCCTCGATCTACGCTGTGGACTGGAACCCGGACAGCAGCCAGTTGATCAGCGGCAATTCGGATCGGATCGTGACGTTCTGGGATGTAAAGACGGGGCAGCCGCTTCGGTCGTTGCAGGAACACTTCGGCATCGTCGTTGGCGTCGCCTGGAGTCCCGATGGCCGCTGGATCGCCAGCGCGGAAACCGAACATGCCATCCGCTTATGGGACTTGACCGCGAGCGTCGATTTCCAGTTTCTGCGGCCTGCCGACCTCGGCGGGAACCTTTCCTACGGGGTGACCTGGAATCCCGATGGGCGGCGGCTCGCCAGCGGAAGCCTGCACTACGGGGTAATCATCTGGGACGTTGTGACGGGGGAACAACGCTGGATCGGGCGCGAGTTGTCGATCTGGTTTCCGCGTGCCGTCTGGAGTCCCGATGGCACGCGGTTGGCGGCGGGCGGCTCCGATGGCAGCGTGTATATCTGGAATATCGCAGACGACGTACTCGAACAGCGTTTAGAAGGGCATCACAACCTGATCAAGAGTCTGGTCTGGAGTCCCGATGGGGCGCGGCTGGCTTCGGGGACGGGCGATACCGGAAGCGGCGAGCTGTTCATGTGGGACGTTGCGCGTGGGGAACGGATACAGAGCTTCGTTGGACATACGGGGCTTGTCCTGGCGCTGGACTGGGGTTCAGATGACGAAATCCTGATCAGCGGGGGCAGCGACGGGATGATCCGCTGGTGGGATGCGCAGACGGGCATCAGTCTGCGCGTTCGTGAAGCGCATCAGGGCACGGTTCAGGCGATCCGGCGCAGCCCCGCTGGAACCATGCTGGCAAGCTGCGGCGACGACGGCGCGATCAAGCTGTGGGATTTGCGCACGGGTGACTATCTGCGCACGCTGCGCCATGATCGCCCATACGAGCGGCTGAACATCAGCGGAATTGACGGCCTCACGCCGACGCAGCAGGAAACGCTGCGCGCGCTCGGCGCGGTCGTTGACGATCTCACATGAATTAAACGGCCAGCATCTCCGTAGGAGCACGATCTATCGTGCCCTAGTCATTGCCTGCGTCACTGTGACCCGGCGAACGACGAGGTTTCACCTAGTCCCTCGCTGCCGAGCGCCAGATAGCCGCCATCGACCGGCAGTTCCGCGCCCGTGATGAAGCTGGCGTCGTCGCTGCACAGGAATAGAATGGCACGCGCGACTTCACGCGGCTCACCGAGGCGGCGCAGGACGTGATATTTGCCCCAGATGGGTTCCCACTGCTCCCGCCCGCCGACGGCGGCTTTGGCGACTTCCGGCGTCCAAATCCAGCCGGGACTAACGGCGTTGACACGAATGCCATCCGCCGCCAGATCGAGCGCCATGCACTTGGTCATGGTGACAATCGCGCCTTTGGTAGCGTTGTACGTCCAGCGGTTTGGTTGGGCGATGTGCGCCGAGATGCTGGCAATATTGACAACCGCGCTGCCCTGCTGCTGGCGCAGGTGCGGATAGCACGACTGCACCATGTTGGCATAGCCGCGCACGTTAACGCCAAGACTGCGCTCCCAATCCGTCGTCGTCACGTCCAGCCCCTTCGAGATGAAGCTGACCGCATCGTTGACCAGAAAATCGAGCCGCCCCCAGCGACCCGCCACGCTGTTGACAGCCGCCGTACACGCCTCTGCGTCGGACACATCGACGAGGTAGCGCTCAACCGTCAGCCCTTCGGCGATCAGTTCGTCGCGCACCTGCTGACTGCGCTCGGCCTGAATGTCGAACAGCGCCACGCGCGCGCCGGAGCGAGCGAACTCCTGCACCGTCGCCTGACCGATGCCGGATGCTCCTCCCGTAACAATCGCAACTCGATTTGTCCAATTCATTCATTTTACTCCAAAGCTTACGATATTATGACTTCTTCGGTATCGGTTGCCGTCGGCACGAGCGTGGGCGTAGCCGTTGGCACGTCCGTAAACGTTGCGGTCGCCGTCGGCGGTGGGGTATCGGTTGGCGCGAGCGTACTGGTTGGTGTGAAGGTATCGAACGGCAGCAGTGTATCGGTCGGCACAGGCGTATTGGTCGGCACACAGGTGGGCGAATCGTCTGAATCTTCTCCACATTCGACGGTCGCCGTGTTCGTCGGTGTGGGCGTATTGGTGTGAATCACGGGCGCGACGTAGGGCACAGGTGTGCGCGTCGGACTGGGTGTGTAGGTCGGCGTCGCTACGGGCGGCATGATAATCGGGTAGAGCAGGTTGACGTTTTGCAGACCGCCGTAGGTATCGTAATCGATCTGCCGCCAGCGCTCCGGCGTCAGCCAGGGACAGGCAGTAAACACACGCCGATCATTGGTCATGCCGTCATCGCCGAGATTGGCAGGCTCGGACAGGCAGCGCACGGTGCGATAACCCGACGGCACGATGATCTGCTGGGGCGTGTTGGCGTCGAGGATGACTCGCCCATCGATTACGTCGAGTTCCATCAATTCGGTGACCTGATTGATCTGCGGGTAAATATACGCGTAGAGCGCGGCGATCTCCGGGGTGAGCGGGATGATGCGCAGAGCGATGGTCGAACTGAGACGAATATCCGCGCCGTTGGCGTTGATGTCCAGCAGGAGGTTGTGCGGCCCCTGCACAATCAGCGAATCGGGCGCTTGGGTGCAGCTTGTCCCGCTGATGCCTGTGCGCAGGTAAAAGGTCTGCATGGGCGTATGCGTCTGCGGCGTGATCACGGGCAGCGTGCTGATGCTGTCCTGCGGCACGAGAATCGGGCGCGTAACCCAGCCCGGCGTTCCGTTGTAGACGACGCGCACCCACGAGCCATCGGAATTGATCGCATCGGCGAGCAGCACCGTATTGGCTGGAATGCTGCTGACAATCGTCTCGGCGGTGACTGGGAGATGGAATAACCCGGCAGCGACCGCACCCACCGTTACGTTGATCGGCGTGCCGCTCTGAAAGGTGTTCTGCGGCTCGACGGCATTCTCGACCTGCGTATCGCCAAGCAGCATAAAGACGGCGCTCTGTCCCGGCAGGGTATCGGGCAAATCGGCTTGCAGGCTGAGGAGCGCGATACCCCATTCCTTGTCGGCAATGTTCATCGCCGACGTGCCAATGTCCTTCAGGGTGACGAGCTGCGCGCGGTCGGCAGGCTTCGTGAAGAAATCCGCCGCCGTCTGCTCGTTGAAGGTTGCGGTCACGTTCTGGAAACCGTAGCAGGCGCTGTTGCGGTCAAGGTTGCCGCAGTTGGAGCCAATCGCGCCGAGCGCCTGCTGAATCAGCATCGGACAGGTGGTGTCGCGCTGCTGCGCATCCGAATTGATGAAGGCACCCGAAATGATCAGCACGGCAGCGAGAAACGTGAGCAAGCGCAGTATTCGCATCAGACGCTCCTGATCTGGCAGCGATTGGTTGTGTTTTTAGTCGATGTTCGTTGGTCTGTAGGTCTTCGACTATAAGATGAGTATGGATCGATTTCGCTGCTGCGCGCAAGGCGAGGAACGCAGAGGTATTTATACATGTAGGGGCGTTCTATGGAACACCCCTACGAAAATAAATCAGATTCGTTAAATGGCAGGTTTCTCAAGTGCCAGCCATATCTGCACCAGGATGCCGTCCGCGCCCTGTTTGAGCGCGTCGGATACGCTGGCGTTGCCCCGCATCAACGCGACGATGCGCAAATCGTCGAGCGAAGCAATCGGATTAGACAGGGGAACGGAAGCATCGCCCGCCGCCGCGCGTTCAGTCAGCGTGGTCGGCTGCGGCAGGGGTTTGGCGGCAAACGAGTCGCCAGTCGCGCTTTGCAGTTCGGTCAGGGCACGCTGCGCGGCAAAAGCAGCGAATCCGCTCGCCTGCGCCCGAGCCAGCCAAATCGCCGCCTTGCGAACCTGCTGGCGATAGCTGCCCACGCGCGTCGTGTGTCCTGCGCGGACAAAGGCCAGCAGCGCCGCCGCCGTCATTTCAACATCGTCGCCCCAACTGCCGTCGATCTTCTGCGTGCGTGCCAGCCACTTGATCCGCTCGTCCGTCGAGGCGAAATCGGGCGCGGCAGCTTCCTTCCGGGCTTCTTCAAACGGTTCGTCATGCAAGCCAAGCGTCCCCAAAAAGTCTCCATCAGCGTCATCAGACGGGGCGTCCAGGCTCTCGATCTTGCGCTTCAGATCGCCCACAAAATCCCGTACCGGTTTCTGGCGGCGCTTCGACAGCGACGCGGCCTGAGCAGGCGAGGGCGGAGGCACGGCCTGCGGCGCGGCGGCAAAGCGAGCGCTTCCGCCAACATATACACCACCCGGCACGCCGCCGAACTTCTCGTATTCCAGACCTTCCGGCAGCGGTGTCGAGACCCGCAGCTTGAAGGCATCGTCGCCTTGCGTGACCTCGCTGTCAACGGCAACGAAGGCCGTGAACGGCGTCAGCACGCGATGTTCGAGCGAAAGCGAAATGATCTGCTGGCGCAGGCTGTCCTGATCGCCGCCCGCGCGCTGCTGATCGAGCAGCGACTCAACGCGCGCTCGCGCCCATAAGCGCTTGAGCGTCGGATTATTCGGATCGGCAGGCGGGATCGCCATTTGCAGCAATACCGGCTGGCCGCGCAACTGTCCAGTCAGACGCAACTGCGCATCCCCTTTGCGGCGCAGGCGCGTGACGATTTCGAGCGGTTGGCCGACGTACAAATCGGGGATGGTTTCCGGGTACGTATCCCAGCCATCGGCATCAAACCATTGGAGTTGAATGTCTTGCAGCGCCGGGTAGCTGACGCGATCCTGATAGCGCGTGATCGCCGTCTCCAAATCCTCGTGCGCGCCGACGAACTCCGCTGTACCGCGCCCCATCTGCGCGATTTTGTCGAGCAGAAAACGGTTGACCGACGGGCCAATCCCGAAGGTAAAGATGCGGGCATTGCCGCGCTGCTTGGCGATCCTGCGGATGGCCTGCTCGTCGGCGGAAACCGCGCCGTCGGTCAGGAAAACAACGTAACGCTGACGCTCAGTGTCCTTAGGCAGCGCGAGCGCCGCGTCAATCGCGCCGAGAATCTCCGTGCCGCCGCGCGAGTGAATGCCGTCGAGCCAGTGATCCGCCAGATCAATGTTCTTCTGCGTCATAGGCTGCGCCCACTGCGAGAACCATTCGATCTGGTTGTCAAAGGCTTGAATGTCGAAGGTGTCCTGCGGATTGAGTCCGCGCAGGCAGGCGCGCAGGGCGTTCTTGGCCTGCTCCATCGGATCGGTGGACATCGAGCCAGAGCGATCAAGCACAAAAATGAACTCGCGCGGCGCGGGTTCGCCGTCGAAGGTCAGGCGCGGCGGAATGAGCGTGATCAGCGCGATCTGGCTGTCGCCGTCGGCGCTGCTCCACGAGGCCGTGCGAATCGCGTCGCCGGAAACGGGATAGCGCAGGACGAAATCCTTGTTGGGGATGCCCGTCAAGTTGACCGCGAAGTGCTGCTCATCCTGCCGCGTGAAATTCGGCTGATGCGACGGGCTGGTCGGGTCGCCCGCCGGAACGCCCGCATCAACCGAGAGGCTAATTTCAAGCGGGGCGATCTTTTCGCTGGGGAGCGCGATGGCAGCGTCAGCCGATTGCGCCGACTGTGCGCCCTCGCTCGGTGAGGAATAGCGCGGCGTGATCCCCATCGGGAAGACGAATTCGTAAGTGCCATCCTGAAACGACAGCCGATCCTCGTATTCCAGTTCGCAGAGGATCGTTTCGCCGGGCTGAACGTTGCCGATTTGCAGCGAAAACAGGTTCGGGCGGTTCTGTTCGAGCAAACCTGCGCGCTGTCCGGCGTCAATCGCCTCCTGAAAAGCGCGGCGGGCGGCTTCCAGTTCCTTGATCTCGGCGCGAACGGTGCGCGTGCCAACCGTCAGCTTGAAATCGACCACCGCCGCTTCGTGCGGAAGCGGAAACAGGTACTCTAACTCGACCGGGGTCGTCAGCGGGTTGCCGAAGCGCTGGGTCACGCGGATTCGGGCGACCGGGCCGACGATCTGGCCGGAAACCGCCGTATGCTCCAGCGGCAGCGGCGATGCGGGTTGATCGACGTGCTGGATGACCAGCCAACCCAGCTTCAGGTCACGGGGATCAAACTGCGCTGCCATAAAACCTCCACTGCGTCGAATACTCGGACAGAGGAAAGCGGAAAGGTATTATACA
>DASZXN010000574.1:0-5468 GCA_035545875.1 Phototrophicaceae bacterium
AAGACGAAGAAGACGACTACGAGTACGAGGACGAGACCGAATAGCTCGTTCGCTGCTGACAGCAATGAAAAGCCGACCCCTAAGAGTCGGCTTTTTTATTGCTGTTTATCGGGAAGGGGTGAGCGTTGGCGTGACTGCGACCGTCTCGGTTGACTCGGCGGTCACGGCACTTTCCAGCACGACATACGCACAACCGCCGGGCACATCAAGCGTGTTCGGTGGCGTGAAGCCGTTGATGGTGTAGCCGAGCGGATCGTGAGCGCTGACCCACAACCACAGACCATCCGCTGCTTGGGTCGGCGCGATGATTTCCACCTGCGTTCCAGCGGGCAGAATTTCGACGACGCGGGCATCGCGTGAGGGGGCTGCCAGAACGTCGAGCGCTTTTGGAGTCACCACCGTGCAGGTTGGCAAGTTCTGCATAGCACTAATTCCGCCGGACGGAATGCCCGTTGCAACCACTGTCACAAGGGGTTGCAAGTTGATCGGCGTCACTGTCAGCGGGAGCGCGGTGGCTTCGACGTTGGCGGGTGGTGGCGTTGCTGCGCTCGTCCTGTTCAGATTGTCGGCAGGCAAAAAGATCAACGTTCCTGGCTGAAGGATGTCATCCTCGCTGATGTGATTGATCCGTAAGACATCCGGGAGTTCGCTCTGGTCAATGTCGAACGCCATCATAATCCAGACGATGGTATCGCTCTTCTGAACGGTATAAACCCGGTATAAATGACCCGCCGAGGACACCATATCTGCGGGTAAGGCGGTGGCATGGAGCGGTGCGGCCAGCGCTGTTCCTGTGGCGTCGGCGTTGGTTGGCCCCGGCGTCGGCGTGGGAGATAGCAGCGGCAGTAAGATCGTGCTGCCCACAGGCGGTAGATGATCGATGCTGATCATGGCGGGGTTCACGCTCAGAATCTCGTTGACCAGCGCCTGGGTGAGCGTGTGATAGTTAAAGGGCGGCTGCTGAATGATGTAGAGCAGCGTGTCGCCCTGCTGGATCGTGTAGGCGCGGTATAAATGCCCGTCATTGGCGACCACTCCCTTCGGTAATGCGGTTGTGGGCGTCAGCGTCGGCGACGGAACGGGCGTGAATCCGATGGTTGGCTGCTCTGCGACTGAGGCTTGCGGACAGCCTTCCCCGCTGACGGCATCGGCGTGAACCCAGCCCTGAATCACCTGCTCGCGGATAAAGAACCAGTGAACAACGCCGTCGCCTGTGCGGTCGCCGGTCATTTGCTGATCCTGCACCGTGACGGCAGCGCCCGTCGCCACCATCCCGAAAACGATGCTGTTATCCTGTGGCCGTGAATGAACGTCGGCCTGCGTCAGCATCACACCCTCGCAAATTGACGTAACGGGCACGAGCGTGCCTGCTTCGACTCCGCCCGATGAGAGGACGGTTTGGGTCGCGTTCTGGACAACCACCATGTCCGGGATCGGCGGACAGCTTGAGGCATCGAGCAGGTAGGTCGGCATCCAGCCCTGTACCTGACCGACTTTGACGTAATACCAGAGGATTTTGTTCTTCTGTGAATCGACCACGACGTTGTAATCGAGTACGTCCACAATCGAGTCGCGCGGCAGCGACCCGGTGACAATGCCATATTCATACGATGAGGGACGCGAACGCAGATCAATAGCTGCATTGGTCAGCGCTGAACATGACCACGCCATGTCCGACTGCGCCAGCGCGGTCGGGTAGGGCGTCGCCAGCGCGGACGAATTGGAGATGATCGTTGGCGTAGGAATGGGCAGCGTGGCCTCGTTGCAGCGGCGCGTATCGAGCGCTTCAATCGTGATCCAGCCCTGAAGCGCTGGCGTATTGACGTAATACCAGACGGTCGAAAAGTCCACACGCTCCAAAACGGTCACGACCTGGCCTGCCGGAATCGAGCCGATAATCACACCGGCTGTCCCCGGCAGCGTCGTCACGTTGATCGGCGCGAGGGTGGTCGCCTGACAGATTGCCTGATTTTGCGCGACGGCAAGCGGCGTTCCGTTCGGATTGGCGTTCGGCAGGCTGTTCGAGCGCATTTGCGCCATCAGCAGCACGACTAACAGCGCGATCACGACGACGGCGGCGATCAAAGGCAGGCTTTGCCAGCGAACTTCTGAACGCGGTCGCGCGGGATAGAGGATGGTCGTCATCGGCGGCTCCTTTACGGGAACGTGATTCGGGCTTTCGGCGCTGTAGGCGTCGTTCAAATCGAGGATCATCTGCTCCAGCACAGGATCGCGCTCGGCGGCGCGCAGTACCTCGGCAACCATCTCGAAATCGCCGCGTTCGAGCGCGCTGCTGTAGTGGAACAGCAACTGCTCGTGTCGTTTACTCATCGCCGCGATCCCTTTCTGCCTGAACCGTCCGGCGTAAACGGTTGAGCGCTCGATGCAGACGGACACGTGCCGCGCCCGGCGTGACGCCTAGCTCACGGGCCAGCGCATCACCATCCAGCCCATTGAGAATCGCTAGCCGCAGCACGTGAGCATCGTCGGGCGAAACGCCGTCCAGCAGTACATTGACAGCTTCAGCGTTTTCGAGCGACGACGCATTTTCAGCAAAGGATGAGAGCCACTCGAATACTTCGTCGTCGCTTGGCTCGCTGCCGGGATAGAGGTCGCGGGCGAGCGGCTCGCGCTGGTTGAGTTTGGCAAGCTGCGACTGCTCGCGGCGGATCAGGTTGGCGGCGATGCCGAGCAGCCAGGCGCGCGGCTGACGCGCTGGATTGAAGCGATCCTCGTGCCTGAGCGCTTCGACGACGACTTCGTTGAGCAGCTCGCTGGCAGAGACAGTCAGCCCGGCGCGGCTCAGGTAAAAGCTGAGGGTGCGCGTCAGCGCGTGGGATTCGTCCTCGATGAACTGTCGCAGCGGCGTTCGCTTCATGCCAGCATCATTCGTTTCATCATTGATGCTTATTATTCACTTTGATAGGGCAATCTGTTACAGGGGATCAAAAACCCGCTGTGCAGCGGGTTCGGGGGGCGATTTTCTCAGCTACTCGTTGGTCTGCGGCGCTTTGCCGCCGGGCGTCCAGCGACCCCATGACCAGATTCCCCAGCCTGTCTGCTCATCGACCGGGTGGCCGGAGAGTGTCGCCGTCATACCGATTTCGCCGACGTGATACCACTCGTGCGCGATCATGTAGCTGAACATGGTCATCAGCGGCGTTTTCTGTCCCTTGAGCTTGCCCTTGTCAAGCGCGTTGGCGAACATCGTGCGCAGCGCCGCTGCCGATTTTTCCAGCGCGGGCTGAAGCTGCTCCTTCGTGATGGCCTCGCGCTCGGCTTTGGTCTTGACCGGGATGCGAATTAGCCCGTCGAGCAGTTCCGGGGCGGAGACTTTGATCCATTCCCAGCGCATGTTGTTGACGTGGGCGTAAATATTGCCGATGCTGCGCCCGCTCATGCCGGTTGGCTTTCCGGCAAAAGCGTCCGGTTCGAGCGAATTGAACAGCAAATCGAGCATCTGAATGTGCGTATCCCACGCTTCCAAAAGCTGATCGTTCAAATCCGGCATTACGAACTCCCATCGCGCAGCTTCATGTAGGCATCAGCCGCTGATTCGGTGCTAAAGCAGCGATCTTCGTAGACGTACAGCCAGCCGAGCGACCCATTCGGAAAGCAGTAGACGTTGATTGGCTGCCCCTGTTCGGCTGCTTCGTAGAGCGTATAGAACTGGTCGCGCGAGATCGTCTGATCGTCGAGCGTGAAATGAATTAGATAACCACGTGACAGCGCGAAGCCGCCGATCACGACCATTAGTACAAGCGCCGCAAAAATACCGAGGCCAATGCGCAGTTTTTTCGACTTGAGCAGCATATTGAATGCCTCCGCGAACGTTATTTCTTCCTATTATGCGGGTAGACCGTGCGTTCGAGCATAAAGTGTGCAAATTTCTAACCTTGCGGCTATACTTGTCCTCTAATTACGTCCCGAAAACTTCATTGAGGAGCCGATATGCGCGTCTCGATATTACAGGATCAACTCGCCAGGGGTCTGAGCATCGTCAGCCGGGCCGTTGACAGCCGACCGACTCTGCCGGTACTGGCGAACGTCCTGCTGGCGACCGAAGATGCCCGCCTGAAGCTCGCCGCCACCAATCTGGAGATGAGCATCACGACCTATATCGGCGCGAAAGTGGATCGCCCCGGCGGAATCACGCTCCCGGCCAAAACGTTTGGCGAACTGGTCAGCAATCTCTCGCCGGAGCGCGTCGATCTGACCCTCGATGAGGCGACGCAGACGGTCAACGTGCGCTGCGGCATGACCAACTCGAATATCAAGGGAATCAGCGCCAGTGAGTTCCCGCCTGTTCCCGAAACGGCTGAACCGGACGTAGTGCTGCCTGCCAAGCTGATCCGCGACATGATCAACCAGACAGTGTTCGCGGCGGCCAAAGAGGACAACCGCCCGATCCTGACCGGGCTGTACACCCACTTTGAAGGCAACGTCATGACCATCGCGGCGGCGGACGGCTATCGTCTGGCGGTGCGCACGGCGCAGATCGAGGAGAACTTCGCCAAGCCGCGCACGTTGGTGATCCCGGCCAAGACGATGGCGGAACTCGCGCGCATCATCGGCGACGAGGACAAGGAAGTCGGCATCACGCTGCCCGGTGACCGCGATCTGGCGCTGTTTTACTACGAAAGCACGATCATCTCGACCCAACTGCTCGAAGGCAAGTTCCCGGATTTCGGCGCGCTGATCCCCAAAAGCTACAGCACGTCGATGACCGTCTACACGACTGATCTGCTGCGCGCCTGCAAGCGCGCCGAAATTTTCGCCCGCGACAGCAATTACAGCGCGCGCGTGTTCGTCAAGCCCGCCAAAGGGCCAAGCGAGCCGGGTGAGGTGACGGTGATTGGCAAGAGCGCCGAGCGCGGCGACAACGAGGGCAGCCTCGACGCTTCGGTCGAGGGCGACGGCCTCGAAGTCGCCTTCAACATCCGCTACCTGATCGACGTGCTCAACGTCATCAACGACGAGCGCGTCGTGCTGGAAAGTAATGGCTCGGCGCATCCCGGCGTCATTCGCCCGGAGAATGGCAAGGATTTCGTCTGCATTATCATGCCGATGTCGATTAATCGCTGATATGCCAGTTGTCTAAAGGGTATGGTTTGGGAGGGGCAGGTCTAGGCTGGAAAGCAAGCACACCTGCTCCTGTTTTTTGTACACAGCGATCTCCGTCGAATGCAATAAATATTTCGTACACCTCGTTATCTCGTTAACAATAGATCGGTAAGGATTTCATACAAAATTTAGTTGATATTTGCCAGCCGGCACGTACAATTCATAAAAGTGTGCATAGCGCTGCTCTGCGAATTCAGGATAAGCTTTTATGCCCGAAAAGAAGCTGCAATCTAAAAGCACAAAGTTATTCAGAAATAACAATCCTGTTTTAACCCCCGAAGCACAAACTGAACAAAGCGCCCCCGAACGCGGCGTTTCCGAGAGCGTTTCCCAGCTTCTCACAT
>DASZXN010000575.1:0-13811 GCA_035545875.1 Phototrophicaceae bacterium
AGATCGCTGTAGGTTGCCAGCCGAAACGCGACCGACATTTCAAGCGTCATCGCTGGCTTATTCAGCGCCGTCATCGCAAATTCCCCCCTGAACCAACGTCTCCAGCAGGCGATCTTCCTCGGCGTCGCTGTGAACGTCGCCATCCAGCCGCGCCGCGCGCAGCCGGGACAGGATGATCGCAAAGCAGGGGCCGGGTTTGAGGCCGCGCGCGCGCAGCGTATGACCGGTTGCTGTGGGTCGGACGCTGCGCCATTCGTTAGCATACTGCCAAATTCGCTGACGAGTATAGAGATTTTCGACAACGATCCAGGCGGCGAGCAGCGTGAGATCGTTAATTTCGTCCAATTTCTCAACGATCCGGCTCGGTTTTAAGTCGGGCTGGCTCAGACCGTCGAGGTTCTGAACCAGCCGTGCCGTTCCGCTGACCGCTTCGCTCAACGCTTTGCTGAAGAGCAGCCGGGTAGAGAGCGCGGCCAGATCATCCGGCGGAATATCAGCGAGCAGCAGACACCATTTCAGATCGACGGGATCAGGCGTGAACCAGAACGATCCGTTACTGCGCTCGAAGCGATCTGCCAGATCGCTCGGCACAACGAAAGCTGGATGGATCGCTTTGAGGATGCCGCGTTCTTGCAGCAGCAAAAAGCTCCCCGCTGAATCAGCCTCACCGAGCAGCAGCGTCAGTTCGTTGCGAATGCGCTCGCCCGTGATGCGTCGCAGCATGGGCAGCGCCGTCTCGATCAACTGGGCGGTGCGCGGCTCGATTTGGAAGCCGAGCCGCCGCTCGAAGCGCACGGCACGCAGAATGCGCGTTGGGTCATCGACGAAGCTCAGGCTGTGCAGCACGCGGATCAGTCCGGCACGCAAATCCGCGAGGCCACCATAGAAGTCGAGGACGCGCCCGCTGACATCTGCCGGACTCAACTGTACCGCCAGCGCGTTGATCGTGAAATCGCGCCGCCGCAAGTCAAGCTTAATCGAACTATCGTAGACGCTCGGCAGGGCGGTCGGTTGCTCGTAGAACTCGTAGCGGGCAGAAGCGAAATCGACGTGATCGGGCAGGCCATCCACCAGAAAGCTGACTTGTTCAAGTTTCCACGTCGCTGTACCGAATGGTCGGTAGTGGCTGACCCGACCGCCGTAGGTCGCCTGCAAACCCTCGGCGAAGCGGATCGCATCGCCTTCGACCACAAAATCGATGTCGTCGTTCCCTCGCTTGAGCAGCAGGTCGCGCACCACGCCGCCGACCATGTACAGGTTGATGACCTGCGCCTGCGCCTGCCGCGCCACGCGGCCAATCAGATCGACCATCGGCTGACCCAGCACTGCCGCGATTTGCGCGTCGCCGATGTGAACGGCTTCATTTTGTGACTGATCCGGGTGAATTTGCGCCCAATGCTTGATCAAATCGGTGCGCGTAACAATGCCGATCAACTGGTCGTGCTCATCCACGACCGGAATCTGTCCCCAGCCACTCTCAACGATGCGCCGTTCGAGCAGCGCGACCGAATCGGTCGGGCGCAGCGTGATCGCTCCGGCTGCCATCACGTCGCGGACGCGCAGAGCGCCGAGATCGTGTTCGAGCGCGCGATCCGCGTCGCGGCGCGTCAGCAGGCCAATGACATGACCGTCCTCGACTACCGGATAGCCCTCGTGACCGATGAGGCGCAGGCGGCGAATGATCGAGGCGAGCGTTGCGTCGGCGGCGACGGTTTGCACGCCCCGCGACATCAGGTCAGCGACGGTGATGGTGTTGGGCATAGAACTCCAACCAGCAATTAGCAATGAGCGGTTAGCATTTAGCCAAACGCTAAAAGCTCATTGCTAATCGCTTTCACTGTATTATAGCTATCCGCCACGTTGCGCAATCGGGAAGCCGGACGGCGTGAAGGTGATCTTCAGGCCATCGACGGCGCGGTAGCTGATCGGGATGCTGTAGAGCGGGATGGCGTTCGCGCCCTGTGGCGGCTCGCTGGTGAGCGTGAACTGCGCAGCTTCGCCTGGATTGGTGAGTTCGTGAACGTCGATGCCGTAAGCGCTGAGAAGCTGTGTAAGCGCCTGTGCGCCGGGGATGAACGAGGCGTGCAGGGTCACGTCGAAGCCGTCGGGATAGCCTGCGTTGGCGAGATCGTTGCGCCAAGCGACGACACTGGCATCGCTTGGCGATTCGGTCACGGCGCTTGCACCGGGCAGCTTGAGCAGGGCGGCAATCTCGTTGGGATCGAGAGCGCGGCGCAGCAGATCGACCAGCTTGGCATTATTGAGCGGCGGCAGCGAGCTATCGATCACCAAATCGACCTGTAAAGGCGAGGGCGTGCGCGTGCCGTTCGGCAGGTCGCCCAGCCCAACGACCAGATCGTAAACTGTGCCGAGATCGTCGTCATGAGGCGGCGCGTCGAGCTTGACGATGTGAGCAGTTGCGCTGATCAGGCTTTGATTCTGATCGGTCAGGTAGGGCAGCACATCCGGCGCGATGGCGTAACGGATTGGCGCGGGCGTAGCAGTGTAAGGGCTGCTCGTCGCGGTTGCGGGTGGCAGCGTCGGCAGGATGTTGGGCAGCGGGGTCGCCTGTGGTTGGCAGGCGGCCCCGCTAACGACCATCAGAAGGATCAACAGCAACCCAACAGCACTAACCTTAGAACGGATTGTGACCCTTTGTCGCTTATCAGTAGCCCTCACCCTAAATCCCTCTCCCTCAGGGCGAGGGACTTTAAAGACTGTGCTTGCTTTTTCCCTTCTCCATGAGGGAGAAGGGGCAGGGGATGAGGGCTAAAGCACATGCCGCGTTGAGCCATTCATGCCCAGGGGCCGACCACGCTGCGCTGCAACATGCTGATCGACGTGACGGCGTTGAAGAAGCTCAGGATCGAGAAGGCAAGCGCGGCGCTGCGATCATCGCGCCCGCGCAGCAGCGTAAACAGCCCCGGCATGATCACGACCAGCCACGACATGTACAGATAGTAGGTGACGAGGCGCGGCGGACGCAGCCCTTCGAGCGTCATGACGATGCCGATCAGGGTGATACTCCCCGCCAGAATCGTGATCGTGGCGACCGCGCCCCAGAAATTGCCGGAGATTGGCTCGTTGCGATAGGCCATGATCCCGCTCCAGATGCCGAGCGCGACCGAATAGAGAATATGCGCGTTGAAGAGAATGTTATGCAGGTCGTTGAGCGTCATTAGCCGAGAAACACCTGCCTGACAATCACTTCGAGCAGCCAGACAACGACGATCAAATTGATAGCGATGATCGCCTGCGCCTGCATCAGACCGCTGGCATCGACGGCGACGCCGCCGCGCATGTCGGTGCGCGGGCGATAGAGCATACTGACCGGGATACTGCCGACCAGAACCAGACCGAGCCAGAGCGGAAACGCGCCCTGCACAATCGCAGCCAGCAGACAGGTTCCCGCCAGACCAATCGTCAGATACATCACGCGGCGGGTGTTGGACTGACCGAGAATGATCGCCGTGTTGTAGAGTCCGGCGGCTTTGTCCATGTCGTAATCGCGCAGTTGATTATAAAGCTGGCCGTAGATCGAGAGCAGAGTCGCGGAGGCGGCGACGAACCAGACGATGCCGGGGCTGTCGTTGTAGATGAAATAGCCCGCCAGCAGCAGCAGCCCACTCAACATGAGCGAGTGCGAGAGAATGTCCGTCACCGGCCATGCCTTCAGGCGCACTGGACGCCACGAATAGAGGTGCGAGAGCAGCAGCGTGCCAATGCCGATCAGCAGGACGTTCAGGCCGCCGAGGGCATAGAGAATCAGCGTGACTGCCGCAACGAAACGAGTCGCACGATAGCCGACGTTGGCCGGAATCCGACCACTGGTGATTGGGTTGCGCGCCGCGCGATCCGGGTCGCGGGCGTCGTCAGGCGCATCTTCAATGTCGTTAATCATAAAGGCGTAAGCGACGGCCAGCACGTTGGCGAACGTGACTGCAATCAGCCGCCAGTCGAGCAGCGCGCCGTGCGGACGAGCCGCCATCAGCGCGCCAATAATTGTTACCGGAATGACAAAAGCAACATATTCCTTCCAGCGTGTCAGTTGAATAAGGCCGCGAATCTGGTCGGTTGTCATGGGCAACCTCCTTACCGATATAAGAACTCAATAAATGACCCGTCTAAGAATAACACAACTTGCGATCCGGCGTTACGGAATGTTGTTTGCGGCGTCATTGTGCTATAACTACGCGGATTTGGGCGCAAAGTTGCGAGGATCGCTTGAAAAAAAGCCTTTGCTTCTGGATTGCCGGACTGCTGCTGGCAGCGTGTACGTCGCCTGCCGCCACACCGACGATGGTGACGACGACGCCCACGCCCGCCGATCAAACCCTGCTGGAAAGCACCGAGCGCGATCTGCATCCGATTACGGAGCAGACGGCTGAAGCGACCGAAGCAAGCTGCGCGAGCGACGACCGCTTGCCCGCGACTCAGCACACCGTGATCGCAACGATTAGCTACGCGACGCACGAAGTGCAGGTGGCGCAGCACGTTCACCTGATCAACCGGACGGGCAGCGCACAAACGACGGTCGTCTTTGATGTCGAGGCCAATCGCTTCCCGGACATCTTCACGCTCAACAGCGTCAATGCTGATTTGGGTGTCGCCAAGCATGATCTGAATGGGCGCAGCCTGACGCTGAACCTGAACAAAGCGCTCGCACCGGGCTGCACGCTCGACGCTGACCTCGATTTCACGCTGCACGTGCCACCGGTTGGGCAGAATGGCGACCCCAACACGGGCTATTTCGGCTACACCGATCATCAACTGAACCTCGCCCAGTGGCTGCCCATGCTGGCCTACTATCACGACGGCCAGTGGATCGTCCACGACAACAGCGTGATCGGCGAGCAGGTGGTGGTCGAGGTAGCGAACTGGGACGTAACGCTGACGGTCAGCGATGCGGGCACGAGCATGGTCGTCGCCGCGCCGGGGACGCTGGTCAGCCACAGCGGGAAAACGTGGCATTACACGCTCGCCAATGCCCGCGATTACAGCCTGAGCCTGAGTCCCGAATATCAGGTGACGAGCGAGAAAGCGGACAACAACGTCAGCGTCGAGCTGTACAGCTTTGGCGACCGGACGACGCAGACTCAGCACGGCGCGGTCGATAATATCCATCAGGCGGTGGACGCGGCGGCGCAGGCGCTGGCACTTTACTCACAGTTGTACGGATCGTTCCCGTATGACCGCTTCGTCGTCGTACAGGGCGATTATCCCGATGGAACGGAATTTAGCGATCTGGTGTTCGTCGGCGATCAGTGGTTCCGCACCAATACGGGCACGCCGCAGTCGTATCTGACGATTATCACCGTGCATGAAACGTCGCATCAGTGGTGGTTCGCGCGCGTCGGCAGCGATCAGGCGCTCAATCCCTGGATGGACGAAGCGCTGGCGGTCTACAGCGAATACGTCTTTTACGAGGATCGCTATCCCGACCTGAAATCGTGGTGGTGGGCGTTCCGCGTCGATGCCTACGTCGGCAAGAATTACACGGGCAAAAAGGTGGACAGCAGCGTCTACGATTTCGACACCGCGCGCGATTACATCAACGCCGTATATCTGCGCGGCGCGCACATGCTCGACGATTTGCGTCAGGATTTAGGCACGGACGCCTTTTTCGACCTGCTCAAGCGCTACGCCAGCGTCGGTCAAAATCAGGTCATGACGCCCGACGATTTTTGGGCACTTTTAACGCCCGATCAGCTTGACCTCAGCACGGCGACGCGGGCAAAATATTTCAATGTGCATCCATGATGGAAGGTGGGATCATGCTGCCAGCACGAGTGATTCATGCCGATTGGAGCGCCAATCCGCGTAAACGCTGGATGGCGGAAGCCATCCTTGAAAATGACCACTACATCGCTTCCGCGCCGAAACATATCCGTGACGCGGGGCTGTTCATGCTCACGCTGATCAACGCCTCCAGAAACGGTGTGTTGCTCGGCTTCGATTTTCCGATTGGCCTGCCTCTCAGCTATGCGCGCAAGGTCGGGATCGAGTCGTTTTTAGCCGCGCTGCCGCAGTTCGGGGAAGGCGAGTGGGCGGATTTCTACAACGTCGCCGCCACGCCCGACGAAATCAGCCTCAAGCGACCGTTCTACCCGGCCAAAGCAGGCGGGAGCAAGCGCGCTCAACTCACTTCTGCGCTCGGCCTTGATGATTTGCGCCGGGTGTGCGACCGGCAGACAGCGGATCGCAAGGCGGCGGCGGAACTGTTCTGGACGATGGGCGCGCAGCAGGTCGGCAAGGCGGCGATCAACGGCTGGCAGGAACTCCTCGCGCCCGCGCTCCGTATGCCTACGATGGTGCATCTGGCGATTTGGCCGTTCTCCGGCGCATTTGCCAGTCTGCTCCAGCCCGGTTGGATCGTCGCCTGCGAAGCTTATCCCGGCGAATTCTACGGACATCTCGGCGTCAAGTTCCCGCGCAAGGCGGGTACACGAACGGGCAAGCGCGTGCAGGCGGATCGCAGCGCCAACGCGCCCGCGCTGACATCGTTCGCCAAAAAGAGCGGCATTACCCTGGATTCCGACCTGAAAGCGGCGCTCAAAGACGGCTTCGGCGCGGACAGCTTCGGTGAAGACCGCTTCGACTCGCTGGTTGGCCTGTTGGGGATGCTCAATGTCGTGCTCGGTCAGCGTCCACCTGGTGAGCCGCCAAATCGTGAGATCGCGCAGATTGAAGGCTGGATTCTCGGCATGAACAGCGACTCGGCTTAAGGCAGCAGCAGGCGCACGCCGATCAGCAGCAGCAGGATCAGCACCGCCTTGCGAAAGAGCGCTTCGTTGACGCGATGGCTCAACCAGAAACCGAGCGCTGCGCCGACGGCGATCACGGGCAGGGCAATCAGCGCGTTTTCCAGCACGAGCGCATCGACGTGCCCGGCGGCAATGTGCGCGATCAATACCAGCACGCCGTTGATCGTGAACAGCGCTTGCAGATTGGCCTTGAACTGCTCCGGTGACCAGCGGCGCGCCGTCCCGTAGATCACCAGCGGCGGGCCGCCCGTGTTGTAGGCTCCGCTCAAAATGCCGGAGAGCAGCCCGAAGCCGAAGCCCCAACCGGGATGGCGAATCTCCGGTAAATTCAGATTGAGCAGACTGTAGAGCGCGTAGCCAATCAGAAACAGCGCGAGCGCCGTCAGAATGATCTGCTCGCTCAGGATTGAGAGCAGCGCCACACCGACCGGAATGCCGATCACCGAGCTGAGGATCAGATGCCAGATTGGGCGCAGGGTGAGCGCGTCGTGGTAGCGCCAGATGATCACCAGTTGCAGCGGCAGCGTGAACATGGCGACGAAGGCGGCAGCCTCGGTCGGGCTGAGGATGCGCAGCAGCAGCGACATGGTGATCAGCGCGACGCCGAAGCCCAGCATACTGTGAACGACCACGCCGAAAAAGACGACGAGAGCAATCAGTACAAACAGCATGTGCTCACATCACCTGCGGCTTGGGGCGATACTGGATCGCTTCGGCGGCGTGCGCGACTTCGATACGCTCGCTGTCGGCGAGGTCGGCAATCGTGCGACTCAGTTTGAGGACGCGGTGATAGGCGCGGGCGCTCAACTGCATCCGCTTGACCGAGAGTTCGATCAACTGCTTGGCCTCTTTGGACATGGTGCAGAACTTGTCGATCTCGCTGACACCCATGTCGCTGTTGGCAAACAGGCCGCTCAAGCCCGTAAAACGCTCGGCCTGACGCGCTCGCGCTCGCTCGACTCGTGCCCGAATTGAAGTCGAGCTTTCGCCATGCTCCATGCTCATGAGCTTGTCGTACTCGACGCGCGGCACGTCGATGTGAATGTCGATGCGGTCGATCAGCGGGCCGGAGAGCTTGCTCTGGTAGCGCAGGATCATCGACGGCGTGCAGGTGCAGGGCTTGACCGGATCACCGAAGTAACCGCAGGGACAGGGGTTCATCGCCATCACCAGCAGAAAATTGGCCGGAAACGTCAGCGATCCGCTGGCGCGGCTAATCGTGACGATTTTGTCCTCAATCGGCTGGCGCATCACTTCGAGCGTGTGTTGGTTGAACTCGACGGCCTCGTCTAAAAACAATACGCCGCGATGCGCCAGCGTGATTTCGCCGGGGCGCGGGAGCGTGCCACCACCGACCAATCCCGCGTGACTAATCGTGTGATGCGGCGCGCGGAATGGTCGCTGGCGCATCAACGGGTGCTGGCTTTGCAGCATGTCCGCGACCGAGTAAATTCGCGTGACTTCGAGCGCTTCGGCCATCGACAGACGCGGCAGAATTCCCGGAATGGCGCGTGCCAGCAGCGTCTTGCCCGAACCGGGCGGGCCGCTCATGCGAATGTTGTGATTGCCGCCCGCCGCGATCTCCAATGCGCGCTTGGTGTGTTCCTGCCCCCGTATATCGGCAAAATCCGTGATACCGTCGAGCGCGGGATCGTAATCGGCATCAGTGGGAGCGGCGTAAGGCGGGATCGGGTTCAGGCCGTACAGATGCTCGACCAGTTGACCGAGCGATTGCAGCGGGATCACCTCAATGCCGCCGACCAATGCCGCCTGCGCCGCATCTTCCGCCGGAACGTAGATCGTCTGGAAGCCTTGCTCCTTCGCAATGATCGCCATTGGCATGATCCCGCGCACGTGCCGAACGCTGCCGTCGAGCGAAAGCTCGCCGATGAAAATCGCGCTGTCGAGCGCGCCGAGCGGAACCTGATCGGTCGCGGCCAGCGCGCCGACCGCAATCGCCAGATCGTAAGCGGGGCCGTGCTTGGGCAAATCCGCCGGGCTGAGATTGACCGTGTAAGCCTTCTGGGGGAACTGCAAGGAACTATTTTTGATGGCCGCGCGCACGCGCTCACGGCTCTCTTTGACCGCCGAATCAGGCAGACCGACGATAGTGAACTGGGGCAAGCCTGCGCGGGGATTGAAATCGGTCTGGACTTCGACGATACAGCCCTCCAGACCGAGGACGGCGCAGGCGCGAACGATGGACAGCATGAGGACTCCAATGGTGTCTATAAGCTGTTTGTAGTATAGGCGCTTATGGTGCGCCGCGCACGAAGGACGATGCGCTGGAATTGTCTTTCAAAAGCCAGCAGTTTTTCCCACAATGGATATAGTGTGAGATTTGTCGTTTATTGCTGGACTAATTCGAGGTTGGTAAGGTTATATTATGTACCTGTGTGGGAGTTTTAGAAAGAGATCTGATGACAAAGAACAGCGTTATATCCAAGCCGAGTGTAAAACTCGACTCGATAACCGCTCATCCGCCTCAAACAGAGGCCCCAACCGAGACTGTTCCCAATTTTCAAACCGCGCAAATGAGTTCAGCCGACATTCTTCGCCTGCAAAGGAAGATTGGCAACCATGCAGTTCACAATCTGCTTCGCAGTAATCAGCCGCCTACCTCAATCCAGCGGATGCCGACATCGGCGGAGTTTCAGGCAAAAGCGGGCGCGCCAAGCGATGATGTCAAAGTGGGTAAACTTCTCCTCCGAAAAATGGGGCAGAGCTACCGAAATGTTCTAAGCTGGCTGGAGTTGTACAAGCACGACGTTGATGCAACCATCCCCCGAACGCGGGAAGAACGTCTCGAAAAGGCGCGCCAACTGGAAAATCGGCTGCGCACGATTAACGAACTGGCAGTCAAATACACCAAGGGGCACGAGAAGGAGCGCAAGAAAGGCGTCCAAGACAGCCGTATTCCCTTCTTCGACAACCTGGCAAATCAGGCGATCACCGAAATCCGGGTCGTGAAGGCGGTCGCAACCGATGTCAAGTACAACACGGATCAGGCGACCTTTCAGTGGAACGTCGAAATCAAGCTGCGCCAGTTCGATTCGGCGCTGAAGTTTGCCGAGCAGACGGTCGAAGTGTCGGCTGGCATTGATCAACGGATGCAGCAGATTTACAGCCTGAATAATGTGTCAGAGCAAGAGAAGCGCGAACGCACCGCGCCTTTAACCAAACAGCTTTTGCTGCAAGACACCGCGAAGTTCGAACACTACCAGGATGCGCTGGAAATCCTGCTGAGTACGCCCGCGATTGTGGAACAGTTACCACTGCGCAAACTCAATCAGGCGCTTATCGAAGCTGGACGCAGTGCGCCGGGTAATGAACAGGGTTCTACTCAGGAAAAACTGTTCCAGATTCAATCGCTCGACGCGGTTCATCGACGTATCCTGCACGAAGTGCAGCAGCAGGAAACCGCCGTCAACCTGAAAATCAATCAGGTAAAAGCGGATCTCCTCAACCGAAACGCGCAGTTTCAGCCCAACGAATTTGTGCAGTTGGCTTCCGGCGAGGAAGATATCGCGGTCATTTGCGGGATCATCGGCTCACGCCTTCAGGAGCGCGGCGTCAACGTTCCCGGTTGGGCCGAGTACAGCGTTTATCGGGCCGAGAACCGGGTGAAGCAACTGACGCGCCTGTTCCATCAGGTCAATCCAGTCGTGACGTTTGCACAGCTTCCGCCCGCGCTGCGTTCACCCTTCACGCTGCTCCGTCAGGCCAATCCGCTGGCTGACTGGATCAAAGATGTACTGTCTGAAAGTCCTCGGTTGCAAGGCCAGTCATTGACATCTGTCGAGACCGTGCGTGATCAGAGCGGTATACGGGCGACGGTCGATTATCAGAAAGCGCTGGAGCGACTTCAGAATGAACTTCACGTTCCGGGGAATGAAGTTGAAGAGGTTCTGAAGAAGAGCCTGCTGGTGTTGGCGCGAGCACCGCTCACGGTCAACTTCAATCACCAGAAGCTGCGACTTATTCTTGCCAGCGGCGGTTTCAAGAACTACTGGCAGGTGAATCCTGAGTATCTTCCCGGCGGGGATGATGTCAATCAGCAGAAATACGAATACCAGCAGACTCGTCTGGAAGGTGAAGGGCGCTTGTATGGTCACAGCCGTGATGTAACGACCAAGCTCAATAATGCGCCCCAGGGTACGATCTCCACCGGAGCGAATATTGCCAATCACTACATGGGTTCTGCGCCGACGCGCGACTATGGTCGGTCGGTCGCGGTTCTCAAGGAGCGGGTCAAGGAGCGCGCGACCTACACGCCCTGGGACGCTTTGCAACTCATGACCCGCATTCGCTCAGGCGCGACGTTCGTTGGCCCGGAAGTTGTGGCAACTTCGGACAATCTGGCGGCGATTATTCGCTATACCGATCTGCCGACGCTGAAAGACATTGTCGAGCGCGCCAAAAACCCCAAAAAGGTCTTTGATATGCCTGTGTCAGCGTATGTTGAGGCGGCGATTCATGGGCCACTGACCATTCAGGACATCGCGCGCATCACCATCAATGAGGAAGACTTGGAAGACGAAGCCTACGAGGACTGGGAGTCGAAGCATGGTGGGCGTGCCGACCCGGTGGCGATTAAGAATTTCATCGATCAGGTCAAGCTGAACATTCAGAATGACTTGGGTCGGGTTCAGGTTGAAGTCGGTTTCGCCTCGTTCGGATAAGCTCAGACTGACGCAAAATTGCCCTGCGCTTCCCATAGGATCAGTGGGTCAGTGTGGCTGATTGAGGGTCAGGGTCATCGCATCCAATTTCTATTGGGTCATGCGGGGGGATATGGGTTTTGTAGGGACGCGATTTATCGCGTCCGGCATAGCGGACGGCATCAATGGCGTCCCTACGATTCCTTGTGACCCTTTGTGACTTTCCATCTGATTTTGATGCGGTTGCCCTGGATTGAGGGGAAGGCAGGGCTGATTTTCTCGCCCTCGTGTGTTACAATATACCTTTACGGTCGTTCACACGAGTCATGTCTATGGCGAATTCTACTCGTCCGCTCGCAGATCGCATCCGACCGGAAACGCTCGACCAGTTTATCGGGCAGGAGCATCTGGTCGGCGTGGGCAAGCCGCTCTATCAGACGATTCAGCGCAACCGTGTTCACTCGATGATCTTCTGGGGGCCGCCCGGCGTCGGGAAAACGACGCTGGCGCGGATCGTCGCGCACGGCACCGGACGCGAATTTTATGAGCTGTCGGCAGTCTCGGCGGGCAAGGACGACGTGCGCAAAGTGGTCGAAAGTGCGCGCCGCGAGGAAAAGCGCGATCTATTCAACATGAACGACGCGCCCAAGCCTGCGCCCGTCCTGTTTCTGGACGAAATCCACCGGTTCAACAAGGCGCAGCAGGATTTTCTGCTCCCGTATATCGAGGACGGCACCCTGATCCTGATCGGCGCGACCACCGAGAATCCTTCCTTTGAAGTGATTCCGGCGCTGATGTCACGCTGTCAGGTTTTTACGCTGCACGAACTCACCGACGAGAACGTCCGCCAGATTGTGCAGCGCGGTGCGCAGGAACTCGGCGTGACCGTGCCGGACGACGCGCTGGAGTTTCTGGTTTCGTTCGCGGGCGGTGATGGTCGGCAGGTGCTCAATCTGCTCGAAGCGACTTCGGAACTCTACGCGGGCGAAATTACGCTCGATAACCTCAGGAATGCGCTGCAATCGCGCCACCTGCGCTACGACAAGCAGGCCGAGGAGCATTACAACACCATCAGCGCCTTCATCAAGAGTATGCGCGCCAGCCACGTCGATGCGGCGCTCTACTACATGGCGCGCATGATCGATGCGGGCGAAGACCCGCTCTTTATCGCGCGCCGAATGGTGATTTTCGCCAGTGAGGACGTGGGGATGGGCGATCCGAATGCGCTCTCGATGGCGACGACGGTCTTTCGCGCGGTCGAGATTATCGGCCTGCCGGAATGTCAGTTCAACCTCGCGGAAGGCGTGGTCTATCTGGCGAGCGCGCCCAAAAATCGCGCGGCAGGCGACGCTTATTTTACTGCGCTGGATGACGTGAAGAAGCACGGTAATCTGCCGATTCCGCTCAAGCTGCGCAATGCGCCGACCAAGTTCATGAAGCAGTTGGGCTATGGCGAAGGCTACACCATGTACGGCGATACTGATTTGCTGCCTGAAAAACTCAAGGGTTCGCGTTACTACACGCCAAAAGCGGAATCGTAGGGGCAGGTTTCAAACCCGCCCTACATAGGCGCTGTTTAGGAGATTGATCGATGCCGTGTGTCGTTCGCTGGTACGTGAAAGGCCGTGTGTCGGTCGCGCGCAGTTGGAGCGAATTCACGCTGGACGAGATGCGTACCGCCAATCGGACTTTTCTCACCCACATTCGCAGCGGGCAGCCGCCTGTGCATCTACTGATGGACATGCGTGAAATCAGTAAGCTCCCCGGCAGTTTCGTCCCGATGCTCAAGGAGATCGAAATTTTTCGCTATGAGCCGAATCTCGGCACGACGATTATTCTCACCAGCGGCGCATTGATGCCATATTTTGCTACCCTCAGTTCCCGATTAACGCAGATGCCCTTCGTTGCGGCTGTGGACTATTTCGACGCCAATGCCAAGCTGATCGAGGCTGATCCGTCGCTCGACGGTCTGCTGCCGGAAGATTGGCGCTATGGAATGATGGATTCCCCTTGACACTGGCCTGAAGCGACCTTTATAATCGCCGAGTTAAATTGACGCGCCGCCGATTGACCTTTCATGTGGATCGGCGAAATTAGAGGAGCAATTTCGTGGGTCCGCTGCCAAAAAGAAAACACTCTCGGAGCCGCCGCAATCGGCGCCGTGCGCATGATGCGCTGACACTCAATCATCTGGTTCGCTGCGAAAACTGCGGCGAATATCACGTCGCTCACCGCGTTTGCCCCAACTGCGGAACCTATCACGGCGAGACTCGTATCGAAGTGGGCGCTGAGAGCTAATTCTGCCGCTTGTTGATCCAGAGCCGTATCTTAACCGATGCGGCTTTTTATTTTTATAGGATTTAACGACTTTTAATCTGCTGCGCTT
>DASZXN010000576.1:0-3969 GCA_035545875.1 Phototrophicaceae bacterium
TTGAAGCCGGGTGCGGCTTTACCCGGCACAAATTACTTCTTTGAACAGGTAGGCTCTACCTTCGTCCTGAAAAATCATTCTACGCAGGAAACAACCGATATTTTTGCCGGAGATGGGTATAACCTGCTGTATCACGGCAATCAAATCTATCTGATTACCGCAGCGACTGAGCAATCGGGAACGGCTCACGCGCTGGACTTTGGGGTCTATAACATCACGACAGACACGCCGCACGATTTGATAAATAATCATTTCGGGAACGAAAACGGGCGTTCCTGTACTTTTCCGCGCTTGAACGGGGACGCGCTGGAATTTGAAATCGGCATTCACTGCGATGATTTAACCTATACCGTCGCGTCTGATTCCGAGCCGCACGATTATTCGATCAGGCTTCAGTAGTTCACTTCAGCAGCTTGTAAAACAAGATCGTGCCGATCAGTTCCGAGCCGTCATAGTTGAGCGCGAACTGCGGGATCACGCCGACGCGCTGATAGCCAATCTGCGCATAAAACTTCTCGCCGCTGCCGCCGACCTCGGTATCGAGCACGATCACGAAACGACCGAGCGCCAGCGCCTCATCCTCGGCGGCTTGCATGAGCAGACTGCCGATCCCCTGACGACGCGCTGTGCTGAGGACGAGCACCTTCTGAATCTCGGCGCGATGCTGACCATTCGGCTGCCACGCCAGCGCCAGGTGGGTCGTGCCGACCACCTGATCACCGTCGAAGGCCGCGAACACAATTCGATCTCCGGCGTTCACGTCGCCGATCACTTTATCCCAAAAGCCGCTGGCAATGCCAACATCGAGCGGCGCGATGAAATTGACCGATGCGCCATGATTGACCGCATCGCAGAGCAGATCGACCAAGCCCTGCTTGCAGGTTTGAATCTCCGCCGCGCTCAAACGCCGAATCGTGATCGCCATGCTGATTTCTCCTGTTCCGTGATGCGATCAACATGCCTGATTTCGCGCGAAAATGCAAGCCAAATTCTCAGCCGTGTTCTTTAGCACAAATGTGGTAAAGTAAGGGGAGAATAGCGATTTCGTTAGGAAACGATCATGGCGGAACTCACTCCGCTCGACATGATTCAACTGAACGCCAAACTGGTGATCGACTCGACTTACCAGCAGTTCGGCGTGACGCTTTCATACGATGCCGAGTCGGTCGAATGGCTGGACGAATACGTCGAGCGGCTGAGGGCGCAGAATTATCCTGCCGACGACATCGACAAGCTGATCAACGTGTTCGGCTCGTATTTAGGCGAGTGCATCCGTCATGAGTTCGGCGGCGCGTGGGCAGACGAGCAGGGCAATTGGGTAATCCGCTTCGATGATAAAAACGCGGCCTTCCCCTTCACTAAAGTGCTGAAACAATTCAAAAACGGGTCAGGCAGCGGCGATTCGATTGCCAGCTTCTACAACGCGATCCCGCGCCTGTTCCCGAATCTCCGCAAGGACAGCCAGTCATGAGCGACCCGATCCGCGTGCTGCATTTCGCCGACGTGCATATCGGCATGGAAAATTATGGGCGCACCGATCCCGAAACGGGCCTGAGCAGCCGCGTGCGCGATTTTCTGCGCCGCATGGACGAGATGATCGAGTTCGCCAAAGCCAACGACGTTGATCTGACGATCTTCGCGGGCGACGCTTTCAAGACGCGCAGCCCCAACCCGACCTATCAGCGCGAGTTCGCCTGGCGCGTCCGCGATCTGATCGCGCTCGCGCCGCTGGTGATGCTGGTCGGCAACCACGATCTGCCGCCGACCATGCTCAAGGCATCAAGCATCGAGATTTACGACACGCTGGCGATCCCGAATGTCTGGGTGGCCGATCAGTACGAAGTCCGCAGGATCACGACCAAACGCGGCGACGTGGCGGTTGGCGCAGCGCCGTATCCGCTCCGGTCGCGCGTGCTCGACGGCGTGAACACCGCCGGGATGACGATTGCCGAGACGGATAACCTGCTTCAGCGCGAACTGACGGCGCTGCTCGATCAACTGGCAGCAGATGCCGATCAGATGGGCGATATTCCGCGCATCCTGACCGGACATCTGACCGTCAGCGGCGCGGTGTGGGGCAGCGAGCGCGGCATCATGCTCGGTCGTGACGTGCAGGTGCTTCCCTCGGCGCTGGCTGACGAGCGTTGGGATTACGTCGCGCTCGGCCACATCCACAAGCATCAAAATCTGACCTCAGGCCGCAAAGATGTGCCGCCCGTCGTCTACAGCGGATCGCTGGAGCGGATCGATTTCGGCGAGGAGAACGATCCGAAAGGTTTCTGCTGGGTCGAACTCGAACGCAAACAGACCGAATGGAAATTCCAGCGCCTGAAAGCGCGTCCGTTCGTGACCATCCATGTCGATCTGCGCCAGAGCGAAGACCCAACCCGCGAAGCCGTCGATGAGATTGAGGAGTACGATTTGCAAGGCGCGGTCGTGCGCGTCGTCCTCGACCTGACGCCGGAAACCGAGGCGCTGCTCAACATCAACATGGTCGAAGATGCGCTCAAGCGCGGCATCGGCAAGGATGGTTACATCGCCGGGATTCGCCGCGAAGTCGAGCAGCCGACGCGGGCGCGGCTCGGCGGCAGCCCGGAAGGACTCACCGACGATCAACTGCTCGAACGTTACCTGATGAGCAAGGGGATTGACGAGACGCGCCGCGCGGAACTGCTGGCGGCGGCAGGCGACATCCTCGAAGGCGGCGCGGTCACGGCTGCGGAGTAGCTAAATCAGATTGTCCTCACCGTCACGCAGCCATTCGACGGCGAGAATCTTGTTCGAGCGCGGCGTGTAGTAAACGCGGTAAGGATCGCCGTTCTTCAGCGCCAGGAATTCTGACCGTTTCAGTGAAAAGCGCTGCATCTCGACGATCATCGAATAGAAAGTGCCGTTCGGAGTACCGCCTGTGCCCAGCTCGACCGGCCCCTCGACCGACGCTGCCCGGTTCTCGTTCATGTCCGCGCCGAGATGATCAGCACGCCGCACGTAATACCCGGCGACGATCAGGCCAGCCAGCATCAGGAACAGCGGGCTAACGACTAAGGAGAGCGGGAAGCTGGTCACCAGCAGCGGGATGGCAAACATCAGGCCGAGCAGTTCCAGCAGCGCGATCAGTGTCCAAATCGAGGTCGCCTGAATGCGCTCCCGACGCAGGCGATCATGCTGGTGACGACTGATCGATCCGGCCTCGTTGGTTTCCAGGTCGCTGGCTTCATAGCCAAAGACCGACTTAATCTGATCCTCGTACTGCTTCGGTTTATCCATCGCCCCGCTCACGGTGTAAGCCCGATCCCTACGCTATGATAGCAGTTTTTCCAGCTTATGCTCGCCATAGCGCAGCAGCAGTTCGAGCGTGTGACTGTGCTGCGTCTCGTTATTGCGCTGATACGGCAGCGTGTCAAGCCATTCGATTTGAACGGCGATTTCTTCGAGCAAATCACGCAGTACGTTGGGGTCGTCAGTCTGATCGATCTCGGATTTGAAATCCTTCACCGTCTTTTACTCAGCACTCAGCACTGGGTACTCAGCACTGGTTTTTTAGCTGCGATTCAGGCGCGGATCGAGCGCGTCGCGCATACCATCGCCGAGCAGGTTGAAGCCCAGCACCGTGAACATGATCGCCAGACCGGGATAGAACACGATGTGCGGCGCGGTGAAGATCGCGGTTGCGCCGGAGCTAACCATCGCGCCCCATTCCGGCCAGGGGGGTTGCTGACCGAGGCCGAGGAATGACAGCGCGGCGGCGGTCAGTACCGCGCCGCCGAAGTCGAGCGTTCCCTGCACGATCAGCGGCGTCAGCGAGTTCGGGAAAATGTGGCGGATCAGAATCCGCAGCGGGGGCGCGCCCAGCGAGCGCACCGCCATCACGTATTCATATTCCTTGATCGACAGCACGCTGGCGCGTGAAAGCCGCGCATACACCGGGATCGAGACAATCGCAATCGCCAGCAGCGCGTTTTGCAGGCC
>DASZXN010000577.1:0-12407 GCA_035545875.1 Phototrophicaceae bacterium
GGTCAGGTAATCGTGATACAGCCACGCGAGCAGCACGACGGCAAAGACGATCACCACGCCGTAGACTTGCAAAAGCTCGATGCGCGGCTCCGCGACCAGCACAATCAGCAGAAAAATGTCGGCAGCCAGACCGAGATAGCCGACGTAGATGCCCATGAATTCCGAGTAGATGCTGCTGTTCACGTCCTCACAGTTGAAGATCGAACTGTTCTGGACGCAGGCGACCTCGGCATTGGTCAGGTGGGTGTAGCTCAGATAGCCTGTGATGAACAGGCCGATCACGACCAGCGCGATGCTCACGGTGCGCAGCGTCAGGCGGCGCGGTTGGGCAGCGGCGGTCGATTCCGTTTGTTGGGGTAGTACGCTGGACATAAATGGCCTTTCGCTAGGTTTCTCGGATCAGGCGCACGGTAAATTGTTCTCCTGCGCGTGCTTCCGTCACATCTTCCGGGATGACTAGCAGACCATCGGCCTGAACCATTGAGGTGAGCGCGCCGGAACTTTGCGTCCCAGTCGTTTCAGCGATGATCTGCCCATCCTCACGCTGGAGTTTAACACGGATATAACTGCGCCGTCCATCCGACTTTAACGTGCTTCTAAGCGTTGCTTCAACGCTGGGCACGCGCTCCGATCTGCCGCTCATCCTGAGCAGCGTTGGGCGGACAAATACGTCGAACGTGACCATCGCGGAAACCGGATTGCCCGGTAAGCCGAAAAATGGCACGCCGCCGAGCGTCCCGTAAGCGAGCGGCTTGCCCGGTCGCAGATTGATGCGCCAGAAGTCGATTTGTCCCAACTCATTCATGACCTCGCGCACCACGTCATACGCGCCGACCGAAACGCCCGCTGAACTGAGGATCAGGTCGGGTTTCTGAGCGAGTGCCTCCTGAAAGCGCTTGCGCACGTCGTCGAGCGTGTCGTGTGCCGTTGGGATGCGAATCGGGATGCCGCCGTTGATCGTGATCAGCCCGTAGAGCGTATAGCTGTTCACGTCGCGGATTTTGCCGGGCGTGAGCGGCTCGTCGATGTCGATCAACTCGTCGCCGCTGCTCAGAATGGCGACGCGCGGACGGCGTTTGACTGTGACTTCAGCCTGACCGAGCGCCGCCAGCACGCCCAGCTCCTGCGGGCGAATCAGCGTGCCTGCCTTGAGGACAAGTTCGCCTGCCTTCACGTCCTCGCCGACCGGACGGACGTAATCGCCGGGCTGCGCCGTCTCGTAAAAGGTGATCACTTCGGGCAGCGGCGCATCGTCGCCCGGTTTCCACTGCTGATCGGTTGCCTCGACCGGGACAACCGCGTCCGCGCCTTCGGGCAGGGGAGCGCCCGTCATAATCCGCGCGACTTGTCCCGTGTGAAGATACTGCGTTGGCGTGCTGCCTGCCGGAATATCCATGACCACGCGGATTACGGTGGGCGTTTCCCGGCTCGTATACTTCAGGTTTCCGGCGTGAACCGCGAAGCCGTCCATGCTCGAATTGGCGAAGGGGGGCAGCGACACCTCCGCGACGACATCGGCTGCCAGCACACGCCCTAACGCCTCGATCAGCGGCACGCGCTCGTCCGGCAGCGCTGTGATACTGCTCAGGATGCGTTCCAGCGCCGCATCGACGTTCATGAGGTCACTCAATTGCTTTTCCTTTCAATCGCGTTTATAGTGATTGCTTTATTAACGTGATTCTATCGTATTGCCGTCAGATCATTGATGCTATTTGAGGTAAAATACAGTTAAAGGTTGTCGGTGATTACCCTATGAATCATACCCCCGTTTTGGAGATGAATCTCCAATCGCTGCTGGAACTGCTTCCAGAGATCACCCCGAATGATCGCGCTCTGATCGAGCGAGCCTATCATAAGGCAGAGGCCGCGCACGCGGGGCAGTATCGCAAGTCAGGCGAACCTTACTTCACCCACTGTGTTGCCGTTGCGCACATTCTGGCGGAAATGAAACTCGACGCGGAAGCGATTGCCGCCGCGCTCATGCACGATTTGCTCGAAGACACTGATACGACGCTGGAAGACCTGCGCAGCGAGTTCGGCAATACCATCGCCGGGATCGTAGACGGCGTAACCAAACTGAAGAATCTGCCCGTCAAGGCGGAAACGTTCGACAAACGCGGTCGCCCGACGGATCGCGGCTTCGAGCACATCCGCAAGATGGCGCTGGCAATGGGCGACGACGTGCGCGTCGTGCTGGTCAAGCTGGCGGATCGCCTGCACAACATGCGCACGCTTGGCTACATGTCATCCTACAAGCAGCAGCAGATCGCGCAGGAGACGCTCGATATTTACGCGCCGCTGGCGAATCGCCTCGGTATCTGGCAGTTCAAATGGGAACTGGAAGACCTGAGCTTCCGCTATCTGATGCCCGACGAATACCGACAGATTGCCGAGAAGATCGATGAGCGCCGCGCGGATCGTCAGGCGTACCTGAACAGCATCATTGACCGGCTGCGCCCTGAACTGGAAAAGTACGACATCAGGAACGCGCTGATCTCGGCGCGTCCGAAACACATCTACAGTATTTACAAGAAGATGGAGCGCAAGAAGCTGCCCTTCGATCAGATTTATGATGTGCGCGCCGTCCGTGTAATCGTTGACACAATCCCCCAGTGTTACGTCGTACTGGGGATCGTTCACAATCTCTGGCGACCGATCCCCGGCGAGTTCGACGATTATATTGCCGCGCCGAAGGACAATTTCTACCAGAGCCTCCATACTGCCGTCGTTGATTCGCAGGGCAAGACGGTCGAAGTGCAGATTCGCACGATGGAGATGCACGAACACGCCGAATACGGTATCGCGGCGCACTGGCGCTACAAAGAGGGCAACGCTAAAAAGCGCGACACCGCTTACGAGGAGCGCATCAACTATCTGCGCAAATTGATGGAGTTCGGGCGCGACTCGGACGACGACGCGGCCTCGTTTGTCGATACCATGAAAACCGAGGTCTTTCAGGATCGCGTCTACGTCTTTACCCCAAAGGGCGATATTGTCGATCTCCCGGCGGGCGCGACGCCAATTGACTTCGCTTACCACATCCACACTGAAATTGGGGATCGCTGCCGGGGTGCAAAGGTCAGTGGACGGTTGGTCAACCTGAACTACGTCCTCAAGACTGGTGATCAGATCGAGATCATCACCTCGAAGCGCGGCGGCCCCAGCCTTGACTGGCTGAATCCGAATCTCGGCTTTGTGGCGACGGCGCGCGCGCGCCAGAAGATTCGTAACTGGTTCCACAAGCAGAATTTCGAGAAGAACGTCGTCACTGGGCGCGAAATGGTCGAGCGCGAAATGAAGCGGTTGGGCGTCAACGAGTCGGTGTCCTACGACACGATGAGCCGTTGGTTCAGCTACGACAAGATCGACGATTTCTTCGCGGCGGTCGGTGAGGGCGATATTCATGGTGCGCAGCTTGCCAACCGTATCCTCGAAATGGAGAAGCGCGAGGAGGAAGAAAAAGAGAAAGAAGAATTCCTCAAAGCGCGTCCTGCCGCCATCTCGGTTGACATCTCCAACGGCATCAATATCATGGGATCGAGCGGGCTGCTTGTCAACATGGCACACTGCTGCAAACCCGTCCCCGGCGATCCGATTGTCGGCTACGTCACGCGCGGACGGGGCGTGACCGTGCATCGCGCCGACTGCCCGAATATCGGCGCGGAACCGGAGCGCCTGATCGACGTGACGTGGGGCAAGTCCAGTCAGGAGCAGCGCTATTCGGTCGCTATCGAGATCGTCGCCTACGACCGCGAAGGGCTGATGCTCGACATCAGTACCGTGATGGCGGATGAAAAGGTCAATATGTCGAGCGTGAACGTCAACGTTCGACAGAACATTGCTACGCTCAACCTGACCATTGAAATCGGCGATATGCAGAAACTCACCCGCATCCTCACCCGGCTCGAAAACATCCCCAGCGTTACCGAGGCGCGGCGTCGCCACGTCCATTAATTCGGTTTTCAACCGAGCCGTATTATCCCATCTGGCACGTTAAGGCTAATTACGGTAGACTGTTATACGAATTTGATTTTTTCGGTATTGGAAATTGTCACTGCCGAATAAAGTAATAACAGCAAGGGGTTCAGATGATGCCAATGACACCACAGCAACTTTCCCAACAGCTTCACGACCTCCCTTCGGATAAACGGATTGTTTTCATCCATCCGAACTTTAAGGCACAGAATCTCATTTTAACGAATCTTCTCGGCAACTCTGTTTACGTGCGCATTCAGGGGCAGCAGCTCGACGAAGAACACCTGCGCGAGCAGTTGGACTCGGCGGTGCAGGAGCAGACTGGCTCGAAGCACCTGGATGGCAATGTTCATTACGTCGTGCTGGACGAGTGCGACCGCGTGCTCCCGGAGGCGTTTGCGCGCTTTATGCGCCGGTTTATTGCCGATGTTGATTATGAGCGGGTCATCATATTAAGCCGGGTTCTACCTAATACTTTTTTGAGCGACGAGGCGCTGCGCGAGCGCTCCGGTTTCATCCCTAGCGATGCGCGGCTCATGCTCTGGGATTACGCGCAGGTAGCAGACAAAATCCTGCTCGAAGTGCGCGCTTTTGGCGACGGTCGCGTCCATCTGAATGGGCAGTTGGTCGATAGCTGGGATGGTGTGCTGCCACGCGCTTTATTCTTCTACCTGATCGACCGGGGCATGGTCACGCGTTCCGAGATTTTCCAGACCTTCTGGCCGAACCTGAGCACGCGCGAAGCGACCAACGTCTTTCACGTGACCAAGCGTAAAATCAGCGAGGTATTGGGCACGGAACTGACGATTTACGGATCGAGCTTCTACCACATTTCGCCCAAGATCGAGCTGAGTTACGACGTGTCACGGTTTAACCAGTTGGTTCAGGACAGCGATAACGAGAATGGCAATATCGACACACTCCAGCGGGCGATCTCGCTTTATCGTGGCGACTATCTAACCTCGATGAGTGCTGATTGGGTGCTGCGTCGGCGCGAATCGCTGCAACAGACGGGCTGCGATACGCTCGTATCGCTCGGCAAGCTCTGTGAGAGCAGCCAACCGCAGCAGGCGCTCGGTTACTATCTGCACGCGACCCGGATGCGACCAGAGCGCGAAGATGCTGCCTACGCCGTTATGCGTCTCTATCGTGAAATGGGGATGCCAAAAGACGCGCTGCGCGTCTACCAGCGCCTTGTGAACACCCTGCGCACGCGCCTGAAGGTTACGCCGTCGTCGCCAATCCAGCAGCTAGCCGCCCAAATCGAGCGGGAGCAGCGCGGCTAGCTCGTTTTTTGCACCACAATCACCGCGCTGACCTGCTCCTTCGCGCCCAGCGAGATCACGATGTCGCCGCGCTTATCCCGCCGACCGCTCGGCGCTGCGGAAATTTTCAGCGTTTTCGCGTGATTTTTACTCGTCAGCACGATGACGTTTTCGTCGAGCTTGCCCAGCGCTGCTGCCGCCAATCCGAGGCTGTCTTTCGGCAGCTTCATCGTGACCACGCCGCTCCCCGCGCGTCCCTGCGTCGGATATTCGCTGATCGGTGAGCTTTTGGCGATGCCGTCATCAGTAATTGTCCACAAATGCGTCTCCTCGTGGACGATGCTCGCGCCGATCACTTTATCGCGCTGGCTGCCCAGCTTGATGCCGCGCATCCCGCCCGCGCCGAGTCCGGTTGGGCGCACGTCGCTCTCTTTGAAGCGGATCGACTGGCCGTCGTAGGTCGTCAGCACGACTTCGTTTTCGCCGCTCGTCGTCAGCACCCAGCCGAGATTATCCTCGGCTTCCACGTCCATCACCTTGAAGGTATTCGCCATCATTCCCGGCAGGTCTTCCAGCTTGAGCCGCTTCACCTCACCGCCGCTGCTGGCGAAGAACAGAAAGCCCTCGCCTGCGCTCGGTGCCTGACTGATCACCGCCGCGATCTGCTCGCCATTCTTGAAGCCGCACAGATCATGGAACGATGCACCCTCGCTGGGTTCATGTACCTGCGGCAGTTGATGGACGGGGATGGTGGCGCAGTAGCCCTGTGTCGAAAATAAATAGAGAATCTGGGTTGAATCGGTTAGCAGGACGAAGCGCGACGGCTCTTTACTGTCGCCGTTGATCTTGGGCTTGGTCGTATCGAAGCTGCGCCCGATTTTGTCGCCAACCGTCAGCGTGACCCAGGTTTCTTCCTGCGGCAGCAGCAGTGATTCGGTCGTCACGCTGGTTGCGGCGGTGCTGTCCACGATGATCGTGCGGCGCGGATCGCCGTAAGCGCTCTTGATCGTGCGGATTTCCTCGGCGATCACGTCGCGCATCTGCCTGGGGCTGTTGAGCAGCCCTTCGAGATACTTGATCAGCTCGATTTTCTCTTTGTACTCGTCCTCGATCTTCTTGCGCTCCAGCGCGGCCAAGCGGCGAAGCTGCAAGTCGAGGATCGCCTGCGCCTGAATCTCGGTGATTTTGAGAAGCTGGATCAGATTGTTGCGCGCGGTTTCAGCGGTGCGCGATTTGCGGATTGTGGCGATCACTTCGTCGAGCATGTCGAGCGCCTTGAGCAGCCCTTCGAGGATGTGAGCGCGCTCGCGGGCGCGGGCAAGCTCGAATTCGCTGCGCCGCCGCACGACTTCGAGGCGGTGGTCGAGAAAGACCTTGAGGCACTGCTTCAGGTTGAGGACGCGCGGCTCGTTGTTGACCAGCGCCAGCATGATGATGCTGAAGGTTTCTTGCAGCGGCGTCAGCTTGAACAGCTTGGCGATCACGGGGGCGGCGTCCGCGCCGCGCTGAAGCTCGATGGCGAGGCGCAAGCCCTGACGGTCGCTCTCGTCGCGCAGGTCGGCGATACCTTCGAGTCTGCCGTCGTGAACCAGCGTGGCGATGCGCTCGATCAGCGCGGCCTTGTTGGTTTGATAGGGCAGTTCGCTGACGATCACGCGCTGCTTGCCGCGCCCCATGTCCTCAATGTGCAGCTTGGCGCGCATGGTGATCTTGCCGCGTCCGGTCGCGTAAGCGCTCACCAGCGAGTCTTCGCCGTCCTCCGCGCCGTCAGCGTGACGATAGACCAGCCCTCCGGTCGGGAAGTCCGGGCCTTTGACGAAGCGCATCAGGTCTTCGACGGCGATCTCGTCAATGGTCTCCCAGTTTTGCAGCACGTAGACCAGCGCGTCACAGACTTCGCCGAGATTGTGCGGTGGGATATTCGTGGACATACCGACCGCGATCCCTGACGAGCCGTTGATCAGCAGGTTGGGGATGCTGGCAGGCAGCACGGCGGGTTCTTGCAGCGTGCCGTCGAAGTTGTCGATGAAATCGACGGTATCCATATTGATGTTGACGAGCAGTTCTTCGCCCATCTGCGTCATGCGCGCTTCGGTGTAGCGCATGGCTGCCGCGCCGTCGCCATCGACGCTGCCGAAATTGCCCTGACCGTCGATCAGCGGATAACGCATCGAGAAATCCTGCGCCATGCGCACCAACGCGTCGTAAACCGCCACGTCGCCGTGCGGGTGATACTTGCCGAGCACCTCGCCGACAATACGCGCGCATTTTTTGTAAGGGGTATCGGAGCGCATCCCCAGATCGTACATCGCGTACAGAATCCGGCGGTGAACCGGCTTGAGGCCATCGCGGGCGTCGGGCAGGGCGCGCGCGACGATCACGCTCATGGCATAATCGAGGTAGGCTTCGCGCATCTCCTGACCGATGTTCACCTGCCGGACAAATCCATTTGTCATTGTGGTTTCCATATGTTTTCGCTGAACGAACCCCATTCTAGGGAAGAATACGGCGGCTGTCAAACTGAACATCTGTTCTTATTATAACACAAAGTCTCATCGGATGCCTATGTTCAGCGAGGGAAAGCTGTGTTACTATTCTCCCCCATGACAAAAACGACGACGATTCGCAAACTTACGCTGTTTGTGTTGGTCTGTATTTTACTGGCGGCGTGCTCCTCGCAAGCGCCGATTGCGGTCTACATCACGCCGACCGTCCAATCATCTGCCGCGCTCGTGACGCCGACCGACTTTGCTTCCGGTTCCAGTAACGAATTCGCGCTGACCAGTATGCAGGCGATCTCCACCGACGAGCCGCATCCGACGGTCACGTGGCTTGGGCCAGTGATCGGCCCCGGCTACACGCTTCCGGCGACCAGTACGCCTGTGCCGACCGTCGCGCCGACGACGGTTCCCGGTCAGCCGAGTGCGACGCCCGCGCCTTCCGCCACGCCGCAGCCGAATAATGCCGCCAGCGAAGTGACGATTCCCGGCGGCCTGCCCACGCTCGATCCAAGCAAGATGGGCGTTCAGTTGGAAGGCAATCTCGAACAGGCCGACTGGGACGAAGCGATGCGGCGCGTCGGCAGCGATCAGTTGGACACGGGCTGGATCAAGATTCAAATCGGCTGGAAGGACATGCAGCCGAACGGCCCAACCGACGAAAGCGACTTCTTCAAGCGCGTGATTCTCTACTTGCAGGACGCCAAGCGCCGTCAGCTTCACATCCTCCTGAGCATCGCCAAAGCACCCGCGTGGGCGCGCTCGACTCAGGATCAGGACGGCCCGCCGGATGATCCGCAGACTTACGCGAACTTCCTGACCTTCCTCTTACAGCAGGTGAACGCGGGCGCGACTAATCCGGTCATCGATGCGATTGAGATTTGGAACGAGCCGAATCTCGCGCTGGAATGGACGGGCAAGCTGCCGTTCTCCGGCACGGGCTATATGCAGTTGTTCAAGCCCGCCTATGCCGCTATCCGCGCTTTTTCGTCGTCGATCACGATTGTCACGGCAGGTTTATCGCCGACCGGGACAACCGCCGCCACCGTCGATGACCGTACGTTCCTTCAGCAGATGTACGCGGCAGGGTTGGGCAGCTATCACGACATTGCCATCGGCGTGCATCCCTATGGTTGGGCGAATGCGCCCGACGCGACCTGTTGCAGCAACACAGGTTGGGACAACGATCCGCATTTCTTCTTCATGGACACGCTCAATACCTATCGGCAGATGATGGTCGCCAATGGGCAGACCAATCAGCAGCTTTGGCCGACCGAGTTCGGCTGGCCGACCTGGGATGGAATGCCCGGTCAGCCGCCTGCCGCTGATGCCTGGATTTTGCGCAATACCAAGTGGAATCAGGCCAATTACGCTATTCGCGCGTTCCAGATCGGTCAGCAGACGCCCTACATCGGCCCCATGTTCCTCTGGAATTTAAATTTCGCGCTGCTGGCAGGGCTGGTGCAGAACGGCGACGAGCGCGCCGCCTACAGCATCGTGATCCCCGGCGCGAACGAGGTGCTGAACCCGAACCAGAAGATCAATGGGCAGCAGGGGACGACCGAGCGACCGCTCTACTGGATGATCTACGACGCGGTGCGTCCCAATACGACGCTGCCCAGCTACTAGCAGGCGCTTCAGCCAATGAACCGCACCGACCGCTTGCTGGCGATTGTGCTGGAGCTTCAGGCGAAAGGCTGGCGGCGTGCCGAAGATTTGGCGACGCGCTTTGAAATCAGCAAGCGGACGATCTATCGGGATATGCAAGCCCTGTCCGAATCGGGCGTGCCGCTGATCTCGACGCCGGGACAGGGCTATTCACTGGTCGAGGGTTACTTCCTTCCCCCACTGACCTTCAGCGCCGATGAAGCGCTCATCCTCACGCTCGGCGGCGATTACATGGCGCGCCATTTTGACGCCGAGTATCGGCGTGCGGCGCAAGCCGCTGTCAGCAAAATCGAAGCTGTCCTCAGCGATTCGCTGCGCGAGGACGTGCGTTATTTGCAGCGCAGCCTGCGTTTCGTGGGCGAAACCTCCGAAGCTCATTCCGAAACCCTTCAGCAAGTCCGGCGCGCGGTGATTCAGCGGCGTACCGTGCGCTTCGACTATCATTCGCGCAGCGGTGAGGACATCAGCGGAACCAAAACGACCCGTGATGCCGATCCCTATGCGCTGGTCAATGCCGGTAATCGCTGGTATATGATCGCGTATTGTCACTTGCGCAAGGATGTGCGCGGCTTCCGTATTGATCGTATCGGTCAACTGGAAGTGCTGCGGCGTGCCTTCGCGCGGCCTCTGAATTACAGCATTCAAGGGGAGCGCCAGCTTTCCCCGCGTGAATTGACCATACGCGCCTTATTCGACCCGGAGATTGCGCGCTGGGTGCAGGAAGAACGCTTCTTTTACATTGAGACAATGGAACCGCAGCCGGATGGTCTCTTGGTGACGCTCAAAGTGCGGCGTGAGGAAGAAGCGTTTCAATGGCTGCTAGGATGGGGCGCGCACGTCCGCGTGCTTGAACCGGAGTCGCTGCGGCAGCACATCGTTGCCGCAGCCCAACAGATGATTGAGCGCTACAAAATGATGGATTGACTGCTGCCATAAGGGTGTCACTGACTCGGTTTATTCTGTAAACATCAGCAGCGATGGATAAACAGGAGCGCAGCACCATGTTCAACGCCATTAACTGGTTCGACATTCCGGCTGTCAATTTCGAGCGCGCGGTCAGGTTCTACGAAACAATTTTGCAGGTGACGCTGCATCAGGAAGCGCTCGGCGGCACGATGAACGGCATTTTCCCGGCGGATCAGGCTGGGGTGAATGGCGCGGTGTGCTCTGGCGAGGGCTATACGCCCAGCGCTGCCGGATCGATTGTCTACCTGAACGCCAACGGCCGGATCGACGACATTCTCAGCCGGGTTGAGGCGGCAGGCGGGCAGATCATTCGTCCGAAGAGGCCGATTGGCCCGTTCGGGTACATCGCCTGGCTGATCGACAGCGAGGGCAACCGCATCGGTCTGCACGCCGAACCGACGGAATAACTGAATACGTTCAGCGGTAACGAAAAGCCCGTATCGAGCGGGCTTTTTCATTTCTAGGTAGACCTGTGGCATAATGAGGATCATAGCGTGGAGGAATTTACTATGTCTCAGCAAACTGAACAGCGAATTGAAGTTCGAGAAGCGATTGCCAAAGCTCGCGAGTATATTAAGCAACTCTACGCTGATGATCGTTTGGAACGTCTGATGCTTGAAGGGGTAGAGTTATCTGATGATGAGCAGCGCTGGGTGATTACGTTTGGCTTTGATGTGCCACCTGTCCGTCAATTATACAATGATATGGGTTTTAGCACCCCACTTGCAAAAGATTACGAGCGAACCTATCGAGACATACTCGTGAATGCGATTACCGGTGAAGTGATTTCAATGAAACCTCGGCTCATATGGAAAACTTCGTAGGCGAGTTAACACAGCAGTATCGAACTATGCCGCTGCTCATCGACGCAAATCTGCTGTTGCTTTTATTTTTGGGTAGGGTCGATACAAAAAGAATCGAGCACTATAAGCGGACAAAGAAATATACGACTGATGATTATGTGCTTCTAGAAATGGTAATTGAACCTTTTCCGCGCCTTGTTACAACACCTAGCATTTTGACTGAGGTAAGCAATCTCTCAGGATATTTAGAGGAACCTCTAAGATCACGCTACTTTCTTTATTTCGCCGAAACCACTACGCGGTTATTCGAGATATATTCACCGAGCACTCTGATTTCGCAATCTAGTATATTTGTTCATCTGGGTCTGACTGACGCAGGGATATTATACTTGCTAAAGCAAGAAAAGTGCCTTGTCCTGACCGATGACCTAGACCTTTTTGTTCAAATAATCTCTAGCGGCTTTGATGCTATTAATTTTACGCATTTGAGAGAATCGTTTTTCGGATTATAGAAACACAACCGGGGCGGGAGGATTATCCTCTCGCCCCGATTGCGTTACCGACCCTGAACGTTAGTCGTTCGGGTTGATCTTCTCATCTTCGAGGCCGTCGTCCTCAATTTCGTCCGACGATTCGAGATCATAGGTGCCCTGCGCTTCGAGCGTTGTCACCGGAGCGACCAGCTCACGATCCTGATAGGTGTGGAAACCCGTGCCTGCCGGGATCAGCTTGCCGATGATCACGTTCTCCTTCAGACCGTACAGCTTGTCTTCCTTGCCCTCGATGGCCGCGCCCGCCAGCACGCGAATGGTGTGCTGGAAGCTCGACGCCGAGAGGAAGCTGTCGGTGTTGAGCGCCGCTTTAGTCACGCCGAGCAAAATCGGCACGCCCGCTGCGGGTTCCTTGCCGTCCGCGATCAGCTTCTGGTTGATGTCAATCAGTTGCAGACGGTCGATCAGTTCGCCGGGCAGCAGTTCGCTGTCGCCGCTCTTGGTCACCTGCACGCGCGAGAGCATCTTGCGAATGATGATCTCGAAGTGCTTGTCGGCGATGTTCACGCCCTGCGAGCGGTAAACCTTCTGCACTTCCGAGAGCAGATAAAGCTGGGTCGCTTCCGCGCCCTGAATGCGCAGGATGCGGTGCGGACTCTTCGAACCTTCGGTCAACTGCTGACCGGGGGTGACGGTTGAGCCTTCAAACACGTCAGGCAGCAAACGGGCGCTCGATGGAAT
>DASZXN010000578.1:0-5852 GCA_035545875.1 Phototrophicaceae bacterium
GTGGTATCGGTGATCGGATAGCCGTAGCGCTCCATGAAGTGATCGGTGATGGCGAGGAAGTCGTAGCCCGCCTCGCGGTAGAAGCGGCAGACCAGTTCCGGCGACAGCCGCCCATCCGAGCGCGTCGAGTGGGTGTGCAGATTGCCGCGATAAAAGCGTCCCGGTTTGTCGAAGGGAAGGGAATTCATGCAAGCTCCAAACGTGGAAACCAACGACCCCAGCGATTATAGCGTCTGTGATCGTTAAATGGCTTTCAAATTTGGCCTGCACGCGAAATTAGAAACAGGGCGATCTTTATGTAGGGACGCGATTTATCGCGTCCGTTGCGGCGGACGACATAAATGTCGTCCCTACGAAATCGTTTAAGGGGTATCGGGCGCGACGGCAGGCGCAGGCGAGAAAGCTGGCATATTCCGCCGCGCAAACTCCAGAAAGCTCGTCGGTTGAACGCCAAACATCTGATGCGCGCTCAGGTCGATCCGCGACTCGGCGCATTTCTGGCGCTCGGCAGCCTGCTCGTCGAGCGCGTCCGCGACTCCAGGCGGCGTCCCGCGTGCCAGCATCCGCTGACGCGCGTCTTCGCGACTGATATTGACGTAGCGGATCGGTTTGCCCAATGCTTCGGACAGTCGCTCGGCAACGTCGCTCATGGTGAGCGCTTCCGGCCCGGTCATCACCAGCGACTCGCCTGCGTGACCGCCGCTCACCAGCAGTCCATAGGCAATTTGTGCGATGTCCTCCACGTCAATCGGCGAAATCTTCGCGTCGCCCATCGGCAGATAGATCGCGCTTTCCGCCGCGATGCCCGGCGCTTCACGCAGATAGACCTGCATGAACTGGCTCGGTTGCAAATGTGTCCACGCCAATCCTGACGCCTCTAAATACTGCTCGATGTCCTCGTGCATCCGCATGAAGCGGAAATTGCGCTGCACGAAGCCGATCCCCGATTCGCGCCCGGAGAATTTGATGATATGCGGAACGCCCGCCGCCTTCGCCGCATCGATGAAGGCACGCTGCGTCTCGACCATACGCGGATTGGTCGTCGAAATCATCAGCGCCCGCTCGACGCCCTCCAGCGCCGCGCCGAGCGTATCCGGCTGAAGCATGTCGCCTTCAACAATCTCGACATTGGGCAGCGCTTCAAACGCGGTCGCTTTGGCGCGATTATGCACCAGCGCGCGAACGGGCGTATTGTGGCGCGCAAAGGCGCGGATCACCGCCGATCCGCTCAATCCAGTCGCACCTGTCACCAGAATCATCGGATTATTCCTTCCCTCAATTGACGGACGGGATAAATCCCGTCCGTTTTCTTAGATCAGCGTGATTTGCGCATCGCGCATGACGTAGCGCACGTAGCGATAGTCGCGGATCAGCGCCACCTGCTCGCCTTCCCACGTCAACAGCATAAAATAGGCGGGCAGCGACGCCGATTCCTCCAGATCGTAGGCCAGCAGCGCCGGATGCCCATCGACCAGGCCGAGCGCGAGACGGCAGTTATTGGCCTGTTTGTAGCGGTTGAAGTAATTCCCGTTAATTTGGTCAGCGCCTTGCAGCCTGACCCGGTTGTACAGTTCGAGCCGCGCCTCGTCGGTGAGCATCAGCCGCAGCGAGTCGAAATCGCGCGCGTTGAAATGATCGACGTAGCGGGCGAGCAGTTCACGCTCGCGCCTATCGAGTTTCGGCGTGCTCACCTCGATATTCGCCGCCAGTTCGCGCAGATGCGTTCGCCCGCGATGCAGCGTTGCCTTGATCTCCGGCACGGTCGCGTTGAGCAGCTCGGAGATTTCCGCCAGCGAATAGCCGAGCACATCCTTGAGGATGACGCAGCTTCGCTGTCTCGGCGCGAGCTTGAGGAACAGGGAGAGCGCCAGCGCCGACAGTTCTTTTTCCTCAAGCGGCAGGTCGGGATCGTCGTTCATCGGAACCTCGTCAAGCAGTTCGAGCGGCTCGTCGCTGGTATGGCGCAGGTGATCAATCGCCTTGTTGTGCGTGATGCGAAACAGCCAGCCGCGCACGTTGGTCGTGTGCGTCAGCAGCGGCAGCGAGTCGTATGCCTTGATCAGCGCCTCCTGTACCACGTCCTCGCCATCGATCACCGAGCCAGTCATGCGCGTGGCGTAGCGATGCAGTTCTGGCCGAATCGTCTGCGCCAGTTGCTCGAACTCCGCCTGCGTGAGCGTGTCCCCTGCCATCGACTTCCCCTAGTTCTGAGCGACCAGCCCTTGACCCGAAATCCCATAAGCCATACCCTCATGATACGCTGGGTCGCACAACAGCGAGATCACGCCCTGCCCGATGATCTCTGGCGTGAGCAGCGGCAAGCCCATCCGTTCGAGGTACTGTTCTTTCGTGATGCCCTGCTGAGCGGCGTAAGTGCGCGCACCCAAATCGCCGACGCCCGTCGTCCCGACCATCTGGCGCGGGATCAGCACGACGAAACGGATGCCGAGCTTGCGCATATCCGCTTCCTGCTGGAAATACTGACCGAGAAACCATTGCGTCCGCTTGGCAGCGGCGTAACCGCCGGACAGCGGCGATCCGCCAATCGCTGCGCCGCTCGACACAATGATCACGGTGCTGCCGGGACGCAGCGGCATTTTGAGCGCTTCCTGACCGAACTGGAACGTCGATTTTACGTCTGTGTCCCAGACGTGATTGAACGTTTCCCAGGTTTGCTGCGAGATCGGCCTGTTGATCGGCAGCGCGCCCGCGTTCAGCACCAGAATGTCCGGCTGAACGTCGCGCAGCACCTGGACAGCTTGCGGATCGGCAGCGTCGGCGGCAATCGTCTGCACACCGTTCACCTCACGCTTGAGTGCATCCAGGCTCTCTTGATTGCGCGCCAGCGCCCAGACGCGCACACCTTCCGCCGTCAGCGCCTCGACGATCCCGCGCCCAATGCCGCGACTGCCGCCCGTCACCAATGCCGTTTTGCCGTTGAACTGACTCATGATCTGCCTCTCGTGTTTGGTCTACATCTCTACAACGAGTCGGCATATGAAAAGGGTACGGTCGATTGGGGATTTGAGGAAATTATCGGTGTACAACGGAGAATGTCGGGGCGGAGCGCGCTGCGCCCCGACGGAGATTACGCACTTACACCCACCAACCGCGCCAGTGTCGCCAAATCCGGCACTTCGAGATCGGGTACGGCTTCGGCGGGCGGAGTCATCGACACGCCGCGCCCGTAACCGCGATTCACCCACACGGTCGAGAGGCCGAGCGTTTTGGCGATCTTGATGTCGTGGAACAGGCTTTGCGCGACGTGCAGAATGTGTTCTTTCGGCAGGCCGATCCGTTCGAAGGCCGTCTCGAAATGCTTGGGCGCAGGCTTGTAGGAATGAATCTGCTCGGCGGTGATTAAATAGGTGAACGGCGCTTCCAGCTTTTTGGCCGAATACGCGAACAGGTCGTCATCAACGTTCGAAAGTACGCCGAGCTTGTACTTCTGGCTCAAGGCCAGCAGCGCACCCGGTGAATCAGGGAAGGCGGGCCAATCTTTGACCGAGTGCGCGAACTGATCGAGTTCGGCCTCGGTCGGCGTGAAGCCGAGCTGCGTGCCGAAGCCCTGGAGTACCGTCCGCAGCACGCCTTTGTAGTTCTGCCAGGCGCCGTGCTCGGCTTCCGGCTCCAGCGTGCGATAGAGCTTGAAGGCTTCGGCGTTCGACATTGAAACGCCATGTGCCTTGAAAATCGGAGCGAGCGCCGCCAGCACGCCCGTTTCCCAGTCGATCATCGTGCCGTAGCAGTCGAAAGTCAGTACCTCAAATTGGTTGAAGTCGAGCATAGGCTTCTCTCGTTCAACGTAGGGGCAGGCAACCGAAGGTTGCACCATGTCGTGCCCCTACAAAAGATGTCTTAGGCGAGAATTGTCAGGCTTTCGAGATCGCGCGGATAGTACGTATAAATCTCGATGCCCGTATCCGTGACGACAATCGTATCGCTGTGGCGGAAACCGCCGAGCGATGGTGCGTACAGCCCCGGCTCGACCGTGAACAGCATCCCCGGCTGAAGGATGGTCGTGTCGCCGATGTCGAGGAAGGGTGCTTCGTGATAGCGCAGGCCGATGTTGTGCCCAACGTGATGCTTCCAGTACGGCATCAGATCGTGCTGCTCGTAGTAGGCGCGCACCTTGCGATCCACCTCGGAGCAGGGTTCGCCGGGCTTGATCGCATCGAACGCCGTTTCCTGCAAGGCGAGCATGTGCTCGAACATGGTTTTGACTTCAGCGCTCGGCTTGCCGATCACCATCGTCCGCTCTAACTCGGAGTTGTAGCCCCACATGGTCGCGCCCGCGCCCGTGACCAGCACGTCGCCGTCGCGGAAGGTGATATTGTTGGCGAGCGCGTGCGGGATGGCGGCGTTGCGTCCGATCTGCCCGCGATAGCCGGCACTCGCGCCCGTGCCGTAAGTGCTCTGCGCGCGATAAATCGGGCCAATCGCGTCCATCAACGCGCGCGTTGATTCATCAGTCGCGCGCTGACTGACTTCCGTCTCGGTCGCGCCGGGGACGGTGTAGCGCTGCAACAGCGTATGCGCCAGATTGCCCCAGACGCAGCTTTCGCGGATCAGCGCGAGTTCCGCAGGCGATTTGCACATCAGCCTGTCTTCGATGAAGGCGCGCACCGGAACGATCTGCCGTCCGGTCAGTTCGCTCAGGCTTGGCCCGCGATAGCCGAAAATCCAGGGATAGCCATCGTCATCGGCAGCGATCTTGGCGTCCATATCGCCGATGATGCCCATGCTTTCCAGCAGCCGCTTGAGGACTCCGGTCGGGTGCGGCGTGTGCGGGTACTCGACGTAGTAATCCACCCGGTCGATCAGGCTGTTGGCTTCGGCATGTTCTTTTTCGAGGCGCGGCACGAACAGCCCGCGCTCGCCTTTCGCGCTCATGATGAAGGCCATCGGGCGCTCGGTCGGGATGAACGAGAAGCCGCTGTAGTAGAGCACGTAGGCGTTGTCGAACAGCACCACGCCACTCAAGCCGTTGACTTGCAGGTGTTCGAGCAGGAGGTCACAGCGCGCTTGGTGTTCTTCCGGGCTAATCCGTAACTGCTTGATCGGGACAGACATGAGATTCCTCACTATTGTTCAGTTGAAGGACAGAGGGTGCCAGGATCATAAGTGATCGTATCGAAAATCGCCGAAGCGGTACTATCCCAAAGTTCAGGGTTTTCGAAAGGAGCACTCAGAGAATAATCAAACCGGATCATAACCCCCGAATCGAGCAAGGTATAAGTGATGTCGTCAGTCATCTCGTGGAGACGTAGGAGAAAGAATTTGTGGTCACCGTCTGGAGTAATGAATTCTTCTAGATTTGAACCCGCAAGGGTATCGCTGAAATATTTCAAAATACCACTGAGAACCATATATGCGCCACCTTCGTCAGCACTTTGACTACGAAACAGTTCCAGCAGTTCAGTCGCCTTGTAAACATCAATCGAGATGGCTAGACCATGATTCCGGTAGACCGATATACCATCTTTGTCCGTCATCACCAATACGCTGATGAGTTTTTGAGCATTGGGATTCGTCGATTTAGGCTGGAAAAGATACCAACTCGATGGATACTTAAATTGGAGTCCGTCAGCGCAAAAAGTTGCATCCAGCGGAGGATAATCAATCTGGGCGGGTAGTGGGGTCGCTTCCGGCGTTGCTTCTGGCGTCACGTCCTGCGCCCAGATTGGCACAGCGAAAGCCAGAAGCAGAACCATCACAGCGATGATTTTCATCACTTGCTTTTACCTTTGCGTCTTTGCGTCTTTGCGTTGACTCTTTTCTCTTAGCTTTTCGCCGCAGTTTCCGGCCTGCGCGTATGCCACTCGGTCGATTGCTCGTAAGCGTGACCGACC
>DASZXN010000579.1:0-10916 GCA_035545875.1 Phototrophicaceae bacterium
TGAAGCCCAGCACCGTGAACATGATCGCCAGACCGGGATAGAACACGATGTGCGGCGCGGTGAAGATCGCGGTTGCGCCGGAGCTAACCATCGCGCCCCATTCCGGCCCGGGGGGTTGCTGACCGAGGCCGAGGAATGACAGCGCGGCGGCGGTCAGTACCGCGCCGCCGAAGTCGAGCGTTCCCTGTACGATCAGCGGCGTGAGCGAGTTAGGAAAAATGTGGACGAACAAAATGCGCACGGGCGTCGCGCCAAGCGAGCGATTCGCCGTGATGTACTCGTACTCCTTGACGGCCAGCACGCTGGCGCGTGCGAGGCGCGCGTAAACCGGCACCGAGACGACCGCAATCGCCAGCAGCGCGTTGATCAGACTGGGGCCAAGCACGGTCACGATGGCTATCGCCAGCAGCAGCGATGGAAATGCCAGCAGCACGTCCATACAGCGCATAATGACGTTATCGATCCAGCCGCCGCCATAGCCGGAGATCATGCCCAGCGTCGAACCGATGACAATCGCAAAAACGACGCTGCTGATCCCGACGACCAGCGAGGCGCGCGACCCATAGACAACGCGGCTGAAGACATCACGACCGCTCAGGTCAAGCCCCATGAAATGCTGCGCCTGTTCCGCTGGGCAGCCGAGCAGATGAACGCAGGGGGGTTTACCGGGCAAGCGCCCGCTTTCGCCCGGTAAGCCGAACATCGGCTGATTAGGGTCGTAATTGGCGATCAGCGGCGCAAAGACGGCGACAATAATCAAAAAGCCGAGCAAAATCATGCCGAGGATGGCGTTGCGCTGGCGAAACAGTCCGCGAAAGGTATCGCGCCACAGACTGCTCGATTCGACTTTGCCGTGCGCGCCTTTTTCGATCTTCACAGGTTCAGAGGTTTTGGTGGTAGTTGCCATAGGGTCGCCGATCAACTGACACGGATACGAGGATCAAGATAGCCGTAAAGCAGATCGACACCCAGATTGATCAGCACGAACGCGACGGCGATCACGATGGTAAAACCTTGCACAACCGGATAGTCGAGCGCGAAGATACCGTCCACCAGTGTGCGCCCGACACCCGTTAAGCCAAAGATCGTTTCAGTGAGCACCGCGCCGCTGACCAGACCACCGAAGTTCAGGCCGATCACCGTGACGATGGGCAGCAGGGCATTGCGCACCGCGTGGCGCAGGACGACGACCAGTTCACGCAGACCTTTCGCGCGGGCGGTGCGGACGTAATCCTGACCGAGCGTCTCCAGCACACTGGAGCGCGTCATGCGCGCGATGATCGACATAGGAATGGTGCCGACGGCGACGGCAGGCAAAATTAAGTAACGCAGCGCATTGAGGAGCAAGTCGCCATTGAGCGTCAAAATCGCGTTCAAAATATTGAGGCGAGAAATAAAAATTTCTAATCCAGTCGCGGTTTGCGGGCTGGTTGCCAGTCCCCAGGCTTCGTAAAACGGCGTTGGGTCGAAACCGGGCGGCAGGCGTCCCGAAGACGGCAGCGCCAGCGGCGTCCCTTTGAGGATCACGCCGAACAGATAGGCCAACATCAGGCCAAGCCAGAAAACAGGCATGGATACGCCAATATTCGCGCCGATCATGGTACCGACATCGACAGCCGTGTTGTGGCGGTAGGCAGAAATGATGCCGAGCGGAATGCCGACAACGATGGCAAAGAGCATCGCTGCCAGCGTGAGTTCCAGCGTCACGGGCAGGCGCTCGACCAGCATATCGGTCACGGGGCGCTGATAGTGCAGCGACGTTCCCAGATCGCCTTGCAGGATGGTGCCAGCATAGATCACAAACTGGTTAATGATCGGCTGATCTAGCCCCATGCGGTGTTTATAAACGGCGCAGATTTCCGGGGTGGCATGTTCGCCGAGCATAGCGACGCAGGGATCGGCAGGGATTAAGCGTGCCAGAAAGAAGGTTACGGCGAGAATCCCAATTAACACCGGGATCGAGACGATCAAGCGTCGCGCGATAAAAGCAACCATAGATTCAGCTTCTTACTTGGGTCGGACGTGCTAGCAGTAGGGGCACGCCACAGCGTGCCCCTACCAAAATACGGAACCGGGTCAATTACGACGACGCAGCAGGCGGATTCAGGAAGCCGCCGAACATCGACGACCAGTAGTCGAATACGCCGGTGTCACCCTTGTGATACGGGCTGGCGGCGTCCCACTGAATCGCGTAGGACATCACCACGTCGTTGGCCGTCAGGGTCGAGCCATCGCTGAACTTGACATTCGGACGGAGGTGGAACGTCCAGGTCAGACCGTCGGCGCTGGCCGAGTAATCGGTCGCCAGCGACGGGACAACTGCCGTCCCGCCGACTTCATAGGCCAGCAGCGATTCGTTGGTCTGCTCGCAGACGCTCAGCGCTTCGCCGTCGGTCTCATCCGGGCAGTAGAGGCTCTCCGGCTCACCCGATTGCAGCCAGGTGATCTGGTCGGCATCCGGGTTGGTCATCTGCCAGAAGTTCGGGGTCGAAATCGGGCCAATCTTGACATTCCCAATCGAGGCTTTGAAGGCATCTGCCGTGACACCTGCCGCCAGCGGAACCATCGGGATTTCGTCGCGGATTTCGGCGTTGACCTTATCGTAGATGGCCTGGCGCTGCGTCGGATCGGAGTTCTGCGCGCCGTCCTTGATGCCCTGAACGATGTCCGGGAACTTGTCGCCGAAAGTCATGTCCGCGCCAGCGCCGAAGTGCGTGTCGAGGAAGTCGGTCGCATCCGGCCAATCCGCGCCCCAGCCGATCAGCGAGAGGCTCAGTTTGCCGAGGGCGGCATTCTGGAACAGGGTCGCCGACTGCTGCACGTCCAACTGAATGTTGATGCCGATAGCGGCAAGCTGGGTCTGGATGTCGGTCGCAGTTTCCTGCGGTTCCGGCAGATAGACGCGCGCGTTGGTACGGAAGCTCAGCTTGATCGGCGTGCCATCCGCAAGGGTCGAAAGCGGCAGCGTGAAGCCGTCGTCCTTCGCGGCTTCCGCGAGCAGCGACTTGGCCTTGTCGGGATCATAGGGCGTGCCCGCGAAATTGGCGGTGGTGCCGAAGATGCCGGGGGGATTGAACTGGCCCATCGCCAGCGAGCCAGCCGGATAGAAGTTATCGACGAGGCGCTGCTTGTCGATGCCGTAGGCAATCGCTTCGCGGACGCGCACATCATCGAACGGCTTGTAGGTGTTGTTGATGCCCAGATAGGAGATGTTCAGCGGGTCAATCGAGTAGAGTGCCAGGCTCGAATCGTTCTTGATGGTGTCGAAATCGGTCGCGCCGACGATTTCGTAGCCATCGACTGCGCCGGACTGAAGCTGAGTCAGACGGGCGGCGGAGTCCGCGTTCCACTGGAAAATCAGCTTCGATGTCTTGGCCTTATCGCCCCAGTAGTCGTCGTTGCGGTCGAGAACAATTTCGTTGCCCTGATCCCAGTGATCGATCTTATACGGGCCAGTGCCGACGGGGACGCGCAGCAGATCGCCATTGCCGCCGGTCTTCTGGATGTACGCCCACGAGGTGATGTCGTTGGTGGCGAAGGCCGCCTTCGACGGGAACGAGCCATCCGGGTTGCAGAGCGTGAACACGACCGTGTTCGCGTCTGTCGCCTGAATCGACTTCATTTCGCCGCCGTAGCTGCAATCCGGCGCGGCATAGGTGATCATGCCGTTGCTGTCGGTTGACATGGCACTGGCGGTCGCTTCTGGGGTTGAACTCTGCGCCAGCGCTGGTACGGTCAGCGCGAGCGAAGTCAACATCCCAACGGCCAAAAGACGCAGTTTCGAATTCATAAACGACACTCCTTATAACATAAGTGATGGAACGATTTGGATGGCTGCCGCAACACGTGATTATAGTAAATAGTCACTGCGCACGACGTAGGTTCATCCATTGCCTAGATGCTGATCGATTGTAATCTCTTTAAGACCTGAGGGCAAAAAGTTTATCGAGAGGCAATGAAAATTCACGCCGAATTTCAGGCAGATTTTAACAGAACGGTGTTCCGGGCAGTCGTAGATCGAAAGCAGCTTGGTGGCTGCGCCGCGCACTTGAGGGAAAGAGCGCAGGCGAAGCTGCATCTGTCCCCAGAATTGTTGTAGGCTTACAAATTTACGGCGCTGGGCGAGTGATGGCGCTTCGCATCGTGATGCGATAGCGGCGCGGCTGGATCGGCGCGCTCACCATCGGGCGCGTCGGGTCGAAATCCGGGTTATTCCAGACGATCACCACACCCCAACCGAGCGCGCCCGGCTCTGGCAGATAATTCGGGATTAGCGCGCCCGCTTTGAAGCCCTTCTTCAACTGCTTGCTCAGGTTGTTGTCCCAGTATTTCCCGCTGATCACACCCTGTAGGTAACCCGCTGGCGTCACCTGATCGGCGATCTTGTCGTAGTCTACAATGTCACTCCCGGCGACCATCCCGCGCAGGTTGAGCGCTTTCGCTACGTCGTAGCGCGCTTCCATCAGCTTGCCGCCAATCCCGAAGCTGCGGTAATCGGGATGCACGCAGCTTTCAACGCCGTACATCCATTCGGCCTGCGGATCGTGGCGATGCAGCCAGCCATCGCTGATCGTTTCCATCCACGCTTCGATAAACGGATGCTCCGGGTCGAAGGCGATGCGCATACTGGCAGTCAGGCCGATCACGCGCCCGGCGTCGAGCGCGATGAACTGGCCTTCGGGAAAAAGCTCCCGATGGCGGCGAAACATCGCGGCGGTGAAAGTTCCGTCCGGGTTTTCGCGGGTTGTGTGATAAACAAGGTGCATCAAATCCTGCATCTGCTCGGCGTAGCGCGGCGAACTCGGCACGATGCTGATCTGGCGTTGCGCTGGCGTGTCAGTAGACATGATTTTCAGGGTTCCCATAAAGTTTTACGGTGGTGCGCTTCCCGGTATTCGATTTGTGTAGGCAGAGGCGCAGCGTGCTGCGCCCCTACGAAAACAAATCCTGCGCTTACGATCCGGCAATACTCACGCGCTCCGAAGTCGGCGTGAACGGCACAATGCGCTGGCGATAGTCCGGGTTGAGCCAGGCAATCGCGGCAGCGTAATCGTGCGTGCGCGGCTCCTCGGTGTACTTCGGGATCAAGTTGAGGACTTTGAAGCCTTTTTTGATCTGCTTGCTCAGGTTCGGGTCGAAGCGCTTGCCGTCGATCACGTCCCGAACGTACTGCTCCGGCGTCACCTGCTCGGCGGCGCTTTCGTAGCCGATGAACAGGCTGCCCGCGACCAGCCCGCGCAGATTGAGGCTGCGCAGCAAGGCGAAGCGCGCGTCCATCAACCGGCTGCCCACGCCTTGACTCTGATAATCGGGATGCACAAACGTCTCGACGCCGTACATCCATTCACCGTTGGGGTCGTGCGTGGTCAGTCAGCCATACCCGGTGGTGTGATCCCAATCCTCGGTGAAAGGCCGCTCTGGATTGTAGTAGAAACGCATACTGGAGGTCATGCCAATGACCTTGCCAGAAGCCGCCTCCAGCGCGATCAACTGGCCTTCAGGGAAATGATCGATCCGGCTCTGGTACTGCTCTGCACCGAACCAGTCGGCGGCGATTTCCGGGGTGACGCTGTAGGCGATCCCGGCCAAAGCCTGAATCGCGCCCAGATGGGCGGTGGTCGCCGGAATGATCTCCGGCATCTGTCTATCTTTATACTCAAATTTGTACGCGATCATGCGTTAAGCTCCTTTGGATCGACGCAACGAAAAGCAGACGGCGGCAGGACAGCCCCGTCGAAGGGGTGATGGGTAGGATCAGGACAGGTCGTTTCGACCTGACAGGATCGCTTCGGCTAGATGCGAACGCAAAGCGAAACGATGTTTCGCCATCGTGGGGACACGTTGTCAGTCAGGACGGAGCGTCGCCTTCGGGAGCAAATTCGCTGCGGAAATCCGGGGGAAAAAGCGATGTGTCCACGCGCCGAATGGCACGCTCGCGCGCTTTCAACACCGTGACCCTGAAGTCACGATTTGCGCCGATATTTAGGGATGTCATAAACCACCTGCTTTGGCGAAGAAATTTCGCACTGCATAACATCAGCATAAACCCGACGGGCGAAATTGTCAACGCGCCCTACTTTGTTTTTAGACGAATCTAACAAGGATGGCGTGTCCGCCTGCCGTTGACGTGCCGCCGAATTATTCATCAAGCGTTGATACATCTATGTGATCTGCTGGCGGAAAATCCACTACACTAGGAAGCATTGGATAACGCGAAGAGAAACGCCATGTCATATTTGCAGCGTAAACTGAACAACGAGCAGCCTGCCCGACCTGCCGAACCGCCGCCACAGCCTGCCCAACCCAGCGCGCCCGCGCAGGCTGCGCCCGCCGCGCCGACGCCCGGAAACTATTTCACGGGGAAGCATCGCCAAACCAGCTCGAAAGTGGCGTATCTGCGCAAGCGCCTGCGCCCGAAGCTGCTCAAGACGCCGGACGAAGCCGATCAGTGGGGGCGCAACGAGCCGGATAAGATCGCGCTGATCAGCGAGCGCCTGAAAACTATGATCGACAAGCTCGGTCAGGAAAATCCCGATATTCGCGTCAACAAGATCGAATTTGACGAACTGCGCGATGCTCTGCTCGACGATTTGCTCGGCTTCGGCGCGATTGATCCGCTCGTGCGTGACCGAGGCTGCTCGGAAATCATGGTCAATGGGCCGCACCTGATCTTTGGCGAATTTAAAGGCAAGCTGACCGAAACCGACCTCGAATTTGACGACGAAGATCATGTGATGTGGACGGCGCAGCGCATCGTTCGACCGTTAGGCCGGCGTCTGGATCGCGTCCAGCCGATGGTCGATGCGCGCTTGCCCGATGGCTCGCGCGTTCACATCATCACCGAACCGTCCGCGCTGCTCGGCACGACGATCACCATCCGCAAATTCCCGGAAAAACGTCTGACGATGGACGACCTGATCAGCTTCGGCTCGCTGACGCCGGAAGCCGCCGAATTCCTCAAAGCCTGCGTGCAGTCGCGCCTGAACATCGTCGTCTCCGGCGGTACTGGCTCCGGTAAAACGACTCTGCTTAACGTCTTGAGCGGCTACATTCTTGAGACCGAGCGCATCGTCACGATTGAAGACGCTGCCGAGCTTCAGCTCTCACAACGGCACGTCGTTCGGCTGGAAACCGCGCCGCCCATGCCCGGCGGCGATGGCGTTGCCGGGGCGCTGGCGATCCGCGACCTGGTGCGCGGTTCGCTGCGTATGCGCCCGGATCGCATCGTCGTCGGTGAGTGTCGCGGCGGCGAAGCGCTCGACATGCTTCAGGCCATGAATACCGGTCACGATGGCTCGCTGACAACCATCCACTCGAATAACCCGCGTGACTGCGTGGCACGTCTGGAAACGCTCGTTCTGATGGCAGGCATGGATTTGCCTGTCAGCGTGATCCGGCGGCAGATTGTCAGCGCGGTTGACCTGATCATTCAGATCAGCCATCTGCGCGATGGATCGCGTAAGCTGACGCAGGTCACCGAGATTCAGGGTCTCGAAGGCGATTCGGTCACGCTGCAAGACATCTTCGTTTACAAACTGCCGGGGCAAACGGGCAGCGCGCCCGCGACGGTCGGCGGCGGCAAGCTCGAACCAACCGGCTTCCGTCCGAAGCTGATTGATCGCCTTGAAGAGAACGGCTTCAAACTGAGCGGGCGCGTCTTTGGCGCAGGCCAGAATCGCTTCGGCGCCAGCTAAGCGAAAGCGCGCAATCGGAAAATTGTCGAGACCGTGCCCGACCTGAACGGAAGAATCAAAAAGGGCGAGATCGTCGATCTCGCCCTTCGTTTCGCTGTTGAATTGACTGCGCTTATTCCGGTTGGGTGAAGGCGCTCGCGCCCAGCAGCGGCGCGCTGCTGCCACCCATCAATTCCTCGAAACCGGAACGATCCAGCGTTTCCTGCTCCATCAGCACGTGCGCGATCTGTTCGAGCTTCTCGCGGTTCTCGTTCAGGATCGTCTTGGCGCGTTGATAGGCCGTTTGCAGAATGCGCTTGACCTCATTGTCGATCTCTTCGGCGGCCTGCTCGCTGTAATCGCGCTGCTCGTACAGGTCACGACCGAGGAACAGCGATCCGCTGCCGCTGCCGAAGGCGCGCGGGCCAAGCACGTCGCTCATGCCGTACTGCGTGACCATCGCGCGGGCACGGGCGGTCGCCTGCTGCAAATCGTTACTCGCGCCCGTCGTGAACTGGTTGAAGATGATCTCTTCCGCCGCGCGTCCGCCCATCATCGCCACGATCTCGTCCTCGAATTCCTCGCGCGAGACGAGCAGGGTGTCGTTTTCCGGCAGCGACATCACATAGCCGCCCGCGCGACCACGCGGAACAATCGTGATCTTGTGGACAGGCGAAGCGTGTTCCAGCACGTGATGGAGGATGGCGTGTCCGGCCTCGTGGTAGGCAATCGAGGTCTTCTCCGTGTTGGAGATGACGCGCGTCTTGCGCTCCGGCCCCATGATCACGCGCTCCATGCTTTCCTGCATTTCGCTCATGCCAATTGACTTCTTGTTGCGGCGCGCCGCCAGAATCGCGGCTTCGTTGATCAGGTTTTCCAGATCAGCGCCGCTGAAACCGGGCGTGATCTTCGCCAGCGCCTCGATGTCCACGTCTGCGGAGAGCGGCTTGCCCTTCGCGTGAACCTTGAGGATGTCCTGCCGACCCTTCAGATCGGGATTGTCCATTACGACCTTGCGGTCGAAGCGACCGGGACGCAGCAGCGCCGGATCGAGAATGTCGGGGCGGTTGGTCGCCGCGACGACGATCACGTTCGTGCCCGTCTCGAAGCCGTCCATCTCGACCAGAATCTGGTTGAGCGTCTGTTCGCGCTCGTCATGACCGCCGCCGAGACCCGCGCCGCGATGCCGACCGACCGCGTCGATTTCGTCCACGAAGACAATCGCGGGCGCTTCCGCTTTGGCGCGCTCGAACAGGTCACGCACGCGGCTCGCGCCGACGCCGACGAACATCTCGACGAACTCCGAGCCGGAGATGCTGAAGAAGGGCACACCTGCTTCACCCGCGACGGCTCGCGCCATCAGCGTCTTGCCCGTCCCCGGAGGGCCAACCATCAGCACGCCTTTCGGGATGCGCGCGCCGAGCCGAATAAATTTCTCCGGCTCTTTCAGGAACTCGACGACCTCCGCCAGTTCCTGCTTGGCCTCGTCCGCTCCGGCAACGTCCGCGAAAGTGACCTGGGGTCGCTCCATATCCCGGACAACGCGCGCGCGGCTGCGTCCGAAACTGAGCGCCTGATCCTGTCCGGTGCGTACCGAGCGCATCATGCGCCAGAGCAGCCAGACGATGATCAGCGTCGGCACAATCGCCACCAGCAGTTGGAAGATCAGCCCGGTGGTGTTATCACCCTGCTTTTCCGAATATTCCACCTGATCAAGCTGCTGTGCCGTCACCCCATAGGTGCTCAATGCCGCGAATAAGTCCGTTTCGCGCTCTTTGTAGTAATAAGCGCTGCTCCCGTTGCGCAGATCGATGTAGACATCGTTGCCGCCTCGAACCTGAATCGAAGTGACGTTGCCCTCTTTGATCTGCTCAGCGAGATGATCCAGCGTGATGTTATTGCCTTTGGGCGCATTGTTGGGCGCGCCAAAGATGACGATGAACAGCAGCAGCACGACGATCCCGACCACCAGCCAGATGCGCTGCGCATTCCGGTTGGCGAAAGGGGAGTTGCTGTTATTGTTCTGCGGATCGGAAGGTTTGTTACTCACACTAAAGTCGCTCCAAACCAGTCAGACGAAAGGTGGGGTTCATACCACGTGGTGAAGGGATGGCTTTCACTCTCATTGAGGGGATTATACATCACTTGCGTTTGAATTGTATAAATCTCCGGGCAGGCTCGATTTTATCTGGTGATAATGACGGCGATTAACAATTGTCTTTCGTTCGATTACGTTTGTCTTTTCATACCTTTGTTTGCTTACATTAATGCCTGCGTTGGAAAATGGTAAAATATATTATAATTGGCTTGTGATTATTTCGAGGCCCTCATTGTGAAAGAATGTTTGTACTGCGGCCATAAAGGAATTGCCGACAACGCGAAGAATTGTCCGCGTTGTGGGCTGCCGCTTGCGCGCGATATTCAAAGCGCCACCCGCGCGCTTGACATCAACGAAGACGAAATTGGTACGCCGCGCTGGGGCACAGCCGGGTTCAGTTCGCGCATGAATTTGGTGCTGAAGGTCAAGGACTCCGACAAGACCTTCACCTTCGATGCTGGCGAGATCACCAAGCTGACCATCGGGCGGCTCGACCCCGACACAGGCGAATCCCCGACGATTGACCTGAAAAGCTCCAGAGGCATCGAGTTGGGCGTCTCGCGTCGCCACGCCGCGATTATCAAGCGCGACGGCGGAACCCTCAATTTGGTCGATCAGGACAGCGATAACGGCACGTTCCTCAACGGTCAGAAGCTGATCCCCAATCAGCCGCGCATCCTCCGCGACGGCGACGAGATTCGTCTCGGTCGGCTGGTCTTGTACGCCCGCTTCGAGAAGACCAAAGTACAGCATTAGCATCGGGGTGAATCCTCGTGCTATCATTAGCGCGATCCTGTCTATCTCGGACGCAGCAATGGCAGAACGGACAAACGAAGAGTGGCTGGCCGATCTCAGAGCCGAGCCGGAGGCGCAAGCGCGCGCGCTTAAAGACCTGCAAGCTCGCTTGCAGCGTGGCATTTTTTATTACCTCAGCCGCGAGCGCAGCGACCTGAGCGGTCTGTCGAATCATGAACTGACGCAGATGGCCGAGGATTTGGCGCAGGATGCCACTCTGCGGGTGGTCGAAAACCTCGACAGCTTTCGCGGCGACAGTCTGTTCACGACCTGGGCGACGCGGATTGCCACGCGCGTCGCCATCAGCGACCTGCGCCGCGCCCGTTACAAGGATTTCAGCCTGGACGAGA
>DASZXN010000580.1:0-2482 GCA_035545875.1 Phototrophicaceae bacterium
TCGACGTGTACGTCAATGAGCCGCCGCCTGCGGATTTCCCGCTGATTGGGCTGCCGAACGTGGTGCATACGCCACACCTCGCCGCCAGCACCGAAGACGCGCAGATCGTCGTCGCCGTCGATACCGCCAAGCTAGTGGTCGATGCGCTGGCGACGGGCAAATACGCCAACGTCGTCAACCCCGACGTGCTGAAGAAGTAGAGACTGAATACGCCCCATACCAGGGGTAGGCGTATGCGCCTACCCCTGTTGTAATTCCCCGATATGGGTTGACTCTTTCAGAGATTTTACGAAATTGATCCAGATTTTGGTTATAAGCGACTTGCCTTATTTTGATAGGCTATTAAATTCGATGATCGTGAATTTATAAGCTAAATAGGAGATATTTATGCGTCTGTTCACTGCACTCGTCGTCGCCCTCAGCACCTTTGCCGCCTGTTTAGCGCTTTTCTCACGACCGGTGAGCGCCGCCGATGGTAAATATTGCGTCGAATTAACCTTGCCATGGCAGAACAGCACTGGATCGTCGGGTACTGCCACCGTCACATTTCATGACAAGATTCCGACAGATGCGACCTATAGCGGGACGATTACGGTTCCGCCGGGAGAGACGAGGACGCTCGAAATTCATGGGTTTTTCTCGACAACCACTAGCCCCTTCGACGTTACCCCGTATTCCGCTACACTGACGTATAACATCGGTGATATTGCCCTCAAGCTTGTGGACAACTCGGTCTGCGCTGGCAGCACGCCCATAATCAACGACGGGCGTATCAATGCCTATGATCTCGGCGCGCCGCTGGCAGCTTACTGCGCTGACGGTGGTATCGCGCTGTACGACATTGACGATGCCGGACACGGCAGCTTCGCTTTCAGCGCCTCGCTTGACCAGATTCACACGGCACTTGAGCAGGCGATCTCGTCAGGGCAGAACGTCTTAATCGGGCAGGGATTAGGCGACAGCCTGTATGCGCTGCCGAGCAATCAACTCACGCTGGTTGGGCCAGATGTGAAAGAGCCGAGCAAGACCTATACCTTCATCGCCGTGCCGGACGTCTGCGGCTGATACAACGCAGAATAGCTATTTCGACCGCCGCGATCATGTGGAGCGCGGCGGTTTTGTTTCTAATTCAGCCGCTCGACAATCGTCGCGGTGCCCATGCCACCGCCGCAGCACATCGTCTGCAAGCCGAAATGTCCGTCGTGAAGTTCGAGCGCGTTGAGCAGCGCCGTCATCAGGCGAGCGCCGCTCGCGCCCAGCGGATGGCCGAGCGCAATCGCGCCGCCATGCACGTTGACTTTGCCCATATCCGCGCCGATCTCGCGCTTCCACATCCCGATCACGGCGGCAAACGCCTCGTTGACCTCGAACAGATCGATCTGTTCGAGCGACAGGCCTGCTTTCGCGAGAATCTTGCGTGTGGCTGAAACAGGCCCGGTCAGCATCAGATGCGGATCGCTGCCCACCGTGACCATCGAGACGATGCGAGCGCGCGGCTTGAGGCCGAGTTCGCGCGCTTTGTCGGCGCTCATCAACACGACTGCCGCCGCGCCATCGCTGATCTGGCTGCTGTTGCCTGCCGTCGTCACACCGTTGGGCGTAAAGGCGGGCTGAAGTGTCGCCATCTTTTCCAGCGAGGCGTTGGCGCGAAAGCCCTGATCCTGCGTGACGGTGATCGGCTGGCCTGTCTCGTCTAGCCCCGCGATGGCGAACAGTTCCCTTTGCAGCCAGCCGTTCGTCGTTGCCTGTGCCGCCTTGAGATTGCTCTCGTAGCCAATCTGATCGACTTCGGCGCGGCTGATACTCCATTTCTGAGCGATCTCGTCAGCGGCGATTCCCTGCGGCACGATTTGGTACGTGTCCATCATCCGCTCGGTGAACGGCTGACCGTTGGCGAGGCTCGATCCGAGCGGTACGCGTGTCATGCACTCGACGCCGCCCGCAACCGCGATCTCGATCTGCCCTGATGCGATCATTCCGGCGGCGAGGTGAATCGCCTGCTGGCTCGATCCACACTGGAAATCGACGGTTGTGGCGGGCGTTTCCATCGGCAGACCAGCATCCAGCACGACGTTGCGGGCGAGGTTGAAGGTCTGCTCACTGACCTGACTGACGCAGCCCATCATCACGTGATCGACCAGCGCCGGATCGAGCCGGGCGCGCGCCAATACTTCACAGAGCGCGCTCGATCCGAGGCGCACGGGATGAACTGCGCGCAGCCAGCCGTTACGCTTGCCGATGGGCGTGCGTACCGCATCAACAATCACGATGTCGGGCATGATAGAGCCTTTTGTTCATAACTGAATTTGGGGTTAGTTTAACGCCAGTTATGGATAAGCCGCAGCAGGAACCGGTTTTTCCCTTGTAGGGGCACGACATGTCGTGCCCCTACGATCAAATGCTTCGCTCAAAATCGTTATCCATAACTGGCGTTAATGTAGGGGTGTTCAAGGAACACCCCTACAGAAACTCGCCATATACC
>DASZXN010000581.1:0-4356 GCA_035545875.1 Phototrophicaceae bacterium
GAGTCATAGCTTTGAGCGGCGCTTGCCTCGCGGATCGACGGTAGGGGCGGGTTTGAAACCCGCCCTGCACGATAAAAACGGCAGTCTGACCGCGAGATACAGGCTTATTAAACACGCCCATGCCTCGCCCCTACGAAAATACAGATATAAAAACTGCGTTTATTTATAGCGGTTAGGTCAAATTACAGATTAGAGGAATGCACCAATGGCGCAAAAGCAAAAAAATAGGCTGCTGGCACGCTTGGAAAAAGGGATCGTGCTGGGAGCGGAAGGCTACCTGTTTGAACTGGAACGGCGCGGTTATCTGAAGGCCGGAGCCTACGTCCCCGAAGCCGTGATCGAGTACCCGAACGCCGTCAAGGAACTGCACCGCGAATTTCTGCGCGCGGGCGCGGAGGTGATGGTCGCGTTCACCTATTACGGTCACCGCGCCAAGCTGCGCGCGATTGGGCGCGAAGGCGATCTAGAGCGGCTGAACAAGGATGCGGTCAGGCTGGCGAAAGAAGTCGCGGCGGAAGGCGATGCGCTGGTCGCGGGGAACGTCTGCAACACGTGGGAATACGATCCGGCGCGGCCTGAAGAAACCGAAGCCATCGTCCGCCCGATGTTCGAGGAACAGGTACAGTGGGCGGCAGAAGAAGGCGTCGATTTCTTCATCGCGGAGACGTTCAATCACCTCGGCGAAGCCCTGATCGCGCTCGACGTGATCAAGCAGACCGGGCTGCCCGCGATGGTCACGTTCGCCGCCAAGAACGAGGAAAGCTACGACAACTATCGGTGGGCGGACGCCTGCAAGACTCTGGAAGACAAAGGCGCGGATATCGTCGGACTGAATTGCAGCCGAGGCCCGGAAACGATGCTGCCGCTGCTGGAAGAAATCCGCGCGGCGGTCAAGACCTACGTCGCGGCGCAGCCCGTCCCGTATCGCACGAGCAAAGACGCGCCGTATTTCCAGGTGCTCAAGGACGAGCATGGCAATCGCGCTTTCCCGGTCGCGCTCGATCCGTTCGTGCTGACGCGCTTCCAGATGGCGGGCTTCGCCAAGCGCGCGCAGGAAATTGGCATCAACTACATCGGGATTTGCTGCGGCGGCGCGCCGCACCACGTCCGCGCGATGGCCGAGGCGCTGGGCAGAACGGTTCCGGCGAGCCAGTATTCGCCTGATCTGTCGATGCACCCGGTGCTCGGCGCGACGGCAGCGACCGAGGCGAAAGTCAAGCGGCACATTCAGGATTTCCAGAAATAGGTTCAGCAAATATTGCGTAGGGGCGAGGCATGCCTCGCCCCTACAAATCCTCACACGAGATGTTAGAGGACTTACTTTGACGCAGCTTATTCGGCAAGGCATGAACGGCAGACATTCGCTCAAACGGATGTGGCGCGACCACGATCTCAAAGACAGCTACGACGTGGTGATCGTCGGGGGCGGGGTACATGGCCTCTCGACGGCCTATTATCTGGCGAAGAATCACGGCATCACCAACGTGGCGGTGCTGGAAAAGCGCTACATCGGCGGCGGCAACAGCGGACGCAATACGACGATCATCCGCTCGAATTACCTGACGCCGGAAGGCGTGGCTTTCTATGACGAGAGCGTCAAGCTCTACGAGAACCTGTCGCTCGACCTCGACTACAACGTGCTGTTCAGCCAGCGCGGACATCTGACGCTGGCGCACACCGACTCGGCGCTGCGGACGATGCGCTGGCGCGCCGAGGTCAACCAACTGCAAGGCGTAGACAGCCGCGTCGTCTATCCCGACGAACTGGCGAAGCTGTGCCCACAGCTCAACCTGCGCGACGACGTGCGCTATCCGATCCTCGGCGCGCTGTATCACGCGCCGGGGGGAATCGTGCGGCATAACCCGGTCGTGTGGGGCTACGCACGGGGCGCGGATCAGCGCGGAGCGCACATTCATCAGAACACTGAAGTTACGGGCATTGAGACCGAAAACGGCAAAGTGACCGCCGTCCAGACGACACGCGGGCGGATCAAGACGGGCATGGTCGTCAACCAGACGGCGGGCTTCTGCACGCTGATCAGCGATATGGTCGGCGTGCGCCTGCCGATCACCAGCCATCAACTGCAAGCCTGCGTGACTGAAGCGCTCAAGCCATTTCTCGACGTGGTGGTCGTGTCGGGGTCGCTGCACTCGTACATCAGCCAGGCGGATCGCGGCGAACTGGTGATGGGCGCGGAAATCGACCCGTACACATCCTATTCCTACGATTCGACGCTCAGTTTTCTCGAAAGCCTGTGCCAGAACATCCTCGAACTGTTCCCGTTCCTGGCGCGGGTGAAAATTCTGCGCCAGTGGGCGGGCGTCTGCGACATGACGCCGGATTTCAGCCCGATCATGGGTTTCACGCCCGTCGAAGGTTTCCTCGTGGATGTCGGCTGGGGGACGTATGGCTTCAAGGCGGGGCCGGTCAGCGGTAAACGGATGGCGGAACTGATCGCTACGCAGAAAACGCCCGACCTGATCGCGCCGTTCCGCCTGTCGCGCTTCGAGGAAGGCAAGCTGGTCGGCGAAAAAGGCGCGGCTTCCGTTGGACATTAAAGGCAAATCGCGATGATTATTGTTACCTGCCCGAACTGCGGCGCGCGCAACGTCAGCGAGTTTCGCTTCGGCGGCGAACTAACCCAGCGACCCGCGCCCGATCAATTGACGCGCGCAGCATGGGTGGACACTCTGTACATGCGGACGAACGTCCTCGGCGTGCAGCGCGAGTGGTGGTATCACGACGCCTGTGGGTCGTGGTTTATCGCCGAGCGGCACACCAAGACGCACAAAGTCTTGAAAACTTATTTCTGGGAAGCGGAAGCGTAAGCGATGGTTTTTCCGACGACAACGCAGCTTCGTCGCCTGCCTGAAGACGACGCGCAGGTGATCAATCGCAAAAAGTCGCTCGTGTTCACGTTCGATGGGCGGCAGTATTCGGCCTTCGAGGGTGACACGATTGCCTCGGCGCTGACCGCCGCAGGCGCGGCAACGTTCACGCGCTCGCTCAAGTATCATCGGCGGCGCGGTTTGCTCTGCGCGGCGGGCAACTGCCCGAACTGCCTCGTCCAGATTGGCGACGAGCCAGACGTGCGCGCCTGCTGCACACCCGTACAGGATGGCATGACGGTCAAGGCGCAAAACGCCGCGCCGTCACTCGATTTCGACGTGCTGAATGTCACCGAGGCGCTGGATCGCTTCTTGCCAGCGGGCTACGCCTACAAAGCCTTCATGCGACCGCGCTCGCTCTGGCCGGCCTACGAATATTATCTGCGGCACACGCAGGGTTTCGGCAAGGTCGATCTGAACGCGCAACCGGGCTATTTCGACAAGGAATACAAACACGCGGACGTGACGGTCGTCGGCGGCGGGCCAACCGGGATGACGGCGGCGCTCGCGGCGGCGGATCTCGGCGCTCGCGTGATTTTGATGGAAACCGAGTCCGCGCTCGGCGGGCATTTGCGCTACGCGACGCACGAGATCGAGGGGAAGCCGGCTTATCAATATGCCGCTGAGTTGGCGGCGAAGGTCATGGCACACGCGAACATCGAGGTGCTGACCGGGACGACGGCGTTCGGTCGTTATGACGAGAACTGGATCGGCGCGGCGCAGGGGAATCGACTGATCAAGCTGCGCACCCAATCGCTGGTGGTAGCGAGCGGGTCGTATGAAATCCCGCTGCTGTTCGAGAACAACGATCTGCCGGGGATTATGCTCGGCTCGGCGGTGCGGCGGTTGATCCACCTGTACGGCGCGCTGCCGGGAACGCGAGCGATGCTCGTCTCGGCCAACTCACGCGGGCTGCAAACGGCGCTCGACCTGATCGCGGTGAAGGTGCAGGTGCAGGCGGTCGTCGAGATGAGCGGCGCACCCGACGCCGACCTGATCGCGCAGATCAAAAAGGCGGGCGTGCGCGTGATCAATGGCGCAAGCATCGTCAAGGCGAGCGAGGCGCTCGGTCGCGTGAGCAGCGTCACGCTGCAAATTGGCAATAAGACGGAAGACATCGAGTGCGATTTGCTGGTGCTTTCAACCGGGTATATGCCCGCTTACGAACTGCTCTATCAGGCGGGAACGAAGCTGGTCTGGGACGCGCAGATCAACGAGTTTACGCCGGGGACGCTGCCGGAGGGGGTGTTCGCGGCAGGCGAAGCCGTCGGGACGCACGATCTCGTCGATGCGCAGCAAGAAGGCGCGTGGTCGGGTACGCTCGCGGCTCAGGCAGCGGGCTTGACCATCGACAGTGAGCGCGCGGAAGCGGACGGAAAAGCAGTCAGCGCACAACGAGCGCAGCGAGTCGCGTGGACAACCGTGTCTGTTCCTGCCAAAGCCAGCCGTCATGAGATGGTCTGTTTGT
>DASZXN010000582.1:0-4767 GCA_035545875.1 Phototrophicaceae bacterium
CGCGCCGCCGCCCGCATATTGCGCCTGCGTAAACCATCCGGATGGCCCCCAGTTCGCGTGAATCCCATAGCCTTTGGTGCGCACAATCGATCCGATCAAGCCAGCGTCGAGCCGCTGCTTGAGCCAGCGCACTTCTTCGTCAAAGCGCCAGCAGTGGGCGACCATCAGTTTCGCGCCGGATGTTTCGCTCGCGCGGAGCATCTGTTCAGCTTCGACGGCATTCAGCGCCATCGGCTTCTCGACCATGACGTGAATACCCGCTTCCAGCGCGCGGATCGTTTGCGGCGCGTGGAGATAATTGGGCGAGTTGATGCTGATCGCATCGACTCCACCCGCGCCGATCAGATCGTCTAGCGAGGTATAGCAGCGCTCAAGCGCGAACTGGTCGGCAAAGCGGCGCATCGACGGCTGGCTGTGATTGACCACTGCCACCAGATCAAGCTGCGCCTGTCGTGCGGCCTGTGCGTGGATTTTGGCGATATAGCCTGTGCCCACCAGCGCCAGTCTGAGCTTCGACATTCCCCCTCCCGATGGCACAGTCAATTATCGTTCGATTATACGAGATATTGTCTTATGACCAATGAATTTCGCTGCCGGGAAATAAAATCCCCTTGAATGTTGTTCAAGGGGATAAAAGTACGGAGCGTGTTGAGAAAGTCTCAGGTGCGGCGATAATTTACCGTGTATTGCGCTCGGCTGGTGACCCGGCTTCCTCAATGCTAATCGCTTTGAAGGCGGGACGGGCAAAGCGCTCAGTCGGAATGGTGCCAACCGGGTTGTAATGATACTCATCCATGCCCCGGCACAGGTAGGTTTTGAAGTTCGGGTTGACGGACAGGTCGTTTTTGACGTTCGTGCCCGTGTAGCGCAGGGTCAGCCCGGCGCGGCGGCGAGCGGAAGGATTAGCGGGCGAGCCGTGAACGGCGCGGTCGTCGTGCAGCGAGACTTCCCCGGCTTTCAGGTTGAACTGCACGGCGGCTCGTTCATCAAACGTGCCATTCTCCAGTTCAAGCGTTAGGATCGAATCGGTTTTGTCACGGCGCTGATGCTTGAGCAGCCCGGCTTTGTGCGAGCCGGGGATCAGCTTCATTGCGCCGTTTTCCTCGTCTACCTCGTCGAAGGCCAACCAGACGGTCACAGTATTGTGCGGTGTCATCGGCCAGTAGTAAGCGTCCTGATGCCAGCCAACGGTCGATTTGCTGAACGGTTCCTTGATGAAGAAGCTGCTCGCCCAGCAGTAGAAGTTCGCGCCGAGAATCCCCTCCACCAGATCGAGAATCTTCGGGTTCATCACGATGTCATAGAGATAGGTGCTGGTCTCATGCCATTCGCGGATGTCTTTGGCCGTCTCGCCCGGTTGAAGCAGCGCCAGCAGCTTGGGCAGGTCGGCGTTGATCTGCTGCATCTCGGCGCGTGTGTAGATGGCAGGCAGGCCGATGACGTAGCCGTTGTCGTGATAAAAAGCGATTTGTTCATCCGTAAGCCGATAGTTGGACATAATAACTTCTCCTCACTTTTTGATCGATATGCGTTCCCTAGCGGTCGAATACGGGAATTTCGACGCGAGCGCCGCCGTTCATCGCGGATTGGTGCGCGCAGATGCCCGGTGCGTTCCAGTTTGCCGTCGTGACCGCATCGAGCTTGGGCGCGCGTCCCTCGACGATGCTGCGGACAAACTCGTGAATCAAGTGCGGGTGCGAGCCGTCGTGTCCGCCGCCCTGCAAAAACGAAAGATGCGGATTGCTCTCGTCATAGACGCCGCGTTTAGTGAAGCGGGCGATCTCCGGCGGCAGCAGATCGGGGCGGTCAAGCGGCGTGATGCGCTCGACGCTGATGTCGCTGCCGCGCTCGGATTCGGCGCGCGGGGTCATGCGAAAGACAACCGGTTCCTCGCCTTCGACCTGCTCCCACTCGAAAGTGGCTTTTTCGCCGTAAATCGTGAACGACTCGGAATAAGCTCGCGCCGTGTGAAAGAGCGTGCGCGTGACCTCGGCAGCGAGGCTGGTCGGGCTTTCCAGTTCGAAGATCGCCGTCTCAATCGGGTAGGGATTGCCGTACTGCTGGCGTAATTCTTCGCGCATTACGCCGGAGCCGAAGCAGTGGACGGACTTGGCCCGCGTCCCCGCCAGCGCCAGAATTGGCGCGACGGCGTGCGTGCCGTAGTGCATCGGCGGCAGGCCGAGCCAGTAGGGAGGCCAGCCCTCCATATCCTGATAATGCGCCCCGCGCACGAACTGGATTCGACCCAACGCGCCGCTGCGCTGCATCTCCTGCGCATAGAGAAAGCGCCGCGTGTAAACCGCTGTCTCCATGCCCATGTAGACTTTGCCGCTCCTGCGCTGCGCCGCGACAATCGCGCGCAGGTCGTCGAGGCTGGTCGCCATCGGCACGGTGCAGGCGCAGTGTTTACCCGCTTCGAGGACGGCGAGCGTCTGCTGGGCGTGCAGCGGGATCGGCGTGACCAGATGCACCGCGTCGATCTCGTCGGAGTTGAGAATCTGCTGGAAATCCGTCGTGCGCTGATCGACCAGAAACTTGTCACCGATGGCGTTGACCTTCTGTTCACTGGCATCGCAGATCGTCAGGCTGGCAACGTCGGGGTGATGCAAATAGATCGGCACAAATTCCGCGCCGAAGCCGAGGCCGACCAGCGCGACTCGCAGTCCTTTGGGGGAAGTCATCGTTTCTTCTCTCGCTTTACGTGAGCCACTGCTGGAGATTATCGCGCACAAAAGCGTCGTCCGTTAGATGCGGATAGGCGCGGCAGACTCGATCAATTTCCTCGATTTGCCCCGGCGAGAAAGTTTCCTCGGTTTTGAGCGAGAGCGTGCTTTCCATCAACCCCTGTCGGCGCAGAATTTCGTTGACGCCGGGGATTAGCCCGGCGAACTGGTGCGCCGCGTCGAAAATCGCGGCGTTCGAGTCGGTGATCTGCGCGGCGAGCGTCAGGAGTTCGGCAGGGATGCTCGTTTGCCCGCGCAGCGCACGGCATTGATCCAGGATGGCGACGGCTTTCTGTGTCCAGTAAGCCCAGTGACCGAGCAACCCACCGACGATCCGCAGCCTGACCAACTTCCGTCCATCGCTGACCTCGAACTCGGTCAGCAGGTCAGGGACGATGTTGTCGTCGTTGCCCGTGTAGAGGGCGATGTCCGTCCTGCCTGATTCAGCGACCGCCTGAAGCACGTCGAGCGTCTGGTAGCGGTTAAACGGCGCGACCTTGATGGCGATCACGTTGGGGATTTCGACAAAGCGCCGCCAGAAAGCGCGTGATAGCAGCCGCCCACCCGCCGAGGGTTGCAAATAGAAGCCGATCAGCGGGATTTCGCAGGCGACGGCGAGACAGTGTTCGATCATGGCCTGATCGTCCGCGCCTTTGAACGCCGCCAGTGAGACGAGTCCGGCGTGATAGCCTAATTCGACCGCGAAACGCGCTTCTTCGAGCGCCTGCTGCGTCCGCCCGGTGATCCCGGCGATGCGGACGGTCTGCCGTCCGGTCGCGGTGTCACAGGCGGCAATCGTCTCGGCAGCGAGTTCGAGCACGGGCTTAAACAGGCCGTGTTCCGGGCGGCGAATCTCGAACTGGGTGGCGTGGACTCCGACCGCGATTCCGCCCGCGCCCGCCGCGTGATAGTAGCGCGTCAGCGCGCGCTGGCTGCGTTCGTCGAAGGCGCGTTGGCTCGTCAGCGCCAGCGGGTGTGCCGGGATGACCAGTCCTTCGCGCAGCCTGTCCAGCACGACCTGAGGCGGAAATGGATAATTCTCCATGCTTTAGTACGCTCCGTCGCGGACTTCGAAATGGGTAGGTTTGTTGAGCAGAGCACCGCCGTGCATGATCCACTGGGCTGTCCAGTGAATCACCATATCAAGCGGGACGGTGGGGCTGCCGAGTCGCTCGCGCAGCAGCGTTGTCTTACTGAGCAGCGCGGTTTCGGCCTCGTGGCCTGTGAACTGCACCGAGCGCCCCATCAGTTCGCTGAAGCGAACGGCAACCTCGCGCACCGAGACGACTTCGCTCCCGGTGAGGTTGAGCGTGGTCGGCGGGCTGCTCGCCAGCGCCAGTGCGCGAATCACCATCGCGTTCGCGTCGCCCTGCCAGATGCAGTTCAGGTAGCCAGATGTCAAATCGACGGGTTGTCCGGCGAAAACTTTCTGGGCAATGTCCACCAGCACGCCGTAGCGCAGATCGAGCGCGTAACTCAGGCGCAGGATCGTGATTGGCGTGCCATGACGCGCCGATTGATACTCGAAGATGCGCTCGCGGGCGATGGCGCTGTTGGCGTACTCGCCGAGCGGCGTCAGCGCAGCCGATTCCGTCCAGCCGCCGCTCGCAACGCTTGCCAGTGGATAGACGTTGCCCGTCGAGAGCGCGGCGATGCGCGCCTGCGGATAGCGCTCGGCGGCGTTGGCCGGGAGCAGCGTGTTAGCTGCCCACGTCAATGCTGGATTGCTCGACGTGCCGAACTTCAGCCCGACCATGTAGATCACGTTGTCGCTGTCCGGCAGCGTCTTGAGCGACTCGCGCTCGAACAGATCGCAGGCGAGTGTGCGCACGCCGCGCACCTCCAGCCAATCGCGTGAGCGCGCATCGCTGAAGCGGCTGACGGCGATCACGTCGAGCTTGTGACCTGCCGCCTCTGCCGCGCGCCGCGCGAGTACCGCCAGCGTCGGCCCCATCTTGCCGCTCGCGCCGAGAATGACGAGGGGACTGGTTAGCGTTTTGACGAACTCGATCAGCGCGGGCTGCGGGCGGGTCAGCACCTCGTC
>DASZXN010000583.1:0-7006 GCA_035545875.1 Phototrophicaceae bacterium
CAGCCGACCTATACGTCGATTGGCCCGGTTCCCTCCGGGCAGGACTGCATCTATGAAGTGCAGCCGGGCGATGGCAACCTGTATCGCATCAGCCTGAAGTTCGGCATCCCCTACATGAGCATCGCGCAGGCGACGAATCTCGTCAATCCGAACCTGATTCACGTGGGCGACCGTCTAATCGTACCGGGCTGCGGCGTGACGGGTTATCAGCCGCCGCCAACCAGCACGCCGGGCGCAGGAGATGGTGGTGTGATCATTCCGCCGCCAAGTGGTGGCAGCGGTGGAACCTACGTTGTTCGTACCGGCGACACACTATTCGCGCTCTCGCTCCAGTGGAATACCACCGTCGAGGCGATTGCGGCGGCGAACGGTATTGCCAACGTCAACCTGATTTACATCGGTCAAACCCTGAACATCCCGTAAGTTTGAAATGTCTATCCAGTTTGTCTCTGTAGGGGCGGGTCTCAGACCCGCCCTTTCTTGTTTGTAAGGAGAAAATCATGGCAGAAGAAACGACGCTGCGCACTCAACATCTCTACGACGGGCGAATCATCAAGCTCGATCTGCTCGACGTGCGCCTGCCCGATGGCAAGGAAGCCAAGCGCGAGCGGATCATTCACCCCGGCGCGGTCGCGATTGTCGCCTTTGACAGCGATCAAAAGGTGCTGCTCGTGCGCCAGTTCCGCAGCGCGGCGCAGAAAACGCTGGTCGAAATTCCCGCCGGGACGCTCAATCCGGGCGAAGACCCACATGGCTGCGCCGAGCGGGAGCTTCAGGAGGAAACCGGCTATAAACCGGGCACGCTGGAGGCGCTCGGCGGCATTTACAGCGCGCCCGGCTACACCAGCGAGTTCATCTACCTGTTTTCCGCAACCGATCTGAGCGAGTCCAAGCTCGCGCACGACGACGACGAGTTCATCGAGGTCGAACACGTGCCGCTGGCGCAAGCGCTGGCGATGATCGAAAGCGGCGAAATTGCCGATGGCAAGAGCGTCGCGGGATTGATGCGCGTCGCGCGGCGTTTGGGCGTGTAATCGAGCAGGGATCGCCCTTGTGAGCAGGTCTTACGCCGTGCTATAATGCCAGCCTCATTTGTTAAAAACAGGTGCGCTCGCTTCGAGCGTACTTTTTTGGAGGCAAGCGTGAACAGAGCAGAATTGCTGCAATCGCTGGCAGCGCCGGATCGTGGACATCCCGCAATGGGGCCGGGTGATACCGTGAAAGTCCACGTGCGTGTGGTCGAAGGCGACCGCGAGCGTGTTCAGGTTTTCCAGGGGATCGTCCTGCGGCTGCGCGGGGGCGGCAACGACGCCAACTTCACCGTGCGCCGCATTGCCTCGCACGGCGTCGGCGTCGAGCGTACTTTCCTGCTGCACAGCCCGCGCATCGACAAGATCGAAGTGGTGCGCCGCGCCAAAGTCCGCCGCGCGCAGTTGTACTATCTGCGTGATCTGCGCGGTAAGGCGGCTCGCCTGAAGGAAAAGCGCTAGACTGTGCGCCCTTTAATCGGCATTACGACCGCCGATTTCTCACGCGAATTCGGCAAGCCGTATCACGGTGCGTATGCGCGCAACGCCTGGGCGATTGCGGACGCGGGCGGCTTGCCTGTTTACATCCCGACCGGATTGGCCGAGGATGTTTTGCGTGAACTCTACGAACGGCTTGACGCGGTGCTGCTTCCCGGCGGCCCCGACGTTGATCCGTCGTATTATGGTCAGGAACGTCACCCTGAAACCAAAGTTATTGACGACGCGCGCGACACCCTCGAACTGACGCTGGCGCGCTGGACGTATGAAGATGATCGACCCCTGTTCGGCATCTGCCGGGGGCATCAGGTCATGAACGTGGCTTTCGGCGGCACGCTCGTGCAGGACATCCCGTCGATTGTTGACACGAAACTCTCGCACGATACGCCCGACCAACTACCGCGCAATACCATTCAGCACGAAGTTGAGATCAGCCCGAACAGCCGACTGGCCTCGATTGTTGGCTCGACCCACGTCGCGGTCAACAGCCTGCATCATCAATCAGTCGAACGGCCTGCGCCGGGGATCACGATTACGGGCTATTCGCCCGACGGCGTGATCGAATCGCTCGAAGCGCCGGACAAACGTTTCGTCCTGAGCGTGCAGTGGCATCCCGAAGACCTCTACGCGACCGACGCGAGCATGAAGCAGTTGTTCGAGTCGTTCATCGAGGCTGCCCGTGAGAGCGCAGCTCTCAAGCAGCAAACCCACTAGTCCCTCGGTCGGCGTACTCGATTCGGGCGTCGGCGGCCTGTCGGTGCTGCGCGAAATTCAGCGCCAGCTTCCCGACATTCCCACAGTCTACTACGCGGATCAAGCGCATTTACCCTATGGGCCGCAGCCCGCAGACCAACTCCGTCTTTACGTCCGCGCCATCGCGGAGTTTTTGATCGCGCAGGGCGCAGTCATGATCGTGCTGGCTTGCCATTCCGCCAGCGCCGCCAGCCTTGACGATCTGCGCGCGCTCTATCCGCACATTCCGATTGTTGGCATCGAGCCAGCCGTCAAGCCTGCCGCCGAAGCGACCAAAAGCGGCGTGATCGGCGTGCTGACGACGCAGGCCACCGCCGATGGCACGCTCTATCGCCGTGTGGTCGCGCGCTACGCCACCAACGTCCGCGTGATCACGCAGGTCGCGCCGAAGCTGGTGACGATGGTCGAGCAGGGTGGTCATGACGAGGCGATTCTGCGCGAGTACGTCGATCCGCTGATGAACGCAGGCACGGATCAGATCGTGCTGGCCTGCACGCATTTCCCCTTTTTGAAAGCCGATTTGGAGCAGATTACCGACGCGGCGCTGGTCGATCCGGGCGCGGCGGTCGCGCGTCAGGTGGGGCGCGTGCTGCCCAACGTGCCATTTTCAGGCGGAATCAATCGTTACTACACCAGTGGATCGCCAGAAGCATTTCAGACCATGCTCAAGCGCTTGATCGATGTAGGTGCGGAAGTTGCCTCACCGTAGTGAAAGTCGCTTTATAGCTGTGAGTGAACCAGCGTCGGTTCCTGCGAGACGGGCGCGGGCATCTGGAAGGGCAGGATGCGCGTCGCGTCCTGCGGCGGCGTGATCGGCAGCAGAATATAGAAGGTCGTGCCGGGGAACTTCTCCATGTCGTGACCGGGGCTTTCCGCCCAGATTTTGCCGCCATGCCCCTCGATCACGCCCTGCGCAATCGTCAGACCGAGGCCGGGGCCAGCCCCCATGAACTTGTACGTGCCGGTTGAGTGCAGGCTCGGATCGTAGGCGCGGTAGAACTTCCTGAAAATCAGTTCGAGATTATCCTTATCGATGCCGACACCCGTATCTGCGACCGTGATTAGCAGGTGATCCTGTTCGCCGGGCTGCGTTGCGGGCTGAAGCGTCGCGCTGATGTCGATCTTGCCGCCGTCGGGCGTGAACTTGATCGCGTTGACGACCACGTTGCGGAACGCCTGCACCAGCCGCTGCAAATCCGCCTGAATCATCGGCAGACCGCGCAGACCGCGCGCTGAGAGTGACAATTTGCGCTGCCTCACCGCGTCGGTCAGCGGCTCGATTGCCATGCGCATCACGCTTTCCAGCGAGATTTGCGTGAAGCTCAGGTTCATGGCATTCACGTCCAACTGACTCACGTCGAGCATCGCGCCGATCAATTCTTCCATACGCTCGGTCGCTTTGCGCAGATTGCCAACCATGCTCGCCATCTGATTCTGGTCGAGCATTTCCTGTTCGTTGAGCGCGTCGATGATGTCGGTGTAGCCGCGCACCTGAGCAAGCGGCGTGCGCAGTTCGTGGCTGGCAATGGTGATGAAGTCGGTTTTGACGGAATCGAGCCGCTCCATCTGCACCTTTGCATCTTCCAGTGACTGGTTGAGCCGCTGCATATTCTGGTTGAGCGTGCGCAGGTCGGCGACGAGGCGAGCGTTGCGCAGCGCTGACCCGGTTTGATGCGCGAGCGTGGACAGCAGTTCGTAATCACGGGCGATGAACGGCGCATCACTGATCTTCGCGCCACAGGCAAGAATGCCGATCAAGTGGTTCTCAAAGACAATCGGCGCGTAGGCTGCCATCTGCGTCTCGTGGAAGAAGGCCAGCTCGGTCTCCTGCACGATCTTGTAATCGGGGTTGAACTCGATGTCGAACTGCGAGAGGCAAGCGCCGTCACTGGCGAAATGCTGGTAGAGCAAATTCGACTTGAGCAAATAGCCGGATTTGCCCTCACCGGGGAGCAGCCTGAGATCGACGCCCACGTCGCCCGTGTCGGCCTCGTTGACCAGAATCAGCGCCGAGCGCCGCACCTGCATCAGCGCGTTGATGGCGTGAGTCGCGGCTTCGACCAACAGCGGCAGTTCGACCGCGCCGGAAATCTGCTGGCTGTAGCGGCGTGGAATCTCGGTCGCACTCGTGTCGGTCAGGGAGCCACGCATGATCAAATTCAGCAGCAGTTGGGCGAGCAGGCGCAGCGGCACGTAGATGATCGCCGCCAGCAGTGCCAGCCCCAGATAGGTCAGCGACGAGCGCGTATTCAGTTGATCGCTGACGCACAGCACGACGTAAATCGTGATCGCGGTCAGAATTGCGTAGACGAAGTTGCGCAGCCCAGCGCCGATTTGCGAGCGGATGTCGAAGACACGGTAGGAGATCAGCGCATAGATCGTGCCGATTATGCCCGCGAAGCCCACTACCAGACCCAGCAGGTCGAGGATTTCCGTGCCGCTGATGATCAGCAGCGTGCCGACCAGCACGACCGCGCTGTTGAGCACCCAGTAAAGCGTGCGGTTGGCGAGTTCGGGCAGCGCAGCCTGGTAAAAGGCATAGAACTCAATGACGAGTAGGGCGAGGCTCGCCCCGACGACGCCGAGCAGTGTAATCACGGTCAGCGCGGTGGGCGAGGTAAAGGCGTTGATCAGCCAGTTTTGCCGACCAACGGCGGTTGGGTCGCCCAAGACGGCGGCGGCCAGCAGCGCGGCGAACCACAGAATGCCGCCGAGTAGCCAGAAGCGGACGAGCGGGCGGCGGATTTCATGAATGACGAGGCTGCCGTAGGTTACGATCAGCGCAGCCTGCGCCAGAATGATCAGGAAGCCGTTGATTGAGCTTTGCAGCAGGAAGGCGGCAGGTGTGAGCAGCGAGCAGCAGATCGCCAGTGACAAGCCCCCCGACCCGGCGCGGACACGCCGCCGCTGACTCTGCACGTAGATCAGCAGGAGCGCGTGAGCGATGATGCTGGCGAGAATCACCGTGCCCGCGAATGAACCCATCAACTAGTCCACATGAATTGCTCGATAAGACCACTGAAGCAAACGGGGCGCAGGATAAGCCCCAAGTTAAGCGTTTTAATCCAGCGCTCCAGTTGCGCTGTCCGACGTTCAAAACGTCGGGCTACAAAACCCAAGCCTGCTGAAGCAGGCTGACAAGCTATTGCCTCGTATTACCAGCCCTCTTTAGAGAGCTTGATTTCCTAGCCGGAGGCTTCGAGCCTCCGGCGATGCTTACGCTTCTATTCGGTCGTCGTTACTTCAGAATGTAGTACGTGCCCTTCTTCGAACCGACTTTCAACAGAATACCCCGTTCGACCATATCCGCCAAGTCGAGGCGCAGCGTTTCCGCCGAGACGCCCTGACAGAGCGAGCGATACTCGCGGTTGGTGATCGAGCCGTGATCGCGCATAGATTGCCTCGCCCGGCTAGGATGATTGTGATGGCATGTAATTCCCGATCCATTTTACCCAAGTCAATCGTGCGCTTACTGCATTAAATAATTTCAAATCTGCTGTCCAGAATTCGCATTCAAGGCGCTCAGCTAAAGCGAGATAGACGGAGTCGTAAGCTGTGGGACGATTGAACTGATTTGCCAATTCAAATGCGCGAGGCAAGAGTACCTCAGCAGTGAATATTTCGACTGGCGCACGCAGCAAGCCTTGCGCAAGAACACGGCCATCTTCGAGCGTAATGCTCCCACGATAAATATGCTTCCGTATGACTGAAATAATCTCGTAGCGAAACAGGAAAGGAGCGCCAATACGAGTTTGAGCTAATGTAATTGCGTTTAGGAATGCTTTGGTTGTGGCTGCATGAGTTTCGTTCAAGGCAACTGCCAGATACAGCCCTGAATCAACCACCACCCATGAGGTCATCGAGTCGCTCCTCTCTGGCCTCATTCAGAAGATCGACCGAGCTGGGGGACAAGTTGCCGTACTTGTTTTGGATATACTCGCCGAAATTGATCAGCCAAGCCAGCCCCTCTTGTGGCGACATTGGTTCTGGAGTCGTGTCGTCTACTTCAGCTTCCAATTCGAGACGTGCAATGACGCGCAGCCGAGCATCTTTATCCAACAGTCTGAACTTTTGGTAAATCTCCTGTTCGAGTGCAGACATGATAGCGCCTATTTTCGTTTACTTCAGAATGTAGTACGTGCCCTTCTTCGAGCCGACTTTCAACAGAATACCCCGCTCGACCATATCCGCCAAGTCGAGGCGCAGCGTTTCCGCCGAGACGCCCTGACAGAGCGAGCGATATTCGCGATTGGTGATCGAGCCATGATCGCGGATGTATTGCAGCGCACGCGCCTGCCGGTGATTGGTATTGCGCACCCAATCCGGCACAGCCTGCTTCTCACGCGAATTGTTGAGCGTCACGGCGAAGCTGTAAGGCCGCGCATCGAAGCTCGGCGGCAGATGGCCGGACTGCTCCATCACTTCCATCATGCGGTCGATGCCGAGGCCGAGTTCCTCGATGTAGCCCCACTGGAACAGGCCGTTGACGATGCGCGGGTTGCGGCTGAAATGCTCATCGACGATGTTCTCGACCGTGATGAAGCCGGGCAAGCCGCCGGGCGAAATCACTTCCAGCCGATCCGAGTACATACGAACTTCGATGCGTCGCCCCTTGATACGGTAATCGCGGTGGCAGATGGCATTGACAATCGCTTCACGGACGGCGAACTGCGGATACTCGTAAGTTTCCTCGCGCTCCAGCCCTTTGACGACCGCGCTGACGGCCA
>DASZXN010000584.1:0-7485 GCA_035545875.1 Phototrophicaceae bacterium
GCAATCTTTATATGAGCAAGGCCGTATTGTTCAAGCGAACTCAGGTCGTGTTCCACGATATAAACGCTATCTTGATGAAATGTCTGGAATACCCCTACAAGATATTTGGACAGATATAAATCCCGTTCAATCACAATCAAAAGAAATTCTTGGCTATCCGACGCAAAAGCCCATCGCCTTGCTCGAACGCATCATTCAGGCCAGCAGCAACCCCGGCGACGTGGTGCTTGACCCCTTCTGCGGCTGCGGCACGGCGATTGCCGCCGCGCAGAAGCTCGGTCGCCGCTGGATCGGCATCGACATCACCTTTTTGAGCATTGCCCTCATGCAGAGCCGCTTGCTCGGTATGTACGATCTCAAGGACAAAACTGATTACACCGTCGTCGGCGTTCCGGTCGATCTGAACGGGGCAAAGGCGCTGGCAGGCCAGCGGGATCGCTACCAGTTCCAGTGGTGGGCGCTCACGCTGGTCAAGGCGCAGCCGCTCGGCGGTCAGGCCGGCAGCAAAGAAGGCAGGAAAGGCGCGGATAAAGGCATCGACGGCGTGATTCCGTTCATTGACAGCGCAAAGGGCAGGCAGGAGCGGCGCGAGGCGCTGGTGCAGGTCAAGAGCGGGCACGTCCAGCGTACCGACATTGCCGATCTTGCCCGCGCCGTCGAGCGCGAAAAAGCCGCCCTCGGCGTTTTTATCACCCTTGAAGCGCCGACCAAACCGATGCGCGATGAGGCGTTGAGCGCAGGTTATTACCGCTCGGAAGGCTGGAACACGACTTATCCCAAAGTCCAGATTTTGACCGTCGAGGAACTCCTGCACGGCAAGCGCGTCGAAATGCCGCAGACGCGCGGCGGCTTCAAGCAGGCCGAGCGGGTCAATACCAGCGACTCCGAGCAGGCTCCGCTCTTTGGAGATGAAGCATGACTGAACAGCTTCACGCTATCGTGCATGGTCGTGTGCAGGGCGTTGGCTTCCGGGACGCGACCCAGCGTCGCGCCCTCGAACTCGGCCTGACCGGATGGGTGCGCAATCGCGCCGATGAGACGGTCGAAGTCACCGCCGAGGGCGAGCGCGACGTGCTGGAGCGCTTCCTCGCCTTCCTCAATCGCGGGCCAGTCTCCGCGCGCGTCAGCGCGGTCGAAGCGCGTTGGCTCACCGCGAGCGGTCGCTTCCACGATTTCACGATCCGCTGAAGTTCGGCTTCGCCCTGTTTTCTCGCCTCCCTGAAATCGGGGAGAGGCTGGTGGGAGGTCTGCTTCCCATCCGTTGACGGATCGCCACAACTAGCCTACGATACAGTCAGGTTGATTGTAATGCAGAGGATAATGCTCATGCCCGAATTGACGCAGGAAGCCATTGACGAATTCGTGGTCGCCGCGCACCACAATCTCGCGTTTGTCCAGCAGCACCTCGCCGAAACCCCCGCTTTGCTCAACGAGAATGCCACCTGGATCGAGACGCCGATTCAGGCTTCCGCCCACGTCGGCAACCGCCCGATTGCCGAGTTTCTGCTCGCGCAGGGCGCGCCGCTCGACATCTGCACCGCCGCCATGCTCGGCCAGATCGACGACGTGAAGGCCATGCTCGCCGACGATCCCGAACTCGCGCACGCCGAGGGCGCGCATCACATCCCGGTGCTGTTCTTCCCGGCCATCAGCGGCAACACCGAGATCGCGCAGGTCTTGGTCGATGCGGGCGCAGACGTTAATTTCCCCGATGGCACCAACAGCCCGCTTCACGGCGCAGCCCTGACCGGACATACAGCGATGGTCAAGTGGCTGCTCGATCACGACGCTAACCCCTACGCGACCGATTACGAAGGCAAAACGCCGCTGGATCGCGCCGAGGCCAATGGTCACGCCGAGGCTGCCGCGCTGCTGAAGCCGTTCTTCGCGGCGGACGATCAATGAGCCGGGTGGACGACGCGCTTCAGCGCATTTACGAAACTTCTGCTGTCCGCGACGAACTCACGGACGAAGAAGCCGAACATTTACTGAACTGGGCGGAAGGGGAAATCCGGCGGCTCGATGCGGCTCACGCCGACGATTCCGCCTTCGCCCGCCAGATCGATACGCTGATGGATTTGCTCAGGTCGATGAACCGTTTCGCAGGCAAGCAGGGGCAGTTGAGCGCGCAGTCCGCTTCGGACACGTCCGGCGGTATGGCGGCGCTGGCGAACAGTCTCGGTCACACGACCAGTGCGGATCAGATTGCCGCGTCCGCGACAGGCGATCCGACCAGCACCATCAATCGATTGACCCTGCTGCTGGGCGGCACGCCATCGGATGAACCGATTTCTGCCGAATCCGCCACGCCACCGCCCATTTTGCATCCGGCTCAGACGCCGCAGCCGCCCAACGCCGTCGTGCCGCATCTGCCGCATCCCGCGTCAATTTCTGCTGATCCTCCCGGAGACAAGTCCTGACCATGAGCAAACGCTTCGCCCCTCTCGTTGTCGTCCTGATGATTTTTGTTGCCAGTTGTGGCTCACCTGCCACGACGAACCCGATCACCAATCCGCCTGCACAGCCGACCACTGTGCCGTCCCAATCGTCAGCGAATCCGACCGTTCCCGCCACATCGATTGCGCCAACCAACGCACCGACTACTGGCGTCACGCCGCTTCAGGTTGGGCAGGGCTATGGCGCGGAGAAGGGCTTCTGGCAGGTCTTTTTCACCGCGCCGACAGGCAGCCGCGATGCTTCCACTTATCACGGTGGCATCGACGACGTGATTTCCACCTACATCGCGCAGGTGCAGCACACGCTTGACATCGCCGCCTACCAGTTCGACAGTCCCTCGCTGACGCAAGCGCTCATTCAGGCGAAGCAGCGCGGCGTGACCATCCGCATGGTCGCTGACGATCACGATGGTGTGGGCGATACCACCTCGACGTTCAAGCAGTTGATGGACGCGGGTATCCCGGTCGTCACCGACAATCGCTCGGCGCTGATGCACGACAAGTTCATGATCCTTGACAGCAGCTACATCATCACCGGATCGTGGAACTACACGATCAACGACACCTATCGCAACAACAATAACGCGCTGGTGCTGGCCTCGCAGGACGCGGTTGAGGATTATCAGGCCGAGTTCAACGAAATGTTCGTCGATCACGAGTTTGGCCCCAAGTCACCGTCCAACACGCCGCATCCGACCTTCACGCAGGACGGCGTGGCGATTGGCGTCTATTTCTCGCCAGAGGATGACGTGCTGACTAAGATCAATCAGGCGCTGCAAGGAGCGCAGCACACGATCCGCTTCATGACCTTCTCGTTCACCGAAGACCCGATTGGCGAAACGCTCGTTCAGAAAGCGGGCGCGGGCGTGAGCGTCGAGGGCATCTTCGAGAAAACGGGCAGCGAAACCCAGTACAGCGAACTCACACGGCTGTTCTGCGCTGGCCTGCCCGCGCGACAGGATGGTAACGTGTTCATCCTGCATCACAAGGTCTTTATCATCGACGGCACGACCGTCCTGAGCGGATCGTTCAACGTGTCGAACAACGCGACGACTGCCAACGACGAGAACCTGATCAGCATCACCGATCCCGATCTGGCGGCGCAGTATCAGGCCGAGTTTGATCGCCGCTGGGCGGAAGCGACCGTGCCGACCAAGCTCTCGTGCCATTAGGACAAATGTGCTAGAATTAAGCACGAAAGAACAGAGGATTATGATGGCCGAATCCGTTGAAGTAACCTTACAGCTTCCAGCCGACCTAGTTCGTGACGCACGCGAGTTGAACCTGTTTAGCGATAGCAGCATCGCGCAATTGCTTCAAACCGCCGTTGACCAGCGCGTTAATGAGATCGTCAACGAGGAGATTCACGCCTATCGACGTGATAAGCGCGCGAAACAGAATCCGTGACGATACTTCGTGTGGTGTTTGACACCAATATCGTTGTATCGGGTACTTTGTGGCGCGGCGCACCTTATCGAGCAGTGCAAGCGGCTTATCAGAGGCAAATTAAAGCGCTCATCAGCGAAGCTATGCTTGACGAACTTAAAGAAGTCATCGAACGCCCTAAATTTGCTGACCGCTTAAACTTGCTTGGCAAAACCAGTACTGAAGTCGTTGAAGGCTATGCGGCAATCACAGAGATAATCGAAGTAGAATCGGTTGAAGCGGTTGTCAATGCGGATGCCGATGACGATCAGGTGCTTGCGTGTGCATTGAGCGGTCACGCGGATTATATTGTTTCTGGCGATCCGCATTTGCTGACAATCGAACACTATCAGAATATTCCCATTCTGGCGGCAAATGATTTTCTCGCACTTTTGAACGCAGAATAATCCATGTAGGGGATTTCTCATAGAGCATGACTAGGAATAACGCTTAGAAGGAAAAATCCATGCCGTTTATCGAAGCGCCAACGACGTTTTATCTCGGTCGCCGTTATGACCCGGAGAGCAAGCAGGTCAGCGACGATGTGGTCTACTACGACTCGCGCGACCTGACGACGCACGCGGTCGTCGTCGGCATGACCGGGAGCGGCAAAACCGGGCTGTGCATCAACCTGCTCGAAGAAGCGATCCTCGACAACATCCCCTCGATTGTGATTGATCCGAAGGGCGACATCACCAATCTGCTGCTGACCTTCCCCGATCTGCGCCCGGAGGACTTTCAGCCCTGGATCAACCTTGATGACGCGCAGCGAGCGGGCGAGGATATTCCGCAGTATGCCGCCGACGTTGCCAGGCAGTGGCAGCAGGGACTCGCCAACTGGGGCATCGTGCCGGATCGGATGCGTTGGCTCAAGGCGGCGGCGCGCTACAGCATCTACACACCCGGCTCAGACGCAGGTTTGCCCGTGAGCATCCTCGCTTCGCTGAAAGCGCCCGCTGATGGCTGGCAGAACAACGTCGAGGCCAACCGCGAGAAGGTCAATGGCGTGGTGACGGCGCTGCTCGGCCTGATCGGGCGTGACGCACAGCCCGTACAGGATAAGGAACACGTCCTCGTCGCCAACATTTTTGAATATGCCTGGGCACGCGGGCAGGATTTGACGCTCGAACAGATCATCTTGCAGGTGCAGAAACCGCCGTTCGACAAGCTGGGCGTGTTTCCGATCAACGACTACATCGCGGAGAAGCAGCGGCAAAAGCTGGCGATGGACTTGAACAACATCGTCGCCGCGCCGAGCTTTCAAAGCTGGCTCAACGGCGACCCGATGGACATTCAAAGCCTGCTCTATCAGCCGGATGGCCGCGCGCGCGCCTCGATCTTCTACATCGCCCACCTGAGCGAGAGTGAGCGCCAGTTCGTGATCACGCTGCTGCTCGAAAACGTGCTCGGCTGGATGCGCACTCTGAGCGGCACGACCAGCCTGCGGGCGCTGCTCTACATCGATGAGATGTTCGGCTACTTCCCCCCGTATCCGCGCAACCCGCCGACCAAAGACCCGATCCTGCGCCTGCTCAAGCAAGCCCGCGCCTTCGGCCTCGGCCTGATTCTGGCGACGCAGAACCCCGGCGACCTCGACTACAAGGGCTTGAGCAATGCCGGGACGTGGTTCATCGGCAGGCTGCAATCGGACAACGACAAGCAGCGCGTGATGGCCGGGCTGGAGTCGCTGGCCTCGGTCGATAGCAATATGAACATCAAGGATGCAGGCAAGCTCATCTCCGACATTCCGCCGCGCGTTTTCCTGATGCACAACGTCCACGATCCTGAGGGCACAACCATGCTGCACACGCGCTGGTCGATGAGCTATTTGCGCGGCCCGCTCACGCGCCAGCAGGTACAAATTCTGATGGCGGATCAGAAGGCGAAGCTGACCGGAGGTCAGCCAATGGCCGCGAATCAGCCTGTACGCCAACCTGCCGTCGCTGCGGTTGGAGCGGGTGGCACCGGGCCGGGCTATGCCGCGCAGATCGCTGCTGCGCAGGTGGCGAGTCTCGTGCCGAGCTATGCGACTCCCGCGCCGCCGCCGACTCTGCCGGAGGCGCCACCGAACCTGCCTGAATTCTCGACTCAGGCGATGCCGCCGGCCAGCACCCTGTCGTACAGTTCGCAGGTCGTTCCAGTGACGCCGATGCCCCCCACCAGCAATCCACAGCCAGCGCGACCGACTCCATCGGGCTTACAGCCTCCGCCGGGCTACAGCGACCATCAGCCGCCTGTGCCCGGCACGATTGCGCAGTATTTCCTGCCGAGCGACGTGTCGAGCCAGCAGGCGATTGCCGATTGGGAACGGCGCACGAACTTCGCCGCCGCTTCGCTTGGCGGGACGATGCTGACCTACTGCCCGTTCCTGCTGGCACAGGTTTCAGTACGCTATCAGGATCGCAAGACGCAGTTGTTCAGCACGCGGCCATTCGCCTATCTGGTCTCCGGCGTCGATCAGTCGGGGATCATTCACTGGGATCAGGCGGAAACGCGCCCGCTCGACTCACGCCGCCTTTCCAGCGAGCCGTTCTCAGCCGCTTTCTTTGGCGATCTGCCGCCCGGCCTGACCGACCTTAAGCGTATGTCGGCGCTGCGCAAGGAGATCACCGACGTGGTTTACAACACCAAGAGCCTGCAAGTGCCCTATAGCTCGGCACTCGACCTTTACGGCAATCCCGACTCCGATTTCGCCACCTTCCGCTCGCAGCTTCAGCAGACCGCGCGCGAGCGCCGGGACGCCGAAATGGACGCGCTGACCGCCAAGTACGACAAAATTCTGGATCGCATCGAGGATCAGGAGAAGAAGAAGGGCTTGCAGGTCGAGACACGCCGTAAAACGCTGTCCGACATCAAGCGCGAGCAATTGTTCACGACGGGCGAAGCGGTGCTGGGGCTAATGAAAGGCCGCACCGCCTTCACGCTCTCGCGCATGAGCCGCAACTCGGTCTACAAGCAGCGCTCGCAGGGACAGTTGCAGATGGCGGAACTCGATTTGCAGCAGCTTGAGGACGAGAAGGAGCAGACGGTCAAGGAATACGAGGCCGCCACCCGCGACCTCAATGAGCGCTGGGCGAAAATTGCCACGACCGTCGAACAGTACCAGATCACGCCCTACAAGAAGGACATCAACCTCGATCTGTTCGGGATCGGCTGGGTTCCCTACTGGTATGCGGTCGTCAACGGCCAGCCGCTGCTGCTTTCAGCATTATCAGGTTGAAGAATCGCCGAATGAGATCAAAATGCGCCCCATACGGAGCGCATTTTTGATTCTGAACAAGTCAAGGACGCACACACTGCGCCCTACCGTTGATCCGTCACTTACGGCGAGGAAGTCGCCATGCTTGACAGCATCGACACGTCCCACGCCTGCAACTGAGCGCGCGCCGCGCCGTCGGGGAAGTCGCTCGTGTGAACGTTGACGTAGAAGCTCGCCGGGTCGCTGGCGATCTGGTTTGCCAGCGCGGGCGCGACCGTCTCGCAGCCGGACGCCATCCCGCTCGCGTCGGGCGCAACGTCGAGCGGAACAACCGGATTCCCCGATTGCCCTGCCGCTGCTTGATGAATATGCGCCATCGTCGCCGGAAGGGTGATCCCGCCGACG
>DASZXN010000585.1:0-7597 GCA_035545875.1 Phototrophicaceae bacterium
GCGTGCCTGTGTGGGGAGACTGAAGGAGAAAGCCGCCGTTGGCGAGAATCACCTTGAAGGTGTCCAGATAGCGCGTCGAAGGAACCATGTAGCCATAATAGTAATCGGAGCGCTCGCGCAGTGTGTAGAGCGTCAAAAAGCTGCGCGTGCGCTGCTCAAGCAGGCGAACCTTGTCGTCGTCACCACGTTGCTCGAACAGCTTGACCGCTTCTTCAAGCGGCACGGCTTTTTTGCTGATCGGGCTGTCCGCCGCGACGATCTCGCGCATGTGCGCTTCGAGTCGCTTGAGGTCAGCCTCGTTGAACGGCTCGCGCTTGGGCAGAATGCAGTAAAAGCCACCGTCCGGGATGGCATAACTGACGTTGACGACGGTTCCCGGCCAGAGTTCATCAATCGCCGTCGTCAGCAGCAGCACGAGCGAGCGGCGGTAGATGCGCCCGCCGTCAGCGCTGGTGTGCAGAACGGGTTCAAGCGTGCCGTCGTGGTGAATGACGTAGCCGAGTTCGCGCAGTTTCGCGTTGTAGACCGCGCCGATCACGGGCGCGGGGAACAGTTCGGGCTGCTGTTCGCGGGCGGCGTCCATGAAGGCTTCGAGTGTCGTGCCGACCGCTCCTTCGAGCACCAGCCCGCTGGCGAAGGTCACGCGGACGTTGTTGCGTGGGGTCGAGACGGTAATTTTGCGGGTTCGGGTCATGATTGGCTTTGAAAACGGGATTACGATAAAAAGTTACAAATCATTCTACCACCGACGAATAAGCCGATCACTGCTATAATGCGCGGCGGAAGAAAGGGAACACATGGCACTCGCGTACGAAAAATACCTGCAAGAAATCCTGATCGACTCGCCGACGCTGCAAGCGCGCGTTGCTGAACTGGGCGCGCAAATCTCGGTGGATTACGCCGCCAGCGACAAGCTGCTGCTGATCTGCATCCTCAAAGGCGGCGTGCTGTTCCTGACCGACCTGATGCGCCAGATCACGGTGCCGCACGAGATCGACTTTCTGGCGGTGTCGAGCTACGGTCGCGGCGGTCGCTCCACCACAGGCAACGTCCGCATCGAGATGGACTTGCGCGAAGTTGTCACGGGCAAAGACCTGCTCATTGTCGAGGACATTATCGACAGCGGCAACACGCTGCGCTTCGTCATGGACATGCTCGAAGCGCGTAACCCGCGCTCGATCCGTCTGTGTACGCTGCTCGACAAGCCGACGCGCCGCACGGTCGAGATCAAGGTCGATTACACGGGCTTCAAGATCGAGGACAAGTTCGTGTTCGGTTACGGGCTGGACTTGGACGAGAAATTCCGCAACCTGCCGTTTATCGGCGTGGTGCGCAGGGAAGCGCTTACCGACGATGAATGATCTGATCCTCGTCTGGCCGGATGTGGTTTACGACCTCCAGGAGCGGGTGGGTCAGAGCGAGGTCTACATTGTCGGCGGCGCGGTGCGCGACGCGCTGCTGCGCCGCCCGATCCACGACCTCGACATGGCCGTGCCGAGCGGCGGGATCGCGCTGGCGCGGCGGATCGCCAACCAGATGCGCGGCGCGTTCGTCGCGCTGGACGCGGATCGGGACGTTGGCCGCGCCATCCTCGATACGCCGGATGGCCGCCTGCTGATCGACGTGGCGGGTTTTCGCGGCAGCAGCATCGAAGCTGACCTGCGCGACCGCGATTTCACGATCAACGCGCTGGCGGTCGATCTGCGCGGCGATCTGAATCAGGTGATCGATCCGCTGCACGGTGTTCGGGACTTGATCGGTAAGACGCTGCGCCGTTGCAATCCCGAATCGATTGCGACCGACCCGATTCGTGGGCTGCGCGCCGTGCGTCAGAGTATCCAGTTCAGCCTGCGCATCGAACCGGAGACACTCAAGGACATTCGCGCCAACGTGCCGCGCCTGCTCGATACCTCGATTGAGCGCGTGCGCGACGAACTGTTCAAGCTGCTGGCGCAGAGCAAGCCCGTCGCAGCGCTGCGCATCGCGGATCGTCTTGGGCTGCTGACGACCATCATCCCGGAACTCGCGCCGCTGCACGATCTGGAGCAGTACGCGCCTGTTCACGCTTACGATGTCTGGAATCATACGCTGGCGGTGGTCGAGAGCCTGAGCGAGATTCTGGCAGTCGTCAGCGCGCGGCGAACTGACGAAACCGCCGCGCAGTTTAATTTGGGCATGTTCGCGGTCGCGCTGGACGTGTATCGGCGGCAGCTACAGGCGCATTTCGATCACGAATGGCCGGAAGGACGAACGCATGTCGCGCTGCTGCTGCTGACGGCGCTGCTGCACGACATCGGTAAAGGGATGGTCACGCCGAGGCCGAACGAGGAAAACCAGCCGCGCTTTCCCGATCACGAACCGGTTGGCGCGGAAGCGGCGGCGAAACGGGTCGAGGCGCTGCATCTGAGCCGCGACGAACAGACGCTCGTCGTGCATCTGGTACGTTTTCATTACGGCGAAACGCTCTGGCAGGCTGAACTCTCGCCCGTTGATATTTATCGCTACTGGAAGCGGCATGGCGAGGCCGGAATCGACCTGATCATGCTGGCGCTGGCCGATTATCTCGGCGCGAAGGGCGTCAACTACGATCAGAAAGTTTGGTTGGGGCTGGTCGAGCGAGCGCAAACGCTGCTGCGGGCCTATTACGAGGAATACGAGCGGCTGGTCGAGCCGCCCGTGTTGATCAATGGCAACGAACTGATGCAGGCGTTGGGCTTAAAGCCCGGCCCCATCGTCGGTGAGCTGCTGGAACGTATCCGCGAGGCGCAGGTCAGCGGTGTAGTCACGACGACAGACGAAGCGCTCAGGCTGGCGCGCGATCAGCAAAATCAGCGCGCGTAAGCTTTCAATTCCTGCAAGCGCAGGCGTGCGTCATCTTCCGGCACTTCGAAATGCAGGCTGATCATCTCCGGCGTGCGCGACCCAGCGCTGATCTCCATGACCAATTCCAGCGGCATGGTCAGCACACGCGCAAAAACGTGGATCGACGGCTCGTCCTCGCTGAATTCGTCGAGGCCGCGCTTTTCGCCCCAGGGGCTGTTGGCGATGTGGCGGGCGAGGAAGCGCGCCAGCGACATGCGCGGCGAATACGGTGTGGACATGTTCAGGAAGGTGGAAGTGACGTAGTTCATGTCCACGTCGTCCCACATATCCTTATCGGGATGCTGAAGCATCCGCTCGATGGGAATCGGCGGCGCGGTGACGCTGTACATTTCCAGCAATTCTTTGACAGCGGATTCGAGTTTTTGCATGTCAGCCACGAGATTTATCCTCCCGCTGCTCGGTGACAGGGCGGTAAAACAGAAGTAACGTATTGCCGTAGCGTCGTTCGTCGCTCAAGAGCAGGTGATCCAGTGTGACGGCCTGATATTCAGTCGGATCAATCTGGGCGATGGCGGCGCCGTCTGCGCCCAGCCAGGCGAGATTGGCGTCCAGCGCCCGCAGCGCCGCCAGCCACAAGCCCTGATACTGCGGCGGCGCAATATAGATAAAATCATACGCCCGATCCGGCTTTTGGCGCAGTAAGGCAAAGGCATCCATTTTGCGAACGACGGCGCGATCCGCGAAGCCCGTCAGCTTGAGGTTGTCGTTGATGGTGCGGATCGCGGCAGACTCCAGATCAAGCAGCAGAGCGCTGCTCGCGCCGCGACTGAGCGCTTCAATTGCCACGCTGCCCGTTCCGGCGAACAGATCGAGGAAGCGCGTGTCGAGAATATCGCGGCCAATGATATTGAACAGTGATTCCTTGACGCGATCCATGATCGGGCGGGTCGTGTCTCCCGGCACGAGCTTCAACTGGCGGCCTTTTGCCGTCCCCGCGATCACGCGAATGCTCATGTGCCGTACTCGACGGCGGCACGGACGGCGCGCAGATTGGAGAGCGGCGAGGTGATCAGCGAGACGCAGCCGGTCGAGAGGATGAAGCGGCGGCTGTTGGTTTCGTGGATGGCGCTGCGCGCAGCCTCGCGGACGGTGGTCGGCGTGCCCTGATGCACGTGCTCCCACTGCGCCAGCCCGCCGCAAACCGCACCATCGATCAGCGTTTTACCCTGCGCCAGCGTCGGCTCGGACTTTTGATCGTGCCAGTTGACGACCTGCGCTTTCAGTTCGTGCGCGAACTTGAACATGGGCAGGTCGCCGTGCAGATGGAGGACATTCAGCCACCATTTCGAGGGCAGGCTTTCCATGATCTTGCGGTCGTAGGGCAGGCCGAAGGTCTTGTATTCGTCCTCGGAAAGCGCCGTATAGCTGGCGTGCTGAACCGCGTAGAAAATCCCGGCCAGCGGCAGCCGCCGCAGCGATTCGAGATAGCGCAGCGTGCTGTCGGTCAGGATGCTCAGGCCGCTGTGAACGCGGTCGGGCTGGGTGCGCATGTGCCGAATCAGCGTTTCGTCGCCTGCCAGATGTTTGGCCTGATCCAGCGGGCTGAAAATCGTCTGGATGACGGGCACGCTTTCACCCAACTCGTCGCAGATCAGGCGCAGCGCGTCCTGCTGGCGACCGAGCGCGCCGCGCAGGGGATCGAGCGGGCGGATGCTCGTCCAGTCGAGTGAGCGCTCGACGACACGCCGGGTATAAACGCGTGTGCCTTCGAGCGAGCCTTCCCACTGATCCTGCACGCCGTAATCGCTGACGGAAAAACTGCTCGCGGGCGTGACTTTGACAAAATCCCAGTCGTAGGTTTTCTGAAAATCAACGGTCGAGCGCGCGAGATCGGCTGCGCGCTGATCATCGCCCGGCCAGTGTCGCCAGAGCGCGACTGGCACGCGATCCGTTGGCTCTCCCGCGATAGTCTTTTCCAGACGCTCGCGCTTGTCCATAGGATTACTGGCTGTCCTTAAGTTCATCAAGGCGCTGGCGGGTTATACGCTGAAGCATCAGGTAGCGGTCTTCACGCGGATGCTCCGCCGCAGCAGCGCCAATCTGCTCAAGGCAGCGCTCGAAGCTGGCTTGCGCTGCTTCCAACTGATGATTGCTGCGCTGCGCCAGCCCTAAGCCGTAAAGCGCGTCAATGTTGTTGGCCGACAGCTTGAGCAGGTTATTGAATTCGGTGATCGCGTCGGCGTTCTGTCCCTGACGATGCAGCGCCCACGCCTTGCCAAGCTGTTCCGCGTATTCCTGATTTTTCGCCATTCGAATTCCCCATACCGTCTAATGTAAGCGATTGAATTTTACCGGGATTAGCGCCAATTGGCGACATTGTACTGTCGTGACGCTAAATTACAAGATTATGAGACGTGCAAAATAGTCGGCAGTACCAGAACCTGACTGCTGCTGCCGCTGCTGCTGAAGAAAGTCACGCGATCTTCGGGGGTACATTCGCTGGAACAGACTTCCAGCGCCGGGCTGTAGGTTCCCGGCGGGAAATTGGATGGCAGCGCGATGGTATGAGGGTCGCTGACGTAGTAACGCGGCAGCCAGCGCAGCGTCGGATAGCCGCCCGGCACAGTCAGATCGGATGGCTCGACGTAGGTGTGATCGGACAAATTCAGCAGCGAGAGGCGGTCACTGTAATTGCTAGGGAGGAAGCGCAGTGTTTGCCAGTAGAGCGTCAGGTGGATGGTATCGCCGGGATGATAGACGGTATTGTCGAGGTGATAGGCCATAACTTCCAGCCCTGAATCGGAACTGTCGTCGAAGGGGACGGTTCCCGCCAGTTCGTAATTTGTCTGCGCCTGAAGCGGCAGCGGCGCGATGGGGAGAGCGGTCAGCGCAAGCACGACAACAAATCCAACGCCAACCAGCGCGAGCAGACGCGCCTGCGTCACTGGGAGTAGATCGAGCGGCTCGTAGCGATCACGGCTGCGGCGCAAACGCAGGATCGTGACGGTGATGAGCAGCAGCAGCGCCAGCCATGAGACGCTCCATCCAAGCAGCCGGGGCGGGGTTGATTCCAGTGAGATTGCCAGGTCGCCGCGCGCGCCGTTGTCGAGGTTGAGCGTTATCAGACCATCGTCGCCCGGCACCAAAGGGATCGGTACCCCGTTGAAGGTCGCTGCCCAGCCGGGAAAATAGGCCGTCAGGATACGCAAGGTCAGGGGAGCGAAGGTTTGTACCTGAAACTGATCGCCGTGCGAGTCGTGTTCGAGAATGCCGATTTGTAAGTTGCTGTCCTGCGCGATTTTGCTGACCAGCCCATCGCCGTAGCTGGCGATCAGGGCGCGATTGGGCGCGGTCGTGGGCGCAATGGTCGAAGGCAGCGGTTCGCCATCCGGCAGGACGGCAATACCAAAGCCCTGCTGCTCGTATTCGACCTGCGCTTGCGGCGAGGTGTCAATCGGCGTCTGCGACCAGCGCGGCGCGAGCCAGATGGGGGCAGCGACGATTAGGATGAGGGCAGTGAGAAGCGGCAGGAAAACCTGCATCTTGATCCAATGAATAACGGCGCTGCTGGCGACGGCAAAACAGAGCGTAATTGGGCCGAGCAGCCAGACTTCCGAGGAGAAGACTGTCAAGGTCAGTGCCGTGAGCGCGAGGCCAAGCAGCAAAAAGAGCGCGTGAAAACCGAGCCGTCGGCGCGCGATCATGGGGAAACTTGCTGGAATGAATGCAACCAGCGTCAGGCCGAGCGCGAACTGCGGCGCGGGGATCAGCGCGCCGGGATCGACCGGACTGAGCGGCGTGAGCAGTTCGAGCAAGGTAAGCTGCTGCGGGATTGCCAGCGGACGCGCGAACCACTGCACGGCGTCAGCTTCGAAAAAGGCGGGCAGCCAGAAACAGCCCGCCAGCGCGACGCCGATCATGCCCGCGCCGATGATGAGATACCAGCGAGCATAAGCGCCCGTATTCGCGGCAAGCAGCGCGGCGGCAAGCGTCCAGGCAACAATCGCAGCAGGCACGTCGGTCAGCAGCAATGCTGCCGTGATCGCGGCGACGAAGAGGATGTCGAGCGGTTGATCGAGGTGGAGCAGGCGATCAATGCTCCATAAGAGTGCCGGGATCAACATCAGGCAGATTACGCCGGGCAAATCGCCGAGCAGATAGGGCGCGGTCAGACCGACGTAGGGGCTGTAGATGTAGAGCAGTGCCGCGATCACGCCTGTCGCCGCGCCGGATCGTCGTGTAACGAAAGTGTAGACTGCTACACCCGCCAGACAGAGCGCCAGCGCGTAAACTAACTTGACGGCAAGGGTCGCATCGTTGGTCAGGAACATATCAAGCACAGCAGGGACGTAAGCTGCTCCCGGTGGATAGTAGTTGGGGATAGGCGCACCGTAGCCAGTCAGCGCGTTGGGCGACCAACGGGGATACAGTCGTCCTTCCGCGAAGGCTTGTGCGTAATCTGCCGAGCGGTAGACGTAATGCTCGCCAGCGTTGGTCAGCGGCAAGCCGGGTTGGAGCAGGAACGGCCAGGCAGCGACGAGGCTGAAAGCGAGGACGAGCAACACGCCCCAGTCGGTACCGCGCAGGGTTTTTTGCATCCAGAGGGGGAGATGGTCGCGTTGGGTCGTCAGTTGAGCCATAGCTCTATTATGGCGCAGAAGATACGATTTTGAGCCAGAAGGGTAGGCGTGTCTGTAGAGACGATGCACGCCTCGCCCCGACGACGGCGAATTTCAGCGTGTGCGCGAGGATTGATTTGCAGATAACGCGGTGC
>DASZXN010000586.1:0-4921 GCA_035545875.1 Phototrophicaceae bacterium
CGGCGGAGAGACGGCGCTGCTCAGCGGCGACAAGCCGTACACGCTGTTCGCGCCGACGGACGACGCCTGGAACAAGACGTTCACGCCGGACGTACTCAAAGGCTTCTTCAGCAGCACGATTTCGGTGCAGGCGACGCTGGCTTTTCACCTGCTCGACGGCGCATACACGACTGCCGACCTCGCCAAGCAGGACGGTCAGAGCTTGCCAACCCTCTATTCGGATGGCAAGCTGGCGATCAGCAAGGCCAGTGACGGCAGCCTCACCTTCAACGGGAACGTCCATCAGATCGGTGACGATCTGATTGCGAGCAACGGCGTCATCCACGTGATCGACGGCGTGCTCGTTCCGCCCGGTGCTCAATAAACCAGTGAGGACACGCCGCGAAACGTGCCCTCAGGATGACATGACTCATGATGACCATTGACGAGCAATCCTATCCGATTGTCGTGGTGCGCAGCGAAGGCGAATTGACGCTGGACGACGTTCAGCACTTCGCCCAAACGCTGGAGGCGATCCTCGCCCGCCCGACGCCCTGCGGCGTGATCATGATTTCGGACGAACACAGCGTCACGCCGGAAGCGCGCAGCACGCAAGCCCGCTGGATGAAACAGCACAAGCCGCGCATTGCCGAAATCTGTCGGGGTTTCGCCTGGGTGATCCGGTCGCCAGCACAGTTGTTGCTCTACAAGCCGATGATCGCGCTGCAAGGTAAGCGCATGGTCGGCTGTCCGGCGGCAGCGTTCGGTGATCTCGACGAGGCAACCGCCTGGGTTCGCACGCAACTGGCAAAGAGCGCGGTCTAGATGGCAGTAACACAGGCGCTTTCCAAAGAGGAGCAGACACCGGGACAGGCGGTCACGCGCGCAGATCGTCCGGCGCGCCGCCTGGCGCTGCCCCTGCTGGCGCTGCTGCTGATCGCGGTTGTGCTGCTGGCGGTCGGCATCGGCGCGGTAGCGATCAACCCGGAGCAGGTGGTAGCGATCCTGCTCAAGCAAGTCGGCATCGCAACGGCGATTCCATTCGAGACGCGCCAGGAATCGGTGCTGATGGTCATCCGCCTGCCGCGCGTCGTCATGGGTGTGCTCATTGGCGCGACACTGGCGGTCTCCGGCGCAGCGATTCAAGGGCTGTTTCGCAACCCGCTGGCCGATCCCGGCTTGATCGGGATTTCCAGCGGCGCGGCGCTGGCGGCAGCGCTCATGATCGTGCTGGGGACGACCGTCCTGAGCAGTGTCACGGCGCTGCTGGGCAGTTTCGCCCTGCCGCTGGCGGCCTTCATCGGTGGGTTTGCGGCGACGCTGCTGATTTATCGGCTAGCGACGCTGGGCGGGCGCACGAGTGTGCCGACGATGCTGCTGGCGGGCATCGCCATCAACGCGCTTTGCGGCGCAGTCATCGGTATGATGACCTACGTCGCCAGTGACGACCAGTTGCGCGACATCACCTTCTGGAGCCTCGGCAGCCTGGGGCGCGCCAATTGGAGCCTGATCGCGGCGCTGCTGCCCTTCACGCTGTTGACGCTGCTGCCGCTGCCACTGCTGGCGCGCTCGCTCAATGCCATGCTGCTTGGCGAAACCGAGGCAGGACATCTCGGCGTCAACGTCGAGCGGGTCAAGCTGGCGGTGATTGTGCTGGTCGCGCTCGGCGTCGGCGCGGACGTGGCGGTCGCGGGCGTGATCGGCTTCCTCGGCCTGGTCGTGCCACACCTGATCCGGTTGGTCTTAGGGCCGGATCACCGCCTGCTGCTGCCGGCCTCGGCGCTGCTCGGCGCAAGCCTGCTGGTCGGCGCGGATTTGCTGGCGCGGACGGTCGCCGTGCCTGCCGAAGTGCCGATTGGCATCGTCACGGCGCTGGTCGGCGGGCCATTCTTCCTGTGGCTGCTGCTGCGCGACCGCCGCCGAACGGGTTTTTAGGAAGGCATATGCTCGAAGGACGCGGCCTGACTTACCGGATTGGCGCTCAAGCGCTGGTTGAAGACGTATCGCTGACCGTCACGCCGGGAGAGATCGTCGCCATCGTCGGCGCGAACGGCGCGGGCAAATCGACCCTGCTCAAGCTGCTCTGCGGCGATCTGCGCCCAGAGCGGGGCAGCGTTTTGCTCGAAGGTCAGCCGATCCATCAGTGGTCGAAGCGCGATTTGGCGCGGCGGCGCGCCGTGCTGCCGCAAAGCTCGGCATTGGGCTTCGGCTTCAGCGCGCTCGAAGTCGTCCTGATGGGGCGCAGTCCGCACGTGCAAGGCATCGAGCGTCCAGTCGATTATGCGATTGCGCGGGCAGCGCTGGCCGCCGCGCGCGTCGATCACCTGGCCGAGCGTTCCTATCTCACCCTGTCCGGCGGCGAGCAGCAGCGCGTTCAACTCGCGCGGGTGCTGGCGCAAATATGGGAGGATACGGGTGCGCGCTATCTGCTGCTCGACGAGCCAACCAATAATCTCGACCTGACGCACCAGCACGGCACGTTAGCGATTGCCACTGACTTTGCCCGGCGTGGGGTGGGCGTGCTGACCATCCTGCACGATCTGAACCTCGCCGCCCAGTACGCCGACCATGTACTCGTGCTGAAAGCCGGGCGTGTGCTGGCCGATGATCGCCCGAATGCTGTGTTCACTCCGGCGCTAATCCGCGAAGCCTTCGACATCGCGGTGACAGTCGTGCCGCATCCGTCGCTTGACTGCCCGCTCATCATCGCTGAACCACAAAATTCGTTCATCAAGGAGATTTGAAATCATGATCGTGACCTGCAACCGCATCCCCGTGAATCCCGAACATGCCGCCGCGTTCGAGGAGCGTTTCGCCGACCGCGCCAGTCTGGTCGATGGAATGCCGGGCTTCATCTCGTTCCAATTGCTGCGTCCGAAAGCAGAGGGCGATCCCTACGTCGTCATGACTTTCTGGGAGTCGGACGACGCTTTCCAGAACTGGACGCAGTCGCCGGCATTCAAGGAAGGTCATGCCCGTTCAGGCACGTTGCCGCCGCAGACCTTTGCCGGACATCCGAAACTGGAAGTCTACGACGTGATCCAGAGTACAACCAAAATCGAGCGCCTGATTGAACAGGAATAGCCTTCACGGAGGTTTCAATGTGTCGCAATTTGATTCTGCTGGCGCAGAATAACCGTCAGCAAATGGTCTTTACCTGCGAACATGGGACGATTCACATCACCCATCAAAAGACGACGATTTGCCTCGCGTATGAAGAGTTCCGTCAGTTTGCTCAGACCCTGATCGAGGGTGGATTGGAACGGCTCAACCAATCGCAGCTTGGCTGTGTGCGCGCGGGGGCGGATCAGCAGGTCGAGCTATGGATCGACAGCGGCGGGCTGCGGCTGCGCCCGGACGAGTTTTTCGCCCTGACTGATCTGCTGCGGGCTGCGCTCCTACAGTTGGATCGGCTGCCGCGTCCCGCGCTGCGCCCGACCAAGCGCAGCTATTCCCTGAATTGATGCCCATGAACGAAACGTTACTGATCGCGCACGCTTCCAGCCCGCGCCTGACCCTGATCGACGCCGCGACGCTTCAGCCGATGGGTGAAATCCTGACGCCGGGACGCACCGCTGTCCTCGGCACGTCCAGCGACGGACGTTATGGCTTTGCCATCCACCGAGATGATGACTGCATCACGCTGATCGATGGCGCGAACGGCGCGTCCAGAACCATTCAAACCGAAGCCGAGCCGACTCATTTTCACGCTTATGCCGGGCAGGTCGTAGTCTTCAACGACGGCGCAGGCAGCGTCAGTATTTTTGATGAAGCCGCGCTCGATCAGCCGCCACGTGTGGTCAAAGCGACCCAGCCGGATCACGGCTCGGCGGTCGTGATCGACGGCTATCTGCTCGCCGGACACCTGCGGCTGGGGCAGGTCGATGTTTACCGGATTGCCGATGGACAATGGGTGCAGAGCTTCGACTGCTGCCCGGTGCTGCACGGCGCGGCGCAGATTGGGCAGACGGCGGCCTTTGGCTGTAACGACGGTGTGCTGTTGATTCGCAAAATCGGTGATACATTCGATGGGATCAAGCTTGACAACCCACCGGATGCGCCGCGTCGGGCGCGCGTCGGCATTTTCGCGCTGCACCCATCACAGCCGCTGCTGCTCGGTAATTCCGGCGCGGGGCTGGCGCTGATCGACGTTGCGCAGGCGATCATACGTATACTGCCGCTGCCCGCGCACCCGCTCAAGTTCACCTTTGATCGTTCCGGCGCGGCGATTCTGACGCTCACCCACGAGGGCACACTCTATGGTCTTGATCCCACTTCAGGCAAGATCGTTGCCAGCGTTTCGGTAACGCAGCCCGTCGAAATCCCTAAAGGGCCAACCGGCGGGCCGCATCCGACCTTCGCAATCGGTGATGATGCGATCTACGTCGCTGCGCCGGACGAGCAGCGGCTGACAGTTATTGACGCGAGCTTCAGCATTGGACAAACTTTATCGCTCAACGACCAGCCGAACGCGGTCGTCTGCCTGCGCGCCTGAAATGAGAAACCTGCTTGACCTCCAAACGCCTGACTTACGAGCGCGTTATGCCGCTGTTCGCGTTGACCTTTGTCGATGTTCTCGGCCTGACCGTGATCCTGCCGCTGCTGCATCTCTACGCGCTGGCCTACGACGTGTCCCCATTTCAGGTTGGGCTGGTGGCGGCGGCCTATCCGCTGGCGCAGGTGGTCGGCGTGCCGATTCTGGGGGCACTCTCGGATCGCTATGGACGCAAGCCCGTGCTGCTGATCAGCCAGATTTCGACCTTCATCGGCTTTCTGATGCTGGCTGCCGCCGGATCGCTGGAGATGGTGATTCTAGCCCGGATTGTCGATGGGTTGTTTGGCGCGAATCTGGCGACGGCGCAGGCGGCCATCACCGACCTGACCGACGACGAAACGCGCGCGCAGGGCTTGGGTATCACCGGAGCGGCCTTCGGCCTCGGCT
>DASZXN010000587.1:0-8735 GCA_035545875.1 Phototrophicaceae bacterium
CACGACGCCCTCCCATTTGCGCACCGCATAGCGTTCGAGCGCATAGTCTTCATAATGCGCGATTCCTTTCATCACAGCTTCCCGGTGTGCAGGCTGCGCCGAAGCGAAGGCCGCTTCTTCGCGGCTGTTCCACAGGCAGAAGGACAGGCACTCCCCGCTCGCCAGCGGCGTGCCGATGAAATAATGCAGAAAGCCCGATAGCTCGCGCGCCGATTCCGACGCGGCATTGTCGAGATCGGTCAGCAGCGCTTCATTGGCTCCGGCGCGATGCTTGCTGCGAAACACCACCAGATACCAGTCGCCCGCCGCGATTCCTTCAAACGAGGCCGCCCAATCAAAACCCTGATCAATCGGCAGGATCATGTAATGGGGATCAGCGGGGATAGGCTGGCTGGGAGTTTTGACATCGAGCGCGAGCATAAACAGTTCCTTCATCGGTGAGTAATCGCAAATTGGATAGGATCGGAAAATAAAAAAGCCCCGGCTGGTCAGCCGAGGCTTGATACGGGCAGGCGTGCGCGTCAGGTCAAGGACAGGGCGCAGCGTACGTGCGCATCGGGCGACAGCCGATGAGGGGGGTGCTGCACTTACACATCATGGAGGTCTTGAACGGAACGATCATCACGTCAATCACAACAGCAACCGGAAACTGCCGCGAATTATACGGACGGCAGAAGTCATGTCAAAAACTGTGACCGCTTTGTGACTGTAAACGTGTTTGTTCGAGCGGGGGTTAAATCGCGGGACTGTAGGAGCGGGTCTGCGACCCGCCCTCTTTGCGTTGACTCTTTTACGCCTTCGGTTTACGTGTAGCAGGCTGCTTCGCTGGAGCCTTCTCCGCAGACGTTTCCGCGCTCGTTTTCGTCGAGCGGGTCGCGCGCTTGGGCGCCGGTTTCGCCGCGCCCGGTTGCTGCGCGACGAAGAATGTCCGCTCGGTCGCGCCGGAGCGCGCGTTGATCTCCGTGAACTGGTCGGAGCCGAAGAACCCCATCGCCCTGTCCAGGTCGTCGGCGATAAAGTGAACCATCACAATGTTGCGGTTCCATGTATCCTGATACACCGTCCATTGATTGATGCCCGCATCTACCAAGCTCGTTTCCGCGCTGACGAACGCATTCAGCCAGGTATCGTAATCAGGCGTTACCACGCGAACGATCAGGTCAGCCATGTTGTCTCTCCATCTTGTGCACATAATGACGAGATACCGATATTATTTAGCATATCACAAGATGTCAATTCAAATTACGTCACTACCGATTTCCTCACCGGATCAATAGAATCGAGCGCCAGCCCCTACGCCGTGACAAATCCGCCGTCCCTGAGCGCCGCTGCAAAGGTCGCCTCGTCCAGCCGCAGACCAAAGCCCGCCGCGCTCGGTACACTCACTTTTCCCTCGTGGATCGCGTAACCGCTCGCGTCCAGCCCTTCAAGGTCAATCTGATCCCACTCTGCGAAGGTGAAGTGTTTGAGGGAAGGCGCGAGGTGACAGGTCGCGTAGAGGCCGAAGGCCACCCCGTAATTGTGCGGCGCGGACTTGACGCCCCAGCCGTCCAACTGCCGCCCGATCTCCAGCCAGCGGCTCAAGCCCGCGCTCGGCAGATCATACTGGATCACGTCCACCACGCCGTCCCTTGCCCACGCGAGCAAATCGGGCGCGGCGTGCCCCTCGCCATCGGCGATCAGCACGCTCATGCCCTGCGCGCGCATCCAGCCATGCAGATGCTCGTACAGCACTCGATCCTCGTGGAACGGCTCCTCCAGCCAGTAAAGCTGGCAATCTTCCGTGTCGCTCAGCACCCACTTGGCGAGGTTGACGTTCCAGCCGTTGTTGGCGTCGATCATCAGCGGCAGCCCCGCGCCGACGGCTTCCCGCACCGCGCGAATGATGGCGATGTCGCGCTGCGTGCCCTCAGTCAGCGGCAGATGCAGCGCCCCGCGCCCCACCTTGAGCTTGAACGCCCGATGTCCGCGCTCGTAGCCTGCTCGCGCTTCCTCAGCAATCAAGGCGGCTGCGGCCTGCGTATCTTGCAGATGCAAATCGTCGAAGTAGAGCGTTGTGTCATAGCACGGCACGCGCAACGGCTCGGCTGGCGCTCCGTTGAGCAGCCGATAGACAGGTGTATTCGCTCGCTGACCGAGCGTATCCCACAGCGCGAACTCGATGCCGCGCGCCACCTCACTCACACCTGCTTCCACCGAGATCAACTGATCCAGCGGCATACCGATCAACACCTGCGCCTGTTCCAGCTTGACGCGGCTGAAGCCAAATCCGCCTGACCCGTCCTCGAAATACAGCCGCGCGATTGGCTCGCGCACCAGTTGACCATGCACGGGCAGGCGCGCGTTGCAGCCCGCGCTGCGGGGTCGCTTGCCATTCAGCGTGCCCACTTCGATCCGGGTCAGGCGTGGGTTATCCATGAGTGCTCCTAATGCGTCTTGACGGGCAGCCGATACATGCCCATCGCTTCGCGGACGAGCGCCATCGTCTTTTGCGCCTCCGCGCGCGCCCGCTCCGTCCCGGCGATCAGAATGTCCTCGACCAGCCCCGGCTGCGCCTCATATTTGGCACGGCGTTCACGCATCGGCGCGAGGAAATTGTTGATCGCCAGCGCCAGCTTCTTCTTGACCTCGACATCGCCGACCGCGCCCTTGAGATAGCGCTCCTTCAGGTCGTTGACCTCGGCGGTATTCGGATTGAAAGCGTCGTGATAGATGAAGACCGGGTTGCCCTCGACGCGACCGGGAATGTCGGCGCGCACGCGTGCCGGATCGGTGAACATGCCGCGCACCTTCTCGGTAACCGTCTTTTCGTCGTCGCTCAGGAAGATCGCGTTACCGAGCGACTTGCTCATCTTGGCCTGACCATCCGTCCCGATCAGCGAGGGCACGTCGCCGATCAGCACGTCCGGGATCGGGAAAATGTCGCCGTAGAGGAAATTGAAGCGCCGCGCGATCTCGCGGGTCACCTCGATGTGGGACTCATTGTCCTTGCCGACCGGCACGAGGTTCGCGCGCGGCAGCAGAATGTCGGCGGCTTGCAGCACGGGATAGCCGAGCAAGCCGAACGGCATCGAGTCGAGGTTGGCCGCGCTCGCCATGTCCTTCAGGCTCGGCACGCGCTCCAGCCGCGCCACGCTGATCATCATCTCGAAGATCAGGTTCAGTTCGTAGGTCTCATGCACGCCCGATTGCAGGAAAATCGTGCTTTTCTCCGGGTCGATGCCCGCGCTGAGATAATCGAGCACCATTTCATGGACGTTGTTGCCAATCGCCGCAATCGCCTCGTGCTCCGGCTTGGTCGTCAGCGTGTGCAAATCCGCCACGATAAACAGGCACTCGTACTGATCTTGCAGACGCACGCGGTTCGCCAGCGAGCCGACGTAATGCCCCAGGTGCATCCGTCCAGTTGGACGATCCCCGGTTAAAATACGACCCTTCACAGCCATCATCCACTCCTCTAAATAAAAAACGCCCGTCCCACTTTGGGGACGAGCGCTCCATGACAACGCACCCGCGATACCACCCCGGTTAAGCCGAGCTTGTCTCAGCTTCCCTTCGTTAAGCTCAACGTGTTGAAACCTCAACGTGTTGAGCCGATGCCCTGATAACGGTGGCAATTTCCGGCGCGGACGGTTCACCTTGTTCCGTAGGGGTGCAGCGCGCTGCGCCCCTACACAGGGTCATGTCGTTGCAGCTCGGAGAGTCCATTCGGCGTCGGTGTGCGGATCGGGTCTCAGCATTTCCATCTCAGATGGAACCCCGACCTCTCTGTACCGTCGATCCGGCGCGTACTCTGCTCTCGTCAGCGCTTTTGTACCTTAGATTGTACGTGCAGCGCTCCAGCGCGTCAACCGTTCACTTGCCCGCCCGCGATTCGCGGCTCAGGGTTGGATCATTCGTCCGCAGGAAGTTCAGCGCATCATCGACTGATTCGCGCCGGGCATAGCGAATGTGAAACGCCTGGCTCAACACCGTCAGCATGAAATTGACGACTACGTTCGCGCCGATCAGCACGACCCAGCCGAGCGCCGGATCGCGCAGATAGTTGCCCATCGACAGATTCTGCTTGAGGTTCGTCGGAATTGACTCCATGCGCGTCAGATCGACCACGATATGGACAGGCGCGACGCCTGTCTTGAGAAATTTCTCGTGAGCCGCGCTCATTTCGAGCGCTTCCTGGCTGCTCAGTTGACCGATGAGCTGCGTATACACAATCCGATTCTCTTCAAGCCACTGGCTGTTCATGGGCATGGTGTCGTTCCTATCGCTTCCATATTGAAACCTGCTACAAGTCGTTAGGCAAGCGTCCTCCGCGCGAGTCATGAAGTTGTTCTATAGCTTATAGCAGCTTTTATTATGAAAAGGATAAACGAATCAAGTCCTAGAGTGCGTCTATGGCTCATTCACGCGCAGCACGAACACCCCCCAGCCCAGATAGCGCCGCCCGTAAGTCAGATAATCGCGCCGACTCGCGTCAATCCAGTCGTGAAGCTCCCTCGCTTCGGGATCGTCCGTATGAGCGTGTACCCACTCGTGAACTGTCCACCACTGTGATGCTACGTAGCGATCCCAGCTATCCTGATCCGCCAGCACCATCTCGACCAGTTCCAGCCCCGCCGATTCGATTCGGTCGAGCGTACCGATCAGCGAGGTGAATTCATCTTCGCCGATGTGCGCCGAAGCGAGAGCTTCCTTCGGTGGCGGCTCGATCCAGTAGGGTTCGCCCACCAGAATCACGCCGCCCGGTTTGAGCGCGGGCAGCATCAGCTTGAGCGTGCCGACCAGCCCATTGCCGATCCAGGTTGCGCCGATGCAGCTTACCACGTCAAAGCTCTGTGCCTCCGCGACGTACTTGCCCGCATCTGCCTCGATTAGCGTGATCCGGCGCTCGACGCCCAATTCAGCGGTTCGTTCGCGTGCCGCCGCCAAAAAGACCTTGCTGATGTCCACACCGATCCCTTCAATGCCCCAGCGCCGCGCCCACTGACAGAGCATTTCTGCTTTGCCGCAGCACAGATCAAGCTGGCGCATCCCGGCCTTCAGGCGGCAGATTTCGCCCAGCAGCATCAGCTTTTCTTCAGTAAACGGATTGAGGATGCGATGATTCCCCTCGGAGATTTCGTGCATTCTAAGCACCATCGTAGCGGCTCCTTTCGAGACGTTTCGACCCGTCATGAGCCATCATAGCGCGTATGACTGCTCGTCGCAATCATCAGTGTAGCGATAGCTGATACGCCTTCTGGTAATTTCCTTTGCGTCTTTGCGCCTTTGCGTTGAATCTTTTTGCTTTTACGACACACGGTTCCCAAACACCTCAAACGTGTCCTTGACGTTGGCGTCGGTCGTTTGCAGGAAGCTCAAATCGGAATACTGCCCCAGTGGATCGGGCAGCGCCTTGAGCATCTGCATGTACAGGCGCATGTTGATCTGCTCGGAAGCGTGCCAGCCGTCAAAAAAGTCGTCATCGGTCGCGCCGAGCTTGCTGCTATCGGCGAAGTTGAAATAGGCATCTCCGTACTTCTGAAAGATCGGCTGGATCGCGGCATCGAGTTTGGTCACGTAGGTGTGCTGGCCGTCACCGATCAACTGGGGGTACAGGCTCGGCATAAACGAGGGCTGGAAGCCGATCACGAAAATGCCGCGCTGTTGGCACCACGCCAGCACATCGTTGAGCTGCTGCAAGCGCGAAGGCGAAACGGTATCGCCATCGACGTACATATCCTGACCCGCGTGCAGCATGTCGAGGTGATGGCGGCGCTCGGTCGGCATGTCGAGCCAATGCGCGACGAGGAAATCGCCGTACTGCTCGCTGCCATCGTTGCGGAAGCCATGTCCGTCACGAATGGCACGTAGTCCAAGCGCCAGCCCGCCATGCCCCGGCTCGACGCGCTTGAGGTAGTGCCCGATGTCGAACTCCTGCCCCGCGACCACATCCTGCAAGAAGCTGCGGTTGATCATGAAGATATTGGCGAAATCGTTGGTCGGCGGCGGCACAGGCGAGTCGTTGACGTAAGCGTCGTTGAACCAGGGCTGATCAAGGCCGATGATCACGACTTTGGGCGTGAAGGTCAAACCCTGAAGCACCTGCTGTACCTGATCGAGCGTCCAGCCGGGGCCGCCCGCGTTGTAGAAGGCGTGCGGGTCTTTGTCGAAGAAGAGCGAGCGGAATTGCAGCACGCGCGACGATCCGAGCGTCATGACCTGCGGCTGGCGCAGATTGGCGGAAATCATCTTGAACTCCGGGTCACGGTCGCCGTAGCGCGGGCGATACAGCACGGGCGAGTCGGTCATCTGAATGCGCGCCACCAACCAGAGCGGCATCGCCTCGCCCGTGTAGATCAGGAATCCGGTTAGCACGAAAAACGCGAGCGCGAACGGCAGCACAAACAGGATCAGCTTGAGCAGGAAGCGCCGCCTGCTTCGCTGCCTGGCTTGAGGTTCAATCACCGCCGCAGCAGGTTTTTCTTCCGTAGGGGCGGGTTTAAAACCCGCCCCTACATTCAAATTTCCCATGTAAATTCTGATCCCAAAGTCGCTTTAGAACCGGAAATAAATGAACGGCGGCGCGCCCGTGCCGTACCAGCCAGAGAAAATCACCGCCGCACCTGCCGCGTAGTAGATCGCCCAGCGCAGCACCAGCGGACTCGCGCGCAGCAGTTGATCGAAGCTGAAGCGCGCGCTCAGGTAATCGACGGCGATCAGGAACACGATCAGCCCGCACGCGAGAATGAACTCGGCGTGCGCGCCGAGCAGCCCGGTCGCAAACGGATCGGTCAGGCTTTGTCCCGTGAACGCGAACAGGTGCGTCACGACGTAGAGCGCGTCCTCGAAGGTGTTGGCGCGGAAGAAAATCCAGGCAAAGGTCACCAGCGCGAAGGTGATCACGATTTTGACGAGCGTCGGCGGCGCGCGCAAACGACCGTCGCGTTTCAAAATCGCCTCGATCACCATGAACAGGCCGTGCAGCGCGCCCCAGATGGCGAACGTCCAGGCCGCGCCATGCCACAGGCCGCTGACCACGAACACGATCATCAGATTGAGCAGGTAGCGCGGAAAGGGCACACGGTTGCCGCCGAGCGGAATGTACAGGTAATCGCGGAACCACGTGGAAAGCGAGATATGCCAGCGCGCCCAGAAATTCTGTACCGAGGTGGCGAAATACGGCTGGCGAAAGTTCTGCATCAGGTCGAAGCCGAGGATTTTCGCCGTGCCGATGGCAATGTCGGTGTAACCGGAGAAGTCGCAGTAAATCTGGAAGGCGAAAAAGATCGTCGCGGCGATCAGCGGTGCGCCGCTGTAATTCCCCGCCGAGTTGTAAACCGTGTTGACGTAAATTGCCAGCCGATCCGCGATCACGATCTTCTTGAACGCACCCCACAGGATCAGCCGTAAGCCCTCAATCGTGCGCTCCTGATCGAAGGTCACTTTGCGGCGAAACTGCGGGATCATGTGTTTCGCCCGCTCGATTGGCCCGGCCACCAACTGCGGGAAGAAGGCGACGAAGGTCGCAAAGATGCCGAGGTTCGTCTCTGGCTCGACCACGCCGCGATACACGTCAATCGTGTAGGCCATCGACTGGAAAGTGTAGAACGAGATGCCGACCGGCAAAATCAGATTCAGCCCGCTGATCGGGTAGCTCACCGCCAGAATGTGCGCCAGCGACGAAAACGATTGGTTGAAAAAGTTGAAGTATTTGAACAGGAACAGCGTGCCGAGATTGACCGTCAGGCTCGCGCTCAGGAACAGCTTGCGCCGCCGCTTGTTCGTCGTGCGCCCCATCAGCCGCGCCGAGGTGTAATCGACCAGCGTCGAGAACAGGATCAGCACGACGTAAATACCGCTGCCGTAAGCGTAGAAAAAGTAGCTGGCGAGCAGCAGCAGTATCCAGCGGAAGCGATGCGCGATGCAGAAGTAGATCAGCACGAAGGCGGCGAAAAAGATCACGAACTCAGGGGAAGTGAAGGTCATAGCGCCCCGACTCTCGGAAAACGCCCCCTATCCTATGCGATTCACCTGTAGAAATCAATGCGCCGAGCGACGGCGATTACCCGACCGTAATCGGAACAGGATTGTAGGGGCACGATATATCGTGCCCATGCGCATCAAGTTAAGCAATTTGAGGAGCAATTCCGCTTGCATCGCCGGAGGCTCGAAGCCTCCGGCTAGGAATTCAAGCCCGCTGAAGCGGGCTGATCACCGTTCATCCAGGCTCACCAGCCTGCTTCAGCAGGCTTGGGTTGACTAGCCCGACGCTTCGAGCGTCGGGCAGCGCGAGCGACGGCGGTGCGATAGAACCTTAAATTGATGCGCATGGGGGCACGATATATCGTGCCCTCTTTTCTTCTCTCTTGGCGATCTTGGCGGTTCAAATTCTGATTTTTATGCCGGATCGAGTCGCTCGCACGTCGCTTCGATCAGATCGACCGCTTCCTTGAGCGTCGCGGCGTCCATCGCAAACTTCGCGCCCGCCGTCTCGAACAGCTTGGGCAGCGTGACCGTCCCGCCGAGCGCCAGCGCCTTGCGATAATCCGCGACCGCTTTGGCCTGATCGCGCAGCGAGTTGCGCCAGACCTGCACCGCGCCTAACTGGGCGATGCCGTAATCGACGTAGTAGAAGGGAATCTGGAAGATGTGCAGCTTGCGCTGCCAGCCCGTCACCTTCACGTCCTCAAGGCCGCTGTAATCGACTCCCGGCGTGAAGCGATCCCAGAGTTCGCCCCACTTCTCATCACAGT
>DASZXN010000588.1:0-2111 GCA_035545875.1 Phototrophicaceae bacterium
TGCTTGATCAGGATGTCCATCGACTTGACGGCTTCGGCGTAATCGCTTTTACGCAGCGCCTTGATCGCGTCCTGATACTGCACTGGCCCGCGCGCCCGAAACAGAAACGCCCCTGCCACGATCCAGCCGACCGCTGCGCCAAAGAGCGCTAATCCATACTGCGGCAGGAACAGCACCGCGATAATCAGCAGACCAATCGCGGGCGCGAGAATGCCCGCCCACCGACCACGCTCGTACTGATCGAGCTTTCCGCCAATGATCACCGCCGCACCCGCGACGGCCACCAGCACCAGCACGCTCTGAACGGGCGTGACCCAAGCGCCGCTAAAGGCGTTCAGGATCAGGCTGATCAGCCCGGTCAGCGCGATGACCAGAAACAGCGCGCGTGTCCGTGCCGGGCCGAGGAAGATAACGAAATCGTCAATCGCCTTACTGATCTGGCGGATAAGCAGATTCATGACTCAGGCATCCTCAATAGCGACGTAAATGCGCTTGTTGATGCCGCCCTTGCTCTTGTAATCGGTGACGCGCATGTGCCCGACTTCGCGCGTATTGGCGACGTGCGTGCCGCCGTCGGCCTGCAAATCCAATCCAACAATTTCGAGCGTGCGAATTTCGGGGATGCCTTCCGGCACGAGGTTGACTTTCGTGCGGATCAAATCAGGGATGGCGAAGGCTTCGGCGCGCGGCAGAATTTTGACGCGCACCTCGCGCGCCGCCGCGATCTCGGCGTTGATTTTCTGCTCGATTTCCGTGACCAGTTCCTTCTGCATCCGCTCGAACTCGAAGTCCATGCGGCCTTCGAGCGGTTCCATGTTGCCGCCCGTGACGCTCGCGCCATAGTCGCGCCAGACAACACCGCAGAGGATGTGCATGGCGGTGTGCGTGCGCATCAGCTTGTAGCGTCGATCCCAATCCAGCACACCATGTACTTTCGTGCCGACTACTGGCAAATCGCCGCCGTCGATGATGTGAACGTTGCCCTTCTCGACTTTGGCGAGCTTGTAGACCGTATCCCCGGCGTACATCTCGCCGAGATCGTTGGGCTGACCACCGCCGCCGGGATAGAACGCCGTCCGGTCGAGCAGGACGCCGTGTTTTTCCGCGTCAAGCCCGGTGACAACAGCGTCAAATTCTTTCAGATAAGCGTCGGTTTGATACAGGAGATCGGTCATTATAGATTTCTCCTATGAAGTTCGGTTCTTTTGTAGGGGCAGGTTTAAAACCTGCCCCTACGTGTATATTGTATGAGGATATGCAGGGGCGAGGCGTGCCTCGCCCTACGGATTACTCGGTTTGGAATCTAACTCTGCGCGCATACGGAGCATGACCTCGCGCCCACCCATCGTCTGCCAGAAGGCGATACCCGCGTCGTTGCGCGCCGCGACGTGCCACTCGAAATAGTGCAGTCCTTTCGAGCGGAACCAGTCGGCCAGCCCATCGACCAGCGCTTTGCCGACGCCTTCGCGTCGATACGCTTCATCGACGAAGATGTCGGCCAGAAAGCCGCTGGCTTCCTGCGCGAACATCTCCGGGGCGAGATCGACCACGACGCCGAGCACATAGCCAACGACCTTACCTTCAGTCTCTGCGACCAGCACGCGCGACATGGGGTCGTCGAGCCGCTCGATCAGGCGGCGGGCGTAGCGTTTCGCGCCCTGCGGCGCGGCAGGCGGCAAATCGCTGTCCAACTGGCGATGATACTCAACCAGCGCCAGCCACAGCCGCGCCACTGCATCCATATCTTCGGCCTGCACCTGACGAATGATCACTTTATCCACAGAACGTCCACCCACTCTGCCGCCCCTAACGACCGCCAGAAAGCCTGCGCGACCGCATCGTAATGCGGCACCCAGACGACCGTTTGCGCCACGCCGCGCTCCGCGAACCAGCCGCGCAGCGCCTCGACCAATGTGCGTCCGACGCCGCCATAATAGCCGTGCGCGTCGATTGCCATCTCGTTGATCAGCCCGATTTGCTCTGGCATGATACCCGGTCGCGGTTGAAGCCAGCCGACAATGTAGCCGATCACGCTGTCCTCGCGCTCGGCGGCGAAAAAGCCGCAGCGCGCATCAGCGAGCCAACTCCGTGCCGACTCGATCCACAGATCG
>DASZXN010000589.1:0-3996 GCA_035545875.1 Phototrophicaceae bacterium
CAGACCTTTGCCAATTTCGCCAACGGCTATGCCGACACCACCTGGATTGACACCTATCCCGGCGTTTTCGACGCGACCGGAGCCAGTATGGGACACGGCTATCTCAGCGGTCTGATGCCGATTGTGCTGGTCGGCCAGCGCACCGACGGCAGCATCACGGCTTACAACGGCTGCTTCGTCATTGGCGACTTTCTGAACGGCAATACGGGCATCGTTAGCGGCAGCTTTCAGGCATTTCGCAATGACGAGCCAACCGCCGCCCAGATTATCGCGGCGCAGACTATCGACTGCACATCACTCGACCTGAAATACTAGACTTCGCGTCCAGGAAATTGTTGGGGCGCAGCGTGCTGTGCCCTTTCTGCACTTTATGATTGACATCTAACTTTGCGAGGGTTTCTCTTGGCTGACGTGGTTTTCATGGGTACGCCCGATTTCTCGGTTCCGGTTCTCAAGCGCCTGATCGTGCACCATCATGTGATCGGCGTGATCACGCAGCCGGATCGCCCGGCGGGTCGCGGGCATCAGGTGCAGATGTCGCCTGTCAAGCAGGTCGCGCTCGACGCGGGCATTCCGATTTTTCAGCCGGAGAAGATTCGCCGTCCCGAAGCCATTGAGATCCTCAAGCAGTGGACGCCCGATGTTTACGTCGTCGCCGCCTTCGGTCAGATTTTGCCGCAGGCCGTCCTCGACCTCCCGCCGCACGGATCGATCAACGTTCACGCCTCGCTGCTCCCGCGCTGGCGCGGCGCGGCTCCGATTCAGGCCGTCATTCGCGCCGGAGACGCCGAATCGGGCATCACGATTATGAAGATGGACGCCGGACTCGACACCGGGCCGATGCTCAGTCAGCGCGCGATTCCACTCGCGCCAGATGAAACGGGCGCGTCACTCCACGACAAGCTGGCGGAACTCGGTGCTGATCTGCTGATCGAGACGCTGCCCGGTTATCTCGACGGCACGATTCCGCCGCAGCCGCAAAACAACGATCTGGCAACGCTCGCGCCGCGCATCCAGAAAGAAGAAGGCCGGATCGACTGGGCGCAGTCCGCCGCGCAGATTGAGCGCACCGTCCGCGCCTTCACGCCCTGGCCGGGCACGTTTACCGCGTGGGACGGTCAGCAGTTGAAAATTCTCTCCGGCAAGATCGTCAGAGGCAGCGCCGAGCCGGGTCAGGTCGTCAAGTCGGGCGACGGCGCGGCAGTCGGTACGGGTGATGGCCTCTACGCGCCGGATCGTGTTCAGTTGGAAGGCCGCAAGCCCGTCAGTATGGGCGAATTTCTGCGCGGTCACGAAGCCTTTATTGGCGCTCACTTAGGCTAACCGATCATGAACGAACCGCCATCACGCATTCGCCCAATCTGGCTGCTGGGTGGCGCGGCTGTTTTGGTCGGGCTGGCGGCCTGTCTGGTCGTTACCATCGTGATTGCGGCGGTGCTGATCTCGTTTTCCAACAGCATCGCGTCCAACACCACGCCGACCGATCAGCCTGTAGCACAAAATCCGACCGCAGTCGTCAGTCCATCTGCACCAACACCTTTACCACCTGTCAATTCGCCTGTGAGTCCGACACTTTCCGCCACAACGACACAAAATCTGGCAAATTTGCCGCCGCCAGATCAAACCGTGCGCACTTACTATCAACTGGTCAGCCAGCAGCGCTACGACCTCAGTTGGCCGCTCCTGACCGATGCTTTCAAGCAGAAATTCAACTGCTGCGCGCCGAATTACAATTATTCCGGCTATCTCGATTGGTGGAACAGCGTCAATTACGTCGATTTTGGCACGGTTTCGGTGGTGTCGGAAAGTGGCGCTCAGGCAGTCGTTTACGCGCAGTTGTACTATGTCATGAACACCGGCGCGCGTTCCGGTGTAGACAGCGATCCCTACATCGAACTGCTCTACAACTCAGCGACGAACACGTGGCAGTTCAACGACAAGCGCGCCTCGCCCTAAGAATTTTTCCCCTCAATCCTCATCGGCTTTTCATACCGCGTTCGCCCAAATTGGTCTATAATGTTCTTTGTAATGTGATTACAAATCGCATTTGAGTACCGTTTCAAAGATGAGGAGTGGGAAGCATGACTCAACATCAAACTCAGTCATTGCAAGGGAAAAAGGTCGCCATGCTGGTCGCCAACGGCTTTGAGCAGGCCGAACTGCTCGAACCACGCAAGGCGCTGCAAGAGGCAGGCGCGCAGCCCGTCGTAATCTCGCCGGAAAAGAGCAAGGTCAGGGCGTGGGATCAAAAGGAATGGGGGCAGGAAGTCAGCGTCGATGTGACGCTCGACAGCGCCAATCCTGCTGATTACGATGCGCTCGTCCTCCCCGGCGGCGTGATGAACCCGGATAAATTGCGCATCAATCCGCAGGCCGTTCAATTTGTCCGCGCCTTCGTCAATTCAGGCAAGCCGATTGCCGCCATTTGTCACGGCCCCTGGACGCTGATCGAAGCGGGCGGCGTTCAAGGCCGTAAAATGACCTCGTACCCGTCGCTGCAAAGTGATCTGCGCAATGCGGGCGCGAACTGGGTCGATCAGGAAGTGGTGGTCGATCATGGGCTGGTCACGAGCCGCAACGTGCCGGATATTCCGGCCTTCAATCGCAAGCTGATCGAGGAGATCGCCGAAGGTCAACACGCGCGCCAGCCTGTTCGCGGCTAGGCTGCGGTGGAATCAAGGCGAATCCGTATAGGATTCGCCCTTTTCTTTTGCGGCGGCGGCACTAAGATCAGCCGAAAACGAAAGCTGCCTCATGCGTTACGCCGCTGAAACGCGCTTCCTGCGCGTCGATCCACAACATCCCGAAGCCGACATCATCGCGCGAGCCGCCGACGTGATTCGCGCGGGCGGCTTGGTCGCCTTCCCGACCGAAACCGTCTACGGTCTCGGCGCGAACGCGACCGACTCCGCTGCCGTCGAGCGGATTTTCAGCGCCAAAGAACGCCCGAACGCTGACCCGCTGATCGTCCACCTTGCTTCCGTCGATCAACTGCCCTCGGTCGCGCTCGAATTACCTCCGATTGCTCAGGAATTGACCGCGCTCTGGCCGGGCGCGCTGACGATGGTGCTCAAGCGCAGCCCGAACATCCCGCCGAACGTCTCCGCTGGATTGGCTACGGTCGGCGTGCGCATACCAAGCCATCCAGTCGCGCACGCGCTGATTGAAGCCGCAGGCGTGCCGATTGCCGCGCCGAGCGCCAATCGCTTCAGCCGACCGAGCGCCACGACTGCCGAACATGTCCGCGAAGATTTACAAGGCCACGTCGATCTGATTCTCGACGGCGGTGCTGCGACCTTCGGCATCGAATCGACGATTGTGGACGTGACCAGCGATCCGCCGCGCATTCTGCGCTACGGCGCGATCCAGCCGGAACGCTTTGAGGCGCTCGGCTTCGTCACCGGCGATCAATTTGAAATGACGGATGACAATCAGGCCAAGCCTGCCCCCGGCATGATGCTCAAGCACTATTCGCCGCGCGCCCGGCTGATGTTCTACGGCGACGGTTCGCCGGAGACGCTGCGTCAGATGCAAACCGATGCGCGGATTTTCACGAGCGAGGGCGTTCGCGTCGGCGTGCTTGTGCCCGATGCGAACGCCGATTTGTTCAAGAACATCCCTGCGATCACGGTCAGCCTCGGCGCTGATCTGGAACAGGTTGCCGCGCATTTGTTCGCTGCCATGCGCGAGCTGGATCGCCTGCACGTCGAGGTGATTCTCGCGCGCGGTTACGAGCGCACGGGGATCGGCGCGGCGCTGTGGGAACGTCTGCTGCGTGCTGCTGAGGGTCAAATCGTCGAGGTGCGCAAAAAATAAAGAGAGGCGCGGCAAGTATCCGCGCCTCTCTTTATAGCAAAATTCAAAGTGGAAAGTTAAAAGTAACGGGGGGAAGATTCGCTCTCACTTTTAACTTTCTACTTTCGTCTTTCAACTTTACTTTAGTATCCGAGGACGCCGACGACCGACTGCACCGACGACGCGCTTTTGGCGAGCATC
>DASZXN010000590.1:0-34505 GCA_035545875.1 Phototrophicaceae bacterium
CAACTGACGAAATCGCCGGAAATACCGTCGGATAGGTCAGACCGTAGATCACGGCGCCGACGAAAAAGCCGAGGATGCCGGGGATCAGGTAATCGAGCTTGCCCTCACCCGCGCCTGCCGCGCACGTTCCGGGGCAGAAGCCGCTCACGGCCATACCGACGCCGAAAATCAACCCACCGACAATATTGCCGACCACGTAAGTCGCCGGAACATTTGGGAAGGTCACCAGACCGAGGCCGCGCAGCAGATACAGTCCGCTCATTGCGACGACCAGCGCCGTCATCATGAATTTCAGCACCGCCAGATCGGTCAGGCGGAATACGTTGACGATCTTGTGGTACTGGGTCAGTCCGGCTTTGTTGAGCGCGAAGCCGAAGCCCACGCCGAGGAACAACGCGATCACGTAGGTCATGATTAGTACCTCTTACGATAGATGATCAGGGCAGTCACGATGCCAGCGGCGAACATCCCGGCAATGAACAGGAAGGCCGACGGTGCAAGCAGCATCCCGCCGGAAATGGCGAGGCCGCTGGTGCAGCCGCCCGCGATTCCGGCGGCGTATTCCAGCACGACCGCGCCGACGAAGGCGATCAGCCAGCGTTTCCACGTTTGTTTGCCGAAAATCGCTTGCCACTGGCGGTCACTGTTCGCGCCGTCTTTCTTACCCCACTTGAGCGTGCCGCTGGTCGCCGCGCCAAGCATTCCGCCGAAAAACACGCCGATCAGCAGGACGACGCCCCACGTAATCCCCGGCGGCATGATGAAGTTGAAGTACATAGTGTTGAAGGCGCTGGGAGCGACCGCCTGGCCGATCATCCCGGCCAGGTTCTCGAATGCTCCCGATGCGCCGAGCAGATTATTCGTCAGCCAGACGGCGAGAATGGCGACGATGCCGAGCAGCACGCCCGCTGCATACGGCGACCACTCGTCCTTGCGGATGTAATTCAGGATGCGTTTCATTGGCTTGAGTCCTTCGGGTTGTCGTCGGAAACGACTTCATCAATCAGTCCCAGCACCTTGTCCGATTTCGCCGGGTTATCGAGGATGTTCTTGAGCGATTTGCGGCTCCTGGCCTTGAGGTTAGTCAGCGCGGGCAGCAGTTCCACTACGTCCTGCGGATATTCCCCCTGAACGGCAACCTCGCGCGCGCGATGCAGCTTGACCTCGTTGAAGATCACGAAGCCACCGCCGCCCAGCGTCACCAAACCGATCAGCCCGACCAGCGCGAGGTTGCCCCAGTTGACCGGCTGCTGGCCGAGGACGACCTGATTGTAAAGCTGGGCGTAGTCCACGACGTTCGGATCGTCCACCGCGAGCTGGGTATTCGAGACAGGGCAGGCGTTCCCCTGGGTCGCAACCGGGATCGCGGCGGCCTGTTGTGTCGCTGCCGCTTCCGTTGTCACTGTCACAGGCGTGAGTACCAGTGTCGCCAGCGCGGGATTAACGCCGCTGTTCCCGATCTTGACGCCCAGCACTTTGGCGTAGATTTCGGCGCGCTGTTCCGTATCGTTGGGATGGCACGAGGCGCATGACGCCTGAATGTCGGACAGCGGATCGACCATGCCCTGATGTGCGGCGGCCTTAGTGGTCGCCTGCTGGTTTCCGGCATGGCAGAGGTAGCAGAAGTCGCCAAAAGCGTGCGCTGGGTGCCAGGCCGTCCCGTCGTTGTTCACCGGGTCTTGACCCTGCACCTCGTGACAGTTCTTGCAGGTGGAGGTCTGCGAGCCGCACTGCGCCTGAACTGCTGTCACCCAAAATAAAAGTCCGAGGATGAGGATGAATCCGCCCAACGTGGTCAGGAAAAAGGATTTTTTGCGCTGCATACCTGCTCCTTGCAGAAGACAATGCTGCGAGGCTGGCAGCCGGTACTTTCAACACGACAGAAATAACGCGGCTGCCGCGCTGGGGCTTATGCGCTTATCCGCATAAGCCCATATCCACAGACTACGCCGGGAAACCCGGCTCAGGTAGTGCAGCACGTCACAATCGATCCGTGCAATTTGTCACAAAAAGCGCAGAAATCGCAAAAGGTGACAAATGACAGTTCCAAATCGTGTCGAATTGCGGTAGGCGCGGCTAATCGCTTATTCGATAATGTGAATAGGTCAACGGAGGGATGGAAAGTGCGATGGACGCAGAACTGATTAAAGAACTGACGCTCTTGCACGAGCAGGTATGCGATGCGCTCGGCAGCCCGATTCGCCTGATGATCTTTTACGCGCTCAACGAGGGTGCGCGCAACGTGACCGATCTGGCAGCGGAGCTTGATCTCCCGCAGCCAACGGTATCGCGCCACCTGCGCGTACTGCGCGAGCGGGGTTTGGTTTCTGCCACGCGCGAAGGCCCGGCGGTTTATTATGCGCTCACGGACGACCGGGTGATGCAGGCGCTCGACCTGATGCGCTCCGTCCTGCGGGATCGGGTGCGCCGCCAGGCGCAGATCACTGAGAAGCTGAACTAAGATCGTGTTGGGCAGGCTGCGTACCGATCAGGAACAAACGCGCTGGGCAGTCCTCGCGGTTGCGAGCATTGGCGTGCTGCTCGTGATCGTGATTACCGTGCTAACCTTACAGCGCCCAACGGTGATCACGATCACGCCTGCGCAGACCGGGCAGCCAGAGCGCTGCCTGACCTGCCACAACGGAATCGAGGCGATCAGCCCGTCGCACAGTATCGCACAGTTCGGCTGCGTCTCGTGTCACGGCGGAGACGCGCTCGCGGTGGACGAAACCACTGCCCACACCGGGATGGTCGTGAACCCGGCCAGCCCCGACAACGCGCAGAAATACTGCGGCAACTGTCATGCGGCGCAGGTACTGTTGGTTCAGCGCGACATCATGAACACCTATACGGGCGCGATCACCCTGATTCGTCGCGCTTATGGCTTGCAGGCGGATGCTGCGGCGCAGTATGCAGCTCAGGCCGTCGGCGATTTGCAAACCTTCAGCCCTGCCCCCAGTGACCCGCTGCCGGTGCATGAATTTGCCAGCAACTGCCAGTCCTGCCACATCTCCAGTGAACCGCAGCACGCCGATTATTTCTATCGCAGCACAGGCTGCGCGACCTGCCATGTCCTCTACGCCGACGATGGATTGTACAAGGGCGGCGATCCGACCATCTCCAAAACCGAGCCGGGGCATCCCGAAACGCATACCTTCACGACTTCCATTCCTTATACCCAATGCGATCACTGCCACAACCGGGGCAACTACGATCTGCGCACCATGACGTTCCACGAGCGTACCGACCTGCCTGCTGACCCGGACGCGCAAATCGTGGATCGCATTCACGCTTACTATCAGCCAATCGGCCAGTATACCCACTGCGAGGTTGACCTCGACTGCATCGACTGTCATACCCAGAATGAGATCATGGGCGACGGCGTGCTCTACAACAATCGCTCCGAGGCCCAGTACATCCAGTGTAAAACCTGTCACGGCACGCTCGACGGGCCGCCGCTCTCGGAGGTTGTCGCGTCGCCCGACGATATGGCGATGACGCTGGCGAACCTCAACGCGCTTGTGCCGCTGGTCGTCGGCGACACGATCATGGTCACGGATCGCGGCGAACCGCTCTACAACGTCCGCCTCGTCAACGGCCAGTGGATACTGACCGGAAAAGTCACCGGGAAAAGCTACGTCGTACCGCTGGTGCAGGGATCGAAATGCCAGCAAGACCCGAATGACCAGTCCAGCGCATCCTGCCACCAATGCCACAACATCAATGAGGGAGAACCGCCGTGAACCGCCGCGAATTTTTGCAGGCTTTCGCGTCGTCGCAGCCGGAGATCGCCCATCTGCCGACGGTGCCGACCGCAGGATCGCCGCGCCAATACCGGGCGGGAACGCGCGTACTCGTTGAAGACGTACAGGCGTGGCTCTGTCGTGACGAACTCGGTTTTTATGCCATCGACGCCCACTGCCCGCATCTGGGCGGTCTCGTGCGTCTGACCGACGCTGGGTTTACCTGTCCCGGTCATGGCAGTCGCTTCAGCACAGCGGGCGAGCGGAAAAATGGCGCTGCGCCGTGTCATCTGCCTTTTCTCTACGTCGATCTCGACGCAGTTGGGTTCCTCGTGATTCATCGTGACCGCTGTGCCGATCCCAATGAGCGCCTGATTGCCTGAATTTTGGGGAGCAAAGATCATGTCCAATCTATCTGACCTGCTTACGCAAACCGCTGCTCGTCACGATCATCTCTGCCCGCGTCAGATACTTGGCGTACGGATGGGGTTGCTCGCCGGAAAGCTGCTCGCTCTTGAACTGCCACAAAGGGACAAACGTCTGTACACATTCGTCGAAACGGATGGCTGTTTTGCCGATGGCGTCATGGTTGCCACTGGTTGTTCGCTCGGACACCGCACTTTGCGCCTGATCGATGATGGTAAAGTCGCGGCGACCTTCGTCGATACCGTGAGCGAGCGTGCCGTGCGCATCGTCCCGCATCCACTGGCGCGCATACGTGCCCTGCCGTCTGCCCCGGCAGGCGCGAGCCACTGGCGGGCGCAGTTGGCGGCTTATCAGGTCATGCCCGACGATGAGTTGTTTCAGCTACAGGAAGTCCGCCTGAACTTTTCCCTGAAGGCGCTGATCAGTCAGCCGGGCGTGCGCGTGAACTGCTCGATTTGCGGCGAGGAGATCATCAATGAGCGCGAGGTTGTCCGAGACGGTCGGATCGTCTGCCCAGCCTGCGCCGGAGAGCGTTACTGGTCGGCACTTGACGAGGGGACGAAAGCTGTCCCCGAAATAAATACCGCGCGTGTTTCGCTATGATCGATGCGACCATCGCGGTTCTGGCGGGTGGGCGTTCGCGCCGGATGGGCAGCGACAAAGCGTTTGTCCGCTTGCATGATCGCCCTCTGATCGATCACGTGCTTGAGCGCGTCTCGACGCTGGCGCTGCCGACAATCATCATTGCCAATGAGCCGGAGCGCTATCAGGCGTTTCACCTGCCCGTGTTCAGCGATCAATTGCCGGGGAAAGGGTCACTGGGCGGTGTATACACCGCGCTGTACCACAGTCCGACTGCCTACATACTCTGTGTTGCCTGCGATATGCCCTTGCTCAACCCGACGCTGCTCGCCTATCTGCTGATGCAGCGGCGCTGCGGCGCTGCCGTCGTTCCGCTGATTGCCGGACGACCGGAGGGATTACACTCAGTCTACAGCAAAACCTGTCTGGCTCCGCTGCTTCGCGCGTTGGAGCAGGATCGCCTGAAAATCGCCGATTTTCTTCCTACCGTTCAAACCTGCTACGTCGCAGAACCTGATCTGCGTCGCTTTGATCCCCAACTGAGATCCTTCATTAACCTGAACACACCCGAAGACCTACGCCAGATAGAACAACATCGGGCGTGATCTTCGAACGTATCAGGTGCTTGCCGTATCCCGCTCCGGAGCATCGAATTCTCCTTCAGGGAGAATGACGGGCAGCCCCGGTTTAATCGCATCAGTCTGATCGAGGCAGCCTCTGAGCTTTCCTCGGGTTCCAGTCAGTCGCGGACGCTGCTGTTAAGCGGTGACGATTTGTAATTCGTGTGTCGATTGGTTGAAGCGGCGCGCGCCATTCGCCGTGACGGTGACAATATCCTCGATGCGCACGCCGAACTTGCCGCGCAGATAAATGCCCGGCTCGATGCTGAAGACCATACCCGCTTCGAGTACGGTTTTGTCGCCGCCGACGATGTAAGGCGTTTCGTGAATGTCAAAGCCGAGACCGTGCCCGGTACGATGCAGGAAGGCATCGCCGTAGCCCGCTTTGCTGATCAGCCCGCGCGCCACCTGATCAATCGACTCGGCGGTAACTCCCGGTTTGACCGCCTCGAACGCCGCCTGATTCGCCTGATTCACGATGTCGTAGACTTTGCGGAACTCGTCCGGCGGCTGGCCGACGAAAAAGGTTCGGGTGATGTCCGACCAGTAGCCGTGAACTGTGCCGCCGAAATCGGCCACGACCCCTTCACCGGGCGCGATCTTACGGGCGCTGACATGGTGATGGGGCGATGCGCCGTTTTCGCCCACGCCGATGATCCCGCCGCCGCCCGCGTCGTGCCCACACTTGACCATCAGATCGTAAAGCCGGGCTTTGGCCTCAATCTCACTGATGCCGATGATCGGCGACTTGAGGAATTCGAGGAAGGTCTGATCGGCGGCTGCTCCCGCGCGTGTCAGGTATTCCAGTTCGAGCGGTTCCTTGATCATGCGGACGGGGTTCATCACACTTCCGCCGGAGACAAAGGTCGCGTCGGGGAGCGCCGCTTGCAGCTTGTACTGGAAATGCACGAACATCTTGTCGGCAGTGCCCAGCTTCAGGCCGCTGCCTTGGTTCGGCAGCACCGACGCGACCAGCTCGGTCGGGCTTTCGGTTTCTTCCCACGTTACGAGATCGAAGAACTTCGCCAGTGGCTCGGCCAGCGCGCGCTCGAAAGCCGGCAGCACCAGCCGAATGCGGCCTTCGCGCGGGATCAGCAGCAGCGTCAGACGCTCGGACTGCGGGCGGTTGAGGCCGATCAGATAAAACAGGTCAGACGATGGGCTGACCAGCAGATAGTCGAGGTTGGCGGCGCGCAGCCGCTCCTGAACGCGCTCACACCGTGCCTGATAATCAAATGCCGCCGTATCCATTGATTTCCTCGCTGACCTCAATCAATTCGCTTGACGAATAAACGCAGCGGCACGTCGACCGTGACCGGATCGACGACCCCTTTCCACGAATGCTGGGATGCCCACCCCATGTAATCTCCGAAGGCCGCCGCGCTCTCCCAATAGGTGATCCCCAGCAGATGGTGTGGAATCCCCCGCTCGGCGGCGAGCGTGTCGCCGAGACAGCCGGGGCTGGCGATCACCTTTTCGGTATGCTCAAACAGCAGCGGCACGAATGTCTCGACCGAGGCGGGCGTCATCTCGCGCAGGACGAAGTTCGCCAGCCGCGCCCCCCTGCGGGCTGGTGTATCCCATTCGCGGAGGGTTTGGAGGACGCGCACACGTCCGCGCGCGATCCCGGCTTTTTCTGCCGTTGCCGCGAGCGCGTCGCCGTCCTCCAGCCACCACAGGAACACGTTCGGATCGCGCACGCCCTGCCACTGCTGCGTACCCGCAGGCAGTTGATCGGCAGGCAGGCGGCGCGTTTCGTCCCAGACAATCGTAAACATGATGGATGCTAGTTATCCAGACGGCGAACGTCGACCTTACCCTGAAACTTTAAATCGTCGCTGACGAATTCGCCATCAGCCACGATCTTGGTCTCATCGCACCAGTAGGACGTGTTCAGGCAGGCGAAATCGATGTGCGATTTGGTCAGTGTCTTGCCATCACGATAGATGCCGCCGTTCGAGCCGAAGGCGATCAGCAGGTTGCCATAGTAGCACTCGTGATCCTGCCCCGGCATCATCCAGTTGGCGCGCTTCTCACAGCCCCAGCCGACGTGCGCGATGTGATACGATTCCTCGGCGTTCCACTGCGCGAACCAGCGCTTGAGCAGTTCGGCCTGCATCCCGCCCTTGATGCTGCTTGGCACGATGCCGCCGTTTTTGATCTCCATATAAATCGGGTCGTGGACGTACTGGTTCAGCACGAGCAGGTAATCGGCGGGAGCGATGACCAGCACGCCTTCACCCTGCCACTCTTCCGGCGCGACATTGACCATCCCGGCGGGGAACACGTCCCAGCGGGCGGGCACATCCGAGAAGCCATAGATACCAAAAGGCTTACGTCCCTTGTGGTAAAAGGTTACGTCCGTCCCGGCAGGCGAAGTGATGTGGCTGGTCGCGGCTTTCTCCATGATCGCTTTGCCCCGCAGCACCCGCTCCTTGAGTTCGACGGTGGGGAACAGGCGGCGCATCGTGTTGGCGGTTTCCGCGACGCGCATCAGGCGCGTGCCCGCGTCCATCGCTTCACGCATGATGTGGCCGTAGGCGTGCGGGCTGGACGAGATGTCCACCACGAGGTCGGCCTGCTTCCACGCTTCAATCACGCTGCGTTCCGGCTCGTAGCTGGCGTGAACGGTCGAAAACACGTCTGCGCCCAGTTCCATCGCCCCGCCCATGTAGCCGGCGGCGAAGTGCGGCACCGTTCCCGGATCGGTGTGGATCAGCACCTTCTCGCCTTCGTGAACGGCGCACAGTTCGAGGTGCTTCCTGAACAGCGGCACGAGTTCAGCGCTGGCCGCATAGTCCAATGGCAGTTTTTCAGGCATCTTAGCTCCTCTGGCGATCAGCCTTTACGGTTGTGGCTGCCACCCGTTTCAGCGGCCACATCGACCTCGCCCTTGAACTTCAGTTCGTCGATGACGAACTCGCCGTTTTCCATGATCTGGATGTCGTCACACCAGTAGCTGTTGTTCAGGCAGGGGAAGTCGATGTGCGACTTGGTGAGCGTGGTCGCGCCGGGGAAGATACCGACGTTCGAGCCGAAGGCGATCTGCATATTCGCGTAGAAGCACTCGTTTTCCTGACCGGGATTGAGCCAGTTGGCACGCTTCTCGCAGCCCCAGCCAACGTGTGCGATGTGATACGACTCTTCGGCGTTGAACTGGGCAAACCAGCGCTTGAGCAGTTCGGCCTGCATTCCGCCGCGAATACTTTCCGGCACGATGCCGCCGTTCTTCACCTCCATGTAAATCGGGTCGTGGATATACTGATTCAGCACGAGCATCCGGTCAGCCGGGGAGAGCACCAGCACGCCTTCGCCCTTCCATTCTTCCGGCGCGCAGTTGACCATGCCGCTCGGATAGATGTCCCAGCGGCTGGGTACGTCGGAGACGCTGTAAATGCCGAGCGGATCGCGGCCTTCCTTGTAGAAGGTCAAATCCGTGCCGCCGGGCGAGGTAATGTGCATGGTCTTGGCCTTGCGCATGATCTCCTGACCGGCTTTCACGCGCTGTTTGAGTTCTGCCGTTGGGAACAGCTTGCGCATGACGTTCTCTTCGACGGCGATCCGCATGAGGCGCGTTCCGGCGTCCATCGCGCGGCGCATGATGTGACCGTAGGCGTGCGGGCCGGAAGACATATCCAGCACAATGTCGGCGCGCTCCCATGCCTCGATCACCGATTTTTCCGGCGCGCCCGTCGGATGAACGACCTGCCATACATCCGCGCCCAATTCCATCGCTGCGCCCATGTAAGCGGCGGCGTAGTGCGGATAACTGCCGGGATCGGTGTGGATCAGGACTTTCTCGCCCTCGTGAACCTGACACAGCTCCAGATGTTTTTTGAACATCGGAACGAGCTGCCCGGTTGCCGCATAATTCAAAGGAAGTTTTTCGACCATGATTGCCTCCTGATGGGGAAAGAATTCTGTCGTTCCGGTTAACCCAGTTTACTGGTATGACCAGTATTATGACTAGTGGATCACGGCCTGTCAAGCAAATCGGACTCGGCCATGAACGTCGTTTTTAGTACCAATCGCAAATTTGCTTTCCCTCTCCATACCATTCTGGCTTTGTAAAGAGGGAAGCAAAGCGAAAATTCATCGGGTGGCGCGTGAATTCAAACGCTGGCTCGCGCCGGGCCAATCCGCGTTAGCGTTCCTGCACCCGGCCATTGAGAATGACCATTTCGACCGGGATCGAGCGCAGTTCTTCAACGCCAACCTGCATCGGGTCTGCGCCGAGCACGGTCATATCCGCGAACTTGCCGACGGTGATGCTGCCCTTAACCTGCTCCTCGCCGCAGGCATAAGCCGCGCGTATGGTATACGACCTGAGCGCTTCTTCGACCGAAACCGCCTGCTTCGGCGCGACACGCGGCCCCATCTTCGTTTGACGGGTAACAGACACATAAACGCCCAGCAGCGGATTAATGTCCGGCACGACCGGCGCGTCGGTGCTGAGGGCGACGTTCAGCCCGGCGTCAAGCAGTTCCTTGACCGGATAGAGCCAGCGCGAACGCGACTGCCCAACCCGCTCCATGTAAACGTCACCGTCGTACCAGAGGAAAACGGGCTGAAGCACGGGAATAACGTTCAGCCGCTTGATGCGCTCGGCCATCGGCGGGATCGGCAGGCCGCAGTGTTCGATGCGGTGGCGGTAGTTTTCCGTCGAGCCGCCGACGGCATATTCAATCGCATCCAGCACCGAGATAATCGCCGCGTCGCCAATCGCGTGGATGCTGATGCGCAGCCCGGCGTCGTGAATTTCTTTGGCGCGGCGGTTGAGTTCGTCCTGCTGGTAGACCAACTGACCGGATGTCTCCGGCGCGTTAGCGTAGGGATCCGTCAGCGCGGCAGTCGCGCCGCCGAACCCACCGTCCTGAAACAGCTTGATGGCCGAGAGACTGAGCCAGTCGCCACTGAAACGCTTCGGAATCGGTACGTCCGCGCCGCTGCGCAGAACTTTTTTGTGCGCCATCGCCACGCGGATCGGCATTTCGCCGTTGGCGTCGAGCGTGCGATAGATTTCCAACTGATCCGGCTCGATGCTTGGCTCCCAGACGGTCGTCACCCCGTTGCGCAGGTTTTGCGCCGCGCCGTCCGCGATAGCCGCGTGGATCATGCTAGACGAAGGGAGCGGCACGACCCGGCGGATCAACTGCATCGCGGTTTCGCGCAGAACGCCGGTGGGTTCGCCCGTTGCCGGATCGCGGTCAATCGTACCGCCAGAAGGATCGGGCGTGTCGCGGGTGATGCCTGCCAGTTCGAGCGCGCGGCTGTTGACCGACATAATGTGCCCGCAGACGCGCGTCAGAAAGACCGGATGATTAGGCGCAGCGCGATCCAGATCAGCGCGAGTCGGGTTACGCTTTTCCGCTAGACGCGCGTCGTGATAGCCGCGTCCTTCGATCCATTCGCCCCCGGCAACGTGATGAGAACGGTCACGAACGCGCCCCACAATATCGTTAATGGACGAGACGGCTCCGGCAGTCGCATCAACCTGCTGAAACGACAGCCCCATATAGATGAGGTGTTGATGCGCGTCGATGAAACCCGGCAGCAGCGTTTTTCCGCGCAGATCGATGATCTGCGTGCCTGGTCGTCGGTGTGCGAGGATGTCACCGTTCGCGCCAACCGCGACGATCCGCCCATTTTCGACCGCGACCGCTTCCGCTTGCGGCATAGCCGGGTCGAAGGTGCGGACAACACCTCCGGTTAAGATCAGATCGGCGCTCATGGCAGCTACTTCAATTCGTCGATGACGAACTGGCTTTTCTCGATGATCTGTCTGCCGTCGAGGTCGATGTTGACGTTCAGGCAGTCGAAATCCATGTGCGTTTTGACATCGTTGCTGCCACGCAGCAGCGGTGAGGTGTCGCGCCCGAAGGCAATTTGCAGGTCGCCGTAGAACGATTCGGCGTCGTCCGTGCCGCCCGGCGTCTTGCGTCCCAGCCGACCCCAATCGGCGCGATGCTCGCAGCCCCAGCCGACGTGCGCGATCTCATAAGAGCGTGGATCGTGGCCGCTGGCGAAATACTGGCGCAGCAGCGCGGCATCGACGCCGCCTTCAATCGCCTTGATGATACCTTCCTCGACGTGAACGGTAATCGGCGAGGTGACGTAGTGCTGAATCGCCAGCAGAATGTCGCCAACGTCGATGACGATTTTGCCGTTCGTGCCTTTGCGGTTGGCGGCGACGACGACCAGACCCATCGGCCAGTGATCCCACATGCCCGGCTCATCGGTCACGCCCCACATGCCATGCGAGCGCAGGCCGTCGATATTCACGGTGATGTCCGTCCCGGCTTCCGAAGTGATGTGGAACTCCTTCGCGGCAGTGACGAGCGCTTCCGAGCGCTTGGCGCGGTCGCGCACCACTGGATCAGGCGGCATACGGAACAGCACGTCTTCCGGTTCGGTGACGCGCAGAACGCGCGTGCCCGACGCGAGCGCGCTCACGCGCAGCGGGCGATACACGCTGGTGGTGATCGATTCAAGGTCGATGACCAGATCGACGTTGTGCCACGCATCCCAGACCGGGCCTTCCTTCACGTCCGGCTGATGGGTGGGGATGGTGATCTGGAACACGTCCGCGCCAATTTGCTGTGCCGCCGCGACGAAGGCCGCCGCGTAATGGCGCGGCGTGTGGTGGTCGGCATAGACCAGCATCCGTTCGGTCGGCTTGAGCTGACAGTGTTCCAGCACGCCTTTGAACAGGGTGATGAGGTCTGTTGCCGAACCAATGGAATCCCGATATTGCCAGCTAATCATGATAAGGCTCCTATGTACCTAGTGCCCGACAAAACTAAACGAACCTGCCTGTTTCGGTAATCTGCCTGCCGTCCAGCGCGATGCTGTGGCGCAGGCAGTTGAAGTCGATGTGCGCGGCAACGTCGTTTGTGCCGCCACCGATGTACCATGAGGTATCGCGCCCGAAAGCGATCTGGAACACGCCGGCGAACGACTCGGCATCGCCAATGCCGCCCGCCTCCTTGCGCGCCATGCGTCCCCAGTCGGCACGTGGGTCGCAGCCCCAGCCGATATGTGAGATCTGATAGGCGCGCTCGTCGTTCCATGCCGCGAACCACTGGCGCAGCAGCGCCGCGTCGATCCCGCCGTCAATGCGCGTGATGACGCCTTCTTCTATCGTCAGGATGACCCGGCTGCTCAGGTAGCGCTGGGTTTGCAGCAGCACATCGCCGATCTCCAGCACAAGCCTGCCGTTGGTACGCGGGCGGTTCGCGCCGCCCACGACCACCGCCACCGACCAGTGATCCCATTTGCCCGGTTGATCGGCAGCACCCCACAGGCCAAACGCTGTGCGCCCTTCGACGTTGACGGTTAGCTCCGTGCCGGGGAATGTGCCGTCGCCCGGCGAAGTCACGGCCATCTCGCGGGCAGCGCGCAGCCGGGCTTCAGCGTCGCGCACCCGGTCACGAACTTCCAGTTCCGGCGGCAGCCGCAGCAGCACATCTTCCGGCTGCGTCACGCGTAGAATCCGCACGCCCGCCGCCAGCGCGCTCACTCGTAAGGGCTGGTATACGCTGGTCGCCACCGATTCGAGGTCGATGACCAGATCGATGCTGTGCCACAAATCCCACACAGCGCCTCCCCGGATTTCTCCCTGCTCCATCGGGATGGTCACCTGAAACACCTCAGCGCCGACCCTCTGTGCGGCGCTCAATGCAGCGGCGACATAATGCAGGGGCGTGTGATGGTCGGTGTAAACCATCACGCGCTCACCGGGCTTCAGGTTGCACAGCCGCAGCGTCCTTTCGAATGCGGAAATCAGGTCGAAAGCAGCGCCAGATGTATCTCGATAGAGCCAGTTCATTTTGGGAATCTCGCCTGAAACGCTATGCTTTGGCTTGTCTACACCTACGAACGCCCATGTCAGCAGACGTGCCGTAAATTGGCCTTGCACAAACTATTTGCGTATCTCATGTGGTTATGTTACGATACTGGTATGACCATTATACTCATTAGACCTAAGATGCAACAACCATTCGGGGAGGAATTGGTTCTATGAAGGATTTTCCGATCAGCTACGAAGCATCGACCGAATTGGTTCCGCTGTTTCGCGAAACGCTTGAACTGTGCAATCTCAAGCCCGGTGAGACGCTGCTGATTTACAGCGACACCCATACCACGCCGCACTACCCGGCGGCGGCGCTCGGCGCGGCGCTGGAAATTGGCGCGGAAGCCTTTCACGTTCAGGTGCCGACAACCGTGCCGGAGAATGATCGCGGCGTGATTGCGAAAATCTGGTCAGAAGTGGACATGGTGCTGGACTGCGTGAGTACAGTCGCGCACGCGTATTCGCTGCTGAACGCGGCGGCGACGGAAAACGGCGGGCGCGTGCTGCGCTGCGGTCAGCCCCAGGACGTACTGTTCCGGCTGCGCCCGACGGACAAGCTGCGCGCGCGCGTCAAGGCGGGCGCGGCGCTAGCGAAGAAAGCCTCGACCATGCGCATCACCTCGGCGGCAGGCACGGACATGACGTGCAGCATCAAGGACAAAGTGGTTCTCGACCTCTACAGCCTTGCAGACGAACCCGGTCGCTGGGATAACTGGCCGACGGGCATGGTCTCGATTGGCCCGGACGAATACAGCGCCAACGGCACGCTGGTGCTGGACGTGAACGACATCATGCTGCGGTTAGGCCGCTACGTGACCTCGCCCGTGAAGATGGAAATTCACGACGGCAAGATCACCAAGATCGATGGCGGGCTGGACGCGCGCAGCCTGGAAGACTGGTTCGAATCGTTCCACGACGACGTGGCCTACCGCATCGCCCATATCGGCTGGGGCTGCGAAGACCGGGCCGACTGGAACCGGATGGGCATGTACCTGCGCGATCCGGCGACGCAGGACAACGAATCGTACTACGGCAACATGCAGATCGCGTTTGGCGCGAACACGGCAATCTTCAAGGGACAGAACGTCTCGAAGGCGCACATCGATTTTCCCTGCCGCAATATGGGAATCTGGCTGGACGATTTGCACATTATGGAAAAAGGCCAATTCCTGATCGAGGAGCTGAAGTAAATGCCGGAGCCAGTCAAGTATGGGCGCTTGAACCCACCGGAACGAACGCTTTTAGGCCCGGATTTGAGCAACGCTTCGCCGCGCGCGCACGAAGGATTGACCGCTATCCTTGAAGGGGCGAACGATCCCAGCTTTCTGAAGGTGCTGGACGAAGCGCTGGCGCTGCTGCGTCATCTGTGGGACACGCGCAGCGCCGATACCTTCATTATTCCCGGCTCGGAAGAAACGGTGCTGGAAGCGGCGCTGATGAATATCCTTGAACCCGGCGACACGGCGGTGATCGGCGTGGCCGGGTTTTTTGGGGAGCGCATGGCGCAGGCTGCCGAGCGGATCGGCGCGAAGGTGCAGCGGTTGGTCGCGGAATCCGGCAAAGCCGTCAGCGACGAGGCATTCGAGGAAGCGATCAAGCGTTATCAGCCCAGGCTGGTCGCGGTACTGCACGGCGAAGGCTCGACCGGCGTCGAGCAGCCGATCAAAAATCTGGCGCGGATCGCGCACGCGGGCAACGCGCTGCTGCTGGTCGATACCCGCTGGACGATCAGCGCGCTGGAATGCAGCGTCGATGCGCTGGAGATCGACGTGTGCATCGCCGGAAGCCAGAAAGCGATCAGCGCCTATCCCGGCCTCGGCCTGATCAGCTTCAGCGAGCGGGCGGCGCAGGCTTACGCGGCGCGCAAGACGCCCGTCTTAAGCTGGTCGCTTGATCTCGGCAACCTGCGTCTGTACCGCACGGATGAGCGCGCGGCGCAAACCTATCCCGCGCCGATCCTCTATGCGCTGACCGAACTGCTGCAACTGGTTTACGAGCAGGGCATGGCCTATCGCATTCGCCGCATGATCAATCGGCGCGATGCGATTGTCGCCGGGCTGGACGTGCTGGGGCTGCAAGTCTACGCCGATCCATCCTGCCGGCTTTCAACGGTGACCGCCGTCGTCGTGCCGGAAGGCATCGATCAGGATCAGGTTCGGAAAACACTGCTTAACCCGTATCGCATCGACATTGGCGGCGGTTTGGGCGATCTTCGCGGAAAATTATGGCGAATCGGCGTTCTGGGGCATTCCGCGCAGCCTACATTCCTGTTATCCTTAATTCATCTGCTGGAGATCATCCTTCACGAGAGAGGGTATCCGGTGCAGACGCCGGGCAAAGCGGGTGAAATCCTGCTGGCTCATCTTGAACCGTAAGGATAAACAGGAGTACGAGAATGACATCCAATATTCTGCTGCATCGTGTCAGAAAGGTTCGGATATCGGAAACGGTTGTTGATCAAATCCTTGATCTGATCGATGAAGGACGCCTGAAAATTGGCGATCAGCTTCCCGGCGAGCGCGATCTGGTCAATCAATTGCAGGTCGGGCGCGCCTCGGTACGCGAAGCGCTGCGGATTCTGGAAGCGCAGGGCGTGATCGAAGTTCAGCCGGGGAAGGGTACGTTTATCGTCGGCGAAACGATTGCCGACGGCGACGAAGGCATCGTCCAATGGTTCCAGCAGCACGTGGATGAGGAGTTTGACTTCCTTGAGGTGCGTGATGCGCTGGATCGTAAGGCGGCGTCGCTCGCGGCTGTCCGCGCGACCGATGCGGAAATCGCCGAGATGTCCAGCCTCATCGATGAGGCTGACGCCTATCTGCAAAGCGGCGACTTGGACAAAGTGGTGGCGCTGGATAAGCAGTTTCACTGCGCGATTGCCGAAACCAGTGGCAACGACATGCTGTGCCATTTGCTTGTCAGCATCCACGAAGCGATGGTGAATCCACGCCGCTCGCTGATTCGGCTGAAGGGTCGCGCGGCGATCTCTCAGGCACAGCATCGCAGGATTTTCGAAGCGATCAAGCAGCGCGATCCTGAAGCGGCAGAGGCCGCTGTTGTCGCTCACAACAACAGTGTACGCGAGGCGATTAAATCGCTGACGAACGAATCGAAATAAGCGATTTTATTTTCGGCCAGAACGTTTATGGAGCGGTGATGAGCGACATTGAGCAGATTGTTGTTATGGGAGCAGGACCAGGAGGGGTTGCGGCAGCCGCCGCCCTCGCCAATCGTGGATTCCATGTCGCTCTTTACAACCGCTCGCGCGAGCGGCTTGCGCCGTTCATGGAACGTGGCGGCGTCGAGCTTGAAGGAGATTTGGGGGAGAAATTCGTCCCCGTTCCGGTGATCACGACGGACGTGGGCGAAGCAATGAAGGACGCGCAGCTTATCCTGATCGCTGTCCCCGGCTACGGCCAACGGACAATGATTGAAGCGTGTCTTCCTTTTCTAAAATCTGGTCAGACCATTCTACTCTTGACAGGTTCAGCAGGGTCGCTAGAGGTCGCACCAGTTATCCAGTCGGCTGGCTTGAGCCTGGATGAGGTTCTGCTCGGCGAAACCGTCACGCTGCCGCAGTCGGCGCGCGTCGTGGGCGCAGGCAAGCTGAGAATTCGCCTGCCCTCGACGCTGCGCACGGCAGCATTCCCCGGTCGCAACACCGAGCGCCTGCTCGCCACCATCGGCGCTACGCTCAAGCTGATCCCGAAACCCAACGTGTTCGATCCGGGGTTGAATAATCCGAACTTCATGATTCACCCCGCGCCGATGCTGCTGAATTACGCGGCGGTCGAGCGGGCAAATGGTTACCTGTCGATCATGAATGAGGGCATGACCAAAGGCGTGCTGCGCTGTCTCGATGCGGTGGATGCGGAAAAGATGGCGCTTCAGCAAGTGCTTGGCCTCGACGTACTGCCGATTGACGATCTCTACCGTGAAACGGGCAGCGGGCCGCAGGTCTACCGACACGAAGGAGAACCTTTCGGCATTCGGGATCGCATCTGGGATCGCTACATCGACGAGGACGTGCCTTATGGCACGGTGCTGTATTCGTCGCTGGGGCACTTGCTCGGCGTACCGACGCCGATCAGCGATGGCATCAACAGCATACTCTCGGTTGTCGAGCAAACGGATTTCTGGGCGAGCGGACGGACAGTCGAAAAGCTCGGCATCGCGGGCATGAACCGCGATCAACTCCTGCATTACCTGGAAACAGGCGAGAAAACCTGAGCAGCATTCACAGAAAAGGGAACGCATTTTGAAGATCACCTATGCAGAAATTATCCTGACGAAGATTCCGACACGGCGGCCTCACCGCATGTCGTTTGCGACTACGCAGAATCAGGAAGCCGTGTTCGTCAAGCTGTTCACGGATGAAGGGGTTACGGGCTGGGGCGAAGCGCCGCACATGGCGGGCTACTCCGGCGCGGGCGAGACGCAGGGATCGGTTGCCTTGCAGTTACGTGAGCGGCTGATCCCGGCAATCCTCGGCAAAGACCCGATGCAAATCGAGGCGCGGCAGATTGACATGGATCGCGTCGTTCCCTGGAACCCACGCGCGAAAAGCGCGGTGAATATGGCGCTGTACGATCTGGTCGGCAAATATTTAAATACTCCGGTCTATAACCTGCTCGGCGGCATGGTGCGTGATCGCGTGCCGCTTAGTTGGTCGCTGCCGATTACCGATAACAAAGCTGCCGTCGAAGAAGCCAACGCGATGGCAGAGCGGGGTTGGCGCATCCTCAAGATGAAGGTCGGCCACGAAGACCCGCAGCAGGACATTTCGCGCACTCATGCGGTACGGCAGGCCGTCGGCGCAGAGGTGAACATTCGCGCCGATGCGAATCAGGCGTGGGATGTGCCGACGGCGATCCGCGCGATCCGCGAACTGGAGAAGGACAATCTTCAGTTCATGGAGCAGCCGACTAAAATCTGGGATTTGGACGGCGCGGCGGAGATTCGGCAGGCGACCAACACCTACATCATGGCCGACGAGAGCGCCAACTCGCCGCTGGACGTGCTCAACCTGGCGAAGAAGCGCGCCGCTGACCTGATCAGCATCTACATCAACAATCCGGGTGGCATTACCAACGCCAAAAAGATGGCGATTGTCGCCGAGCCTGCCGGGATCGGTTGCTACATCGGTGGGGCGCTGGAAGGGCCAATTGGCGCACGGGCTTGCCTGCATCTGGCGGCCTCGTGCCCGAACGTCACGTGGGGCTGCGAGATGACCGGGCAGTTCCTGATGGAAGCCGACATCGGCACCGAGCCGATTGGCTTCGAGGGCGGCGCATTGATCGTGCCGCAGACGCCCGGTCTGGGCGGCGATCTTGACCCTGACAAACTGGCGAAATACAAAATCGGCGGCTTTGAAGTCCGTCCCGCCTGAGCGCAGCGACAGTGAGGCAGTGATGAAATTCGGATTCGGATTTGTGCCCAAAATGCCGCTGGTCGAAAGCCTCGACGTGGTGCGGCGCGGCGAAGAACTCGGCTTTGACATGCTCTGGATTCCTGACCAGAGCTTCTACCGTGATCCATTTCTGGTGATGGGCGCATGGGCGCAGGCGACGAGCAGTATCGAATTCATGATCGGCGTGACCAACCCGTACACCCGTCACCCGGCGCAGGTCGCGCGGGCGATGGCAACGCTCGACGAGATCACCAGCGGGCGGGCGAACCTCGGCATCGGCGCGGGCAACCGGCGCGAACTGCTGCTGCCGATGGGTTATGAGCAGACCGCTGCCGCCGCGCGCTGCCGTGACATGGCCGTGATTGTGCGCGAACTGCTCAAGGGGGAGACGACGCATTACCGCAGCGATTATTTCGTCGCGGACGACATCCGGCTGGAATGGACGCCGCCGCGCGCTGACCTGCCGATCTACATCGCTGGGCGTGGTGGCCTGCTGCTCGAAGGGGCGGGCGAGGTCGCGGACGGCGCGGTCGTCGGCGCGGTCGTCTCACCGACGGGGCTGGACTTCGCCTTCGGCGCGATTGAGCGCGGCGCAGCCAAAGCCGGGCGCTCGATGAACGGGATCAAGGTCGTCAGTTGGGTGACGATGCGCGTCGTGGACGACATCGATCCGATCAAGGAGCGGCTGAAAACGTCAGTGGCGCACATTATTGGCGGCGCGCCGGACAACCTGCTCACCGCGCTCGGTCTGGAACCGGAATATGTCAGCACGCTGAAGACCAGCTATTTTCAAGGTGGGCAGACCGCCGCCGCGCAGTATGTGACTGACCGCGAGATCGACATGCTGACGGTGGTCGGCGATGCCGAAACCGTGCGCGCCAAAGTCAAGCGGCTGGCGGAGCGGGGCGTTGACCAGATTGGTCTGCTGCTGACCGAGCCGACAACTGAAGCGAATATCGCCGTGATCGAGCGGATTGCCCGCGACGTGATCCCCTATTTCCGTTGATTCTGATCTGATGACCGTCTCGACGCGCCGCATCATCCAGCTTGTCATCCCAATGACCGGGGAGCAGTTCCTGATCTTCGGCGTCAGCCTGTTTGATACGGCAGTGGCGGGCAGCCTCGGCGTCGAGCAGATTTCGGCGCAGGTGATCGTGGTGCGCTGGGTGCAGTTCACGTCGGTGATCTACAACATCATGAGCATCGGCGCGTCGATTCTGGTAGCGCAGGCGGTGGGCGAGCGGAATCTCGATCAGGCGGACGACATCCTGATCGGCGCGCTGACGCTGGCGGCAATCAGCGGGATTGTGCTGACCGTGCTGGCGCTGCTCATCGCGCCGCTGCTGGTCAGCATGATGGGAGTCGATCCGGCTGTCGCCCATTTGAGCCTGCCCTATCTGCGCCTGATTACGCTGTCGTTCCCGTTCAACTTCATGCTCCTGAGTGCCGCAGGCAGCATTCGCGGCGCGGGCGATGCGCGCACGCCGTTGTTGGTGATGATTGTCGCCAACCTGTGCCACGTAGTTACGGCGCTGACGCTGGTATTCGGACTTGAACTGGGCCTGTTGGGAATCGCGCTGGCGACCGTGATCAGTCGTTTGAGCGGCCTGCTGCTGTTCCTGATCGTGCTGATACGCGGCAGGGGCGTTTTGCATCTCCGACGCTTTCGTCTGCGTCTGGCGGTTATGCAGCAGATTTGGACGCTGGGCAGCGCGGTCGGCGGCGAGCAGTTGGCGCTGCGCCTGAGCCAACTGGTCAACCTGCGGCTGGTAACGGCGCTCGGCACAGAATTGATCGCCGCGTATGCAGTGGTTTCGAACAGCTTATCGATCATCCTGACTATTGGTCTCGGTTTCATGTCGGCGGCGATCACGATGGTCGGGCAGTTGGTCGGCGCGGACGCATGGGACTCAGTTTACGGCGCGGGCTGGCGGATTCTCCGGCTCGGTTGGCTGGGTATGGGCGGCATTGGCCTGATCTTTTTCCTCTGGCCGCAGATTAACGGGCTGTTTTCAGCCAACGCAGGCGTGCTGGCGGTTGCAGCGCTCGGCCTGCGCCTGATCGTGCTGGCGATCCCGTTTGAGACGGTCAATCAGGTGCTGACCGGGGTTTTACGCGGCTCTGGCGATACTCGCTACCCGATGCTCGTTTCGACGTTCGGCCAGTGGGTGATCCGCCTGCCGCTCATGGTGCTGCTGATCAACGTGATTGGACTGAACGGCGTCTGGGTCGCCATGATTATCGAGATGGCAGCCCGTTCGCTGCTGAACCTGCGGCGCTTTACGAGCCGCTTTGTACCGGAATCACCAGCGGAGATGCAGGCGGTATGAGCAAACACGTCGCTCTAAATTTTGAAGTTGGCGGCGATCCACAGGTGTGCGGCCAGATGCTCGACATCCTGAGCGCGACAGCGACACCCGTGACGCTTTTTCTACCGGGAAACTGGTCTGAGCAGTATCCTGAATTGGTCAGGCGTATGAGTGCAGATGGTCACGAGTTTGGCAACCACTCCTATACCCATCCTGACCTAACGCAAATGGACGACGACGAAATTCGTGCGGAACTACAGCGCACGGATGATCTGGTTCAGCAGTTGACCGGGCGGCGCGCGTTTCCCTGGTTTCGCCCGCCTTATGACGCGGTCGATGCGCACGTCATTGGGGTTGCTCACGAACAAGGCTACCGCCTGATCCAGCGCAACGCGGTCGATGGCGGCCATTGGCCGGGCGAAACGACACCGGAGCGTGTTCTCAAGCGCTCGCTTGAAAACGCCTACGACGGCGCAGTCATCACCTATCACCTCGACAGCCTCAAGACGCTGGCGGTGCTGCGGCAGATCATCGAGCAGCTCGGTGCTGCCGATGTGCAGTTCGTGACCTTGAGCGCTCTGCCCTCAGTCGAGGAACGCCCGGAACGGCGTGAAGACTTCGCCGGGCTGGAGATCGAACCGGGGTATTTACAGGTACTCAAGCGCGGCGCGCGGGCGTGGTCGATGAACGTGCTGGAGTTCGGCGCGCGCGTGAACAGCACGGCAGCTAGTCCGCTCGCGCTGATCGAGACGGATCGCTGGTCGGCGAGCGTGTTCGGCGGTCGGCTGGCAGCACAGCCTGCTGCCGAGCGGGATCGCTATCTGTTCGTGCTGGCGGGGATGGTCGAATGTCTGTTCCGCACGCGCGACGACCCGGAAATTTGTGTGCGTGCGCTGGGGCGTCCCGGCGACTGTATTTTGTGGCCGCGCGGCTGCGAATTTGAGATCGGGGCGCAGTCGCAGCACTGGATGGCACTTGTTTTCGAATAATCATAGTCTCAAGGAGGAGCAATCTCATGGCTTATCGTGAACCGGCTTACGCGATGTTTCCGACCGAGGAGTACGTTGCTCGCGTCGAAAAAGCGCGCGCCCTGATGGACAAGCGCGGCATCGACGCTTTGCTGCTGACGGCAAAGGAAAATGTCGTCTATTTTTCCGGCATCCGTACCATCGGCTGGAACTCGAAACACCGTCCGATGGGGGTCGTGATCCCGCGCAACAGCAGCAAGCCCGTAACCCTCATCATCCCGGAAACGCTGGTGGACGTATCCTATCATTCGTCGTGGGTCGATGATATTCGTCCCTGGGGCGGCTGGCGCGTCGCAGGCGCTGATCCTGATCCGCTGACCGGGTTTCAGAAAGCCTGCGAGTCGCTCGGCGTGGATACGGGCAAAATCGGGCTGGAACTCGGCTATGGCGAGCGCGTCGGCATGTCGCAGGACGATTTCAAGGAACTGCTGAACAAGTTGTCCGGCGCGACTTTTGTCGATGCCGGGCCGCTGCTCTGGGATTTGCGGATTATCAAGTCGCCGCGTGAAGTCGAAATGATGCGCAAGGTCTGCGACGCGACGGACAAGGCATTTGCGCGCGGTTTCAAGGCGCTCTTTGCGGGTATGACCGAGCGCGAACTCGGCGGCGAGATCATGGCCGAGCTTTCGACGCAGACGAATGAGCTTCCCGGTTTCATTATGGTGCGCTCCGGCGAGATGAAATATGGCATGGTCAACGTCTCACCGTTCGAGAAGCCGATGCAGCCCGGCGAACTGGTCGTCGTGGACGTGGGCGGCAATTTCAACTACTACTGGTCGGATTTCATGCGCATGGCCTCGATTGGCGAGCCGAGCGCCGAGCAAAAGCGTTTCTTCGCCGCTGAACTGGCCTCGCAGCAGGCGGGTGTTGACGCAATCAAGCCAGGGATTCCGCTGCACGATATTTTCGACGCCTGCTATGACAAGCTGATGGAACATGGTATGAAAGAGCATGTCCCCGGTCTGGAGCGGGTGGGTCACGGCCTCGGCCTCGACGTGCATGAGCCGCCGTCCATCGGCAAGGGCATCGAAGTCATCGCGCAGCCCGGTATGATCCTGACCGTCGAGCCGATTTTCTGGGATCGCCCGAATCACAAGATCGGCAACTTCGCGCTGGAAGATGTGGTGCTGGTGACCGAGACAGGGCACGAGGTCTTGAGCAACTTCCCGAAGGAACTCTACGTCGTGGAGGCGTGAGCATGAATGTTTACGAGGCGCGCGCCGAACGAGCGCAGCGAGCGATGGCCGAGCAGGGGATCGACTGGCTGTTCGTTTCGCACTCGACCGACCTGCTCTACATGATCGGCTTCACCAAGCAGCAGAGCGAGCGGCTGGTCTTGTTCATGCTGCCGCGCACGGGGCGACCGAAAATGGTCGTCCCCGGCTTTGAAACGGCAGTCTTTCAGAAATACGCCAGCTTCTTCGATCTGGTGGGCTGGGAAGAAACCGAAAACCCGGTGGATAAGGTGGCGGCGCTGGTCGGCAGCAGTTCCGGCAAGACGATTGCTATCGGCGATCAACTGCACTCGATTTTCCTGCTGCGGATTCAGCAGGCGCTCCCGGACGCGAAATACGTCCCCGGCCTGAATATCCTTGCGCGGCTGCGCATGATCAAAGCGCCGGACGAGATCGCCAACCTGCGCGCTGCTGCCGAGGGCGCAGATCGCTCCTACGAAGCCATCTTCACTCAAGCGCTGCTCGACATGACTGAACTGGACGTGATCCGCTTCTTACATGCCCAGTTGCTGAAGAACGGGCATCAGACCGTCGGCAACGGGATCGTCGGCGCGGGCGCGAATGGCGCATCACCGCACCACAAAACCAGTGATCGCCGCCTGCAAACGGGCGACGCGGTGGTGGTCGATTTTGGCGGCGGGCTGAACGGCTACCGCTCGGACATCACGCGCACCTTCCAGATTGGCACGCCCACCGAGGAGTTCCGCGAGATTTACGAGATCACACGCGAGGCGCAGCAGTTGGCCTTCGAAGCGGTCAAGCCGGGTGTGACGGCTGAGAGCATTGACGCGGTGGCGCGCGGCCACATCAGCAAGTACGGCTACGGCGCTGATTTCCTGCACCGCACCGGGCACGGGATCGGGCTGGATGGACATGAAAGCCCCTACATTATCCAGAACGACAAAACGGTGCTTGAGCCGGGCATGACCTTCAGCATCGAGCCGGGGATTTACCTTGAGGGTAAGTACGGCGTGCGCATCGAGGACATCGTGGTTGTGACCGAGAACGGCGCGGATCGGCTCAATCAGTCTCCGCGCGACCTGCGGATTATCTAGCGAACTGTATCTGTAGGGGCACGATGTATCGTGCCCCCATGCGCATCAATTTAACCTCAGTTTCGGATAGGGTCTGTCCGTAGGGGCACGACATGTCGTGCCCCTACCAGGGAAAAACCTGTTTCGCCTGAGGCTTATCCATAATTCACGTTAATTTAAGGTTTTTGGCGCTTATTTCGACCCAATTCCGCACCCTGATCCCCGCATTTCTCCCCGCCCTGAAATTGGGCTGAGGGTGGGGTCAAACAGCGGCTTAACTTGATGCGCAGGGGCGCAGCCCGCCGCGCCCCTACAACACATTCTCCGCCTGCATCCTCAGCCGCGCCTGTTTTTACTCATCTTCTTTTACTTCACTTCACTTCAGCTTCGGCATAACCTCTTCGGCAAAGCGGCGGATCGACTGGTGCGATTCTTCAATGGTTGGGGCGTTGACCAGAATACCGATCTGGTCGATGCCGCAGTCAGCGGCACGCTGTAGCTGATCGGCAATTTCGTCGGCGCTGCCAATCGCCGCCAGTTGCAGCACGAGATCATCCGGCACAAGGTAGGCGGCCCGCGCGCTGCCGCCCTCGGCGTAGCGGGCTTTCAGCTTGACCATAAACTGTGCCGTCAGCTTGAGCGCATCGAAAATTTCAGGCGGCGCGCCTGCCAGAATGTGCGCCGCGTTCGGGCGGTAGCGCTCAATCCAAAGCGCTTTATCCTCGGTGACGTGGCAGGTGATCCACAGCATCCGGCCAATCGCGTGCCAATCGCGTCCGGCACGCTCCGCGCCGATGCGCAGATGACGCAGCGCGTACTCGATCCCGCCAGGGGAGGTGATCGCGCCGATCACTACTGCGTCGGCCAATTCCCCGGCGACTTCGAGGATGCGCGGCCCGCGTGCTGCCACGTAGATCGGGACGTTCGGGTGAGCGGGCATCTGCAACTGCACACCCTCCGCGACGAACAGATCGTTACGATAATGCAGTGTTTCGCCGCGAAACAAGGCACGGCAGATTTTGACTGCCGCCCGCACGTGCGCGGCAGGCCGTTCCAGTTCGCCGCCGAGCGGCACGACCAACTGTCGGCGGTTGCCCGCGCCGTAACCCAGCGCGACCCGCCCCGGCGCAGCATCGTCGAGCGTCCCCAAAGCGCGTGCGACCTGTACGGGATGGCGTGTATACGGGTTGGCGACCCCGATCACCAGTTCGATGTGATCGGTCGCGGCGGCGCACAGCGCCAGCGAAACGAACGGGTCGAGGTAGAAGGTCTGATCGGGAACCCACGCAGCATCATAGCCCAGACTTTCCCCGGTTTTGACGAGGTTGATATAAGCGCTGATCGGAGCTTCCGGCTCGGCGCCAAAGATAAATTTCATCGTGGCTAATCCAGATTACGCAAACGCGGATCAAAGGCATCGCGCAGGCCGTCGCCGAGCAGATTGATCGCCATCACGGTGATGAAGATCGCCAGGCCGGGGAAAACCGTCATCCACCACTTGCCGGAACTCATATAGTTGCGCCCATTACTGAGCATCGCGCCCCATTCAGGATTAGGCGGCTGCTGTCCCAGACCGAGAAAGCTCAGGCCAGCGGCGATCTGAATCGCAGTGGCGACTTGCAGCGTAGCGACCACGATCACCGACTGAATCACGTTCGGGGCGACATGAACGGCCATAATGTGCCAGTCGGAACTGCCCATCGCGCGTGAAGCCTCGATGTAGACCTTGTTCTTCTCGACCAGCGTATCGCCGCGCACGAGGCGCGAGATCGTCGGAATGCCGGAGACGGCAACCGCGATCATGGCGTTGTTCAGGCCGGGGCCGAGAATGGCGATAATCACGATGGCAAGCAGGATGCCGGGCAGCGTCATGAGAATGTCGATGAAGCGGCTGATGATTTCGTCGCTGCTCCCGCCGAAATAGCCAGAAACCATCCCCAGCACGAGGCCAAGCACGACTGCGCCGATGACCGAGACGATGGCAACGCGCAGGGTCGTTTGCCCGCCGTAGAGCACGCGCGAGAGAATGTCACGACGCAGGTCGTCCGTACCCATCAGGTGCGCCAGACTCGGCGGCGCGAGCCGATCTTCCGAATTTTCGCTCTGAAAGACCGGATCGTAGGGGGCAATCAGCGGCGCTAAGGCGGTCAGCATGAGAATCAGCAGCAGAACAATTCCGGCGATTATTGCCGCGCGGTCACGCAGAAATTGACGACGTACGAAATACCAGTGGCCGTGTGGTTTGTGCCTGTTGAGCGACGCAACCGCCGAATCAGAAACTGTCGGAACAGGGTTAGGCGTGGGCGTGCGCTGGGTGTGGTCTTGTGCAGTCATCATCAGCCGTATTGAATACGCGGGTCAACAATCGTATACACAACGTCGGTAGCGAGGTTGATGAACACAAACAACGTTGCCGAAAACAGGACAATCCCCTGCACCATCGGGAAATCGCGGTTGAGGATAGCTGTCACGACTTCGTTGCCCAGGCCAGGATAAACGAACACGGTTTCAACAATCACCGCGCCTCCGAGTAAATACCCGAATTGCAAGCCGATCATGGTCACGACCGGAATAATCGCGTTGCGCAAGGCGTGCCCGTAGAGGACGTAGCGTTCACGCACGCCTTTAGCGCGTGCCGTCCGAATGTAATCTTCGCTCAACACGTTAAGCATACTGGAGCGCGTCAGCCGGGCGATCACCGCCACAAAAGGCGCTGCCAGCGTGATCGCGGGCAAGATCAGCGTTACCAACCCTTTATCGCCGATGAACGGGCGCACCCAGGCAAGCTGGACGCCAAAGACGAACATCAGGATTAGCCCTAACCAGAAGCTTGGTATCGAGACGCCGACCAATGCGCCGACAGTCGTGGCGTAGTCGAGAAAGGTCTCGCGTTTGACCGCCGCGACTACGCCCGCAAAAATGCCCAGCGGAATCGAAATCAGCATGACGGCTAACGTCAGTTTGAGCGTATGCGGGAATTTATCGGTGATGATGTCAGCCACCTGCGCTTTTTTGAAGAGTGAGCGCCCGAAATCGCCGCGCAGGATACCGAGATGGGTCCCATAAGCGTCGGGAACGCCGTCACCGTCGGTATCGACTTTGACAAAGTTGTTGCCGATCAGCCAGTAGACGTATTGCAGCGGCAGCGGCTGATCGAGGCCGAGATCGCGCCGTACCTGCGCGACCGCTTCTGGCCCGGCGGTACTCTGCTGCAACATGATCAGTACCGGGTCGCCGGGGACGAGGTGAATCATCATGAAAACCAGGATCGATACGCCAAAAAGCACCAGAATTGCGGTCGCAAAGCGCCGAATAATAAAGGTTTTCAAGAGGTAAACCTCAACAATCCACGAATAACCGATCTCTCGCCAGTTCCTGGCACGTGCTGATTGAAGCCGGATTTTAACCCCTTCTCGTCTGCAAGGGCGAGAAGGGGTACGAAATTGACCGGTGAACTGCCCGAAGGTTACGACGACGCTTCGGTGTCGTAGGTGTCGTAGAAGTCGAAGAAGCCTTGACTATCGGTTCTAAAGCCCTTGAATTTCGAGCTGATGATGTAGGGTTCTTCGATCTGGTAGAAGGGTACGTAGGGCATGTCCTGAAGCAGAATCTGCTGCACCTGCTCGTAGACCTGCGCGCGCTGATCTTGATCGACGGTTGTCCGACCCTGATCGAGCAGCGCGTCTACCTGTGGGTTGCTGTAGCGAGCGGTGTTCCACGCGGCATCAATCGAGTTGGAGTCGGCAATCGTGTAAAGAACGTCCGGGTCGGTGGCTGCGAACAACATGCTCGACAGCTCCCACTTTCCGGCGCGGATGTCTGCCAGATACGCCGCCTGCTCCTCGTTCTGGATCGTGACCTTGATGCCGAGCTTGGTCAGGTCGTTTTCCAGAATTTGCCCAAATTGATCGAAGGGGAAGCCGGGCGTTCCGCCATAGGTGATGGCGAACGGCTTGCCGTCTTTGTCGAGGATACCATCGCCGTCCGTGTCTTTCCAACCCGCAGCGGCGAGCATGGAAGCGGCCTTGTCGAGATCGTAGCCCGGCCATTTGTCCTTGCCGTCCGCCCAGTAACCGAGCATACCGGGGGTGAGGATGCCCGTCGGAACGGAACCGATGCCGCCCCACACGTCCGTCAACATGCGCTGGCGATCCACTGCCCAGGCAAGCGCCTGACGGGTCGCTACGTCATCAAACGGGAAGCGCGAGGTGTTATAGATCAGGATGCGCGGCACGCCGGAACGAATACCCGTGCCAACGGTATAGCTGGGGTCGCTGCGGAAGCTGTCCAGTTGATCGACGAGCGCGTTGTAAACCAGGTCGATATCGTTGCTCTGGATCAGCGCCATGCGCGTGCTGTCGTCGGTGACGTTCTTGACAACGAGGTTCTCCAGATAGGCCGGCCCCTGATGGCTGTAGTACGACGGTGCCCAGTTGTAGTTCGGGTTGCGGGTCAGATCGACTTCTTCGTCCGGGGTTTCGCTGACGAACTGGAACGGCCCCGTGCCGACCGGGTTCAAGCCGAAATCCGCGCCGTACTTCTGAACTGCCGTCGGCGATACCGGGGACAGTTCCGATTGGGTGAGCGCGTCCAGATAAGGCGCGTTTGGCTGCTTGAAGTGGAAAATGACGGTGTAATCGTCCGGCGTGTCCAGGCTGTCCACCGGGGTAACGATGGTGGCGACGTAAGGCGAAGCGAGCGCCGGATCAGCGATGCGGTCAAACGAGAATTTCACCGCCGCCGAATTGAAGGGCGTGCCGTCCTGGAAGGTAACATCGTGACGCAGGTGCAGCGTCAGGGTCTTGCCATCGGTGCTGACCTCATAGGATTCAGCCAGACCCGGAACAATCGCGCCGGTCGATGGGTCTTTGCGCAGCAGCGGATCGTAGATAAATTGGATGATGTTGCGCGCGAACGTCACCGAGGTAGCAGCGGGGTCGAGGACACCCCAATCGGCGCTGAAAGCGAAGGTCAGGGTTCCGCCGGGCGTCGGGGTCTCAGTCGCGGCCTGAGCATGAATGCCGATCAACGGCAAAAGCATCAATGCTAAGACGATGAAGAGCAATCTTTTACATTTGAACATCGGTGTCCTCCATCTTTGACGTGCTTCAAGTACGAGAAAAGATAAGCTGGTGCCGGTGCTTCATCAAATCGGCTACGCCGCCAGAGACTCAGGTCGTCGAACAGGAAATTCAGGATCGTGTTCGATGTGTGCCGCGCAAAGGCGTTCGATTTTCACCTTATAAACCCAACCCCTTTCGCTTCACCGAGTTCAGAAGTTGTCTGGTATACCTAGCATACTGGTCTAACCAGTATAACGTGTTGAAATTTCAATGTCAAAAAACGTCTGCAATCTTCTGAATATGCTGAACCGGTTTCTAGGCGTCGAGCGTGGGATGTCGATTGGAAAAAGTGGCATTCTGGTAGGCGGCAGCGACAGCGAGTAATTCCGCTTCTCCGCAGACGCGACCGACAAAGTTGATTCCCGTAGGCATCCCGGCATCGGTAAAGCCATTCGGAACGCCGATGGTCGGCTGCCCGGTTAAGTTCGTCAGGGAAAGGTTGTTCCCGGCAAGCTGCGGGACGATCAACACGTCAACCTGCGCCATCACGTCAGCCATCGCCTGCATTAACTGATAGCGAATCCGGCTGGCCTGAATATATTCAACGGCAGGGATGAAACGTGCCTGACGAAACTGATTGGGTGGCATGGTCTCGCCTTGAGAAACCATTAAATCGTCTCGATCTGTGCGGGTCAGCTCGTCGAAAGCCGCCGCGCCCTCTGCCGACATAATAATCAACAGTGCATCAAGATCGAATTCGGGTAGCTCAAGCGGAATCAACTCCATGCCGAGCGAGCGCAGCGTCTCCAGCGTCCTGAGATCGTTGCCGCGATGCTCACGCAGATCAACGCCCATTTTGTGCAGGGCGCTGACGGTGGAATGATCATAGGCTTCCGGGCTGGCTTTGGATTCAAAAGCGCTTTTGACATAGCCGATCCGCAGCCGTGACAGGTCGGCGTTCCAGTCGAGCGGCTCATCCAGCGCGAACGGGTCTTGCCCATCGGGGCCGTAAATCGCGGTCATAACCAGTTGGCTGTCCTCAACCGTGCGCGTGACTGTGCCAACCTTGTCGAGCGTCCAGCTTAAAACCATAACGCCGTGACGACTGACGCGGCCAAAGGTCGGGCGCAGGCCAACCATGCCGCAGCGCAGCGCCGGCCAGACGACCGAGCCGGTCGTCTCAGTGCCAAGCGCGAAGCCGACCAATCCGGCTGCTGTTGCTGAAGCCGGGCCAGCCGACGATCCGCCAGAACCTTCCGCCAGATTCCAGGGGTTTTTGGTTTTGCCACCAAACCAGACATCGCCGTGTGCCAGTTCTCCGGTGACCAGTTTCGCAACCAGCACCGCCCCGGCAGCTTCCAGGCGCTGAACGACGGTCGCGTCGTAATCAAACTGTTGATCTCGATAAGGAAGTGTGCCCCAGGTGGTTGGATAACCGCGCGCGGCAATCAAATCTTTGGCGCCCCAGGGAATCCCATGCAGCGGGCTGCGATAATAGCCGCTGGCAATTTCCTCGTCAGCGCGACGGGCAGCCTCAAGCGCACGATCTGCTGTAATGGTGATTGTGCATTCCAGCCGAGGACTGTAACGGCGCAGCCGTTCGAGGTAAATTTCGGTAAGCTGGCGCGACGTGATCTGGCGTGTGCGAATCAGATGCGCGAGCTGCGTCACAGAGTAAAATGCAACGTCTTCGATCTGCGCGGGGAGTTCGGCTTCGGCAGCAGTGAATGTCGGATAGACACGGGGATAGGCGTCACTGGATTGAGCGGTCAGCAGGCGCGGATCGAATCGAAAGGCCGGGCTGAGGGCATTGTCGAGCAAAGCTGCGCGCAGCGACTCGTATTGAGACAGCCGCTGGCGCATCAGGTTGATCATAGCGAGGCGTTCATCGGCGGTGAATGACAGCCCGATCAGCTTTTCGCCCGCTTCGATTATCTCTGGCGACATGAGCAGGCTATCTCGAACCGGATTATTCGCTTCATTCATATCACGCTCCATCCGAACAGGGCGCTGAATGACGGATACCAGCAATTTGACTTCAAAGAACTTTGCTCAGTATAGGCAATCCAGGTGGAATTGACAACCACTGGTCTGACCAATACACTGAGCAGATGTTTTGTATTTTGACCCTAGCAATCTGGAGAGGTGTGTATTATGCAGCGGACAGCAGTTGTGATTGGCGCCGGGCAGGGGATGGGCAAGGCAATCGCGTTGAAACTGGCACGCAATGACATTCACGTTTACCTCGTTGGGCGTACTCCTGCGAAACTCGAAGCGGTCGGGGCGCAGATCGCCGCCGAGGGTGGACGTTATTCGATCTTTGCGGCAGATGTCTCGCAGGATGGCGCGCTCGATGGGCTGAAACCGGAGTTCGAGCATGGACTGGATATTCTGGTCAACTGCGCCGGGGAAGCGCTGATGAATTCGTTCGATGAGACGACCTTCGAGGATTGGCAGCGGATTATCGCTGAAAATATGACCACCTCGTTCGTAGCGACCTCGACGCTGCTGCCTGATCTGCGCAAAAGCGATAATGCCAGCATCCTCCTGCTCTCCTCGAAAGTCGCGTTGAAAGCCGCGAGCGTGGTCGCATATGCGGCGGCGAAATCCGGGCTGCTCGGCTTCGCGCGTTCGCTTTCGCTCGTGCTGCGCGAGGAGGGAATCCGCGTCGTTGCACTCTGCCCCGGCGCGACCGATACGCCGATGCGCTGGGCAGCGACCCCGGAAATGAACCATGACCTGACGATTGATGCTGGCAGCGTGGCTGAGACAGCCTGGTTTATCGTCAACCTGCCGCGCGGCACGACCACTGGCGAAATTCTGATTCAGGCTGAACTCTATCAATAGCAGCACCGCGCAGGAACCAGCGCCGACCGCTTCTAAATCGTGCGAATGCTGATCGGTACGTAGGGATCAGTGGTGTAAACCCGATAGATGATTTGATGCGCTTCGCGGAAATAAAGCATATCGCGAATTCTATCGACTATCGCTGGGTGTCCAATCATGGCAATCGCCTGATCCTGCGGCACCCAGCGCGTTTCACCGGTTTCCACCGTGCTGATCAGGTCGCCGCTAGTCCAGGTCGCCAGAAACGACAGAAAGAGGCGCGTGGGCGCTTGTGTATTGGAGTAGATGCCGGTCAGTGTGCCAATTTCTGCCGTGATTCCCGCTTGTTGGAGCAGGATGCGATCCAGACAGGCGATGACCGTTTCCCCTTCCAGAACCTTGCCACCGGGGTTTTCCCAGCCACGTTTCGGGTTATTGTTCAGAAGAATTTCGCCATGAGGATTGAAGACTAATGCGTTTGCCGCAACCATGTGCTTCGGATCATTAAGCATTTCCTACGACCTCCGGGAGGATGCGTGATGAAAAATCGATAACATCGAAAATCCTGACAACTGCGTGAGGTTTTATCAGTATACTGGTATGACCAATTATCAGTCAATAAGTGCATCTAAGGATGTTGTTTTTCAAACAGCTTGTGTGACATATCTTTGCTCCTGAGTTCTGCTACAAACAGGGTGCTGTGCTCAACCGGGTACAGCACCCTGTTCTCTGTAGACTTTTTATCCCCCTGTGGGTAGATCAATCGTAATCGACCCATCCTTGATCCCATCGCTTGCCTTTTGGATCTGCGCTTTCAGATCGGCGGGGATTCGGCTGTCCCAATCATGGAAAGGCGCCAGGCCAACGCCCCCGTTTTGCAGGGTGCCGGTGCTGATGCCGGCTTTGACAGAACCATCGGCGACGGTCTTCAGGTAGTTGTAGACGGCGACATCCACGTTCTTCTGAGCGGAGGTCATCAGGGCGTCCTGCACCTCAGGATCGGTATTGTACTCGTCAACATCGGCGCCGATAGCTGGCAGGCTGCTTTCCTGGGCAGCCACTAGAACACCGTTGACGCTGTTGCCGCCAACGGCAAAGACAACATCGCAGCCATTATTGATCAGATTGAGAGCAGTTTCTTTCCCCTGGGTTGAGTCGCTGTGAGTAGGAACGTTACTGTCCGTAGTCTGAATGTTAATGTAATTATTCATACCCCGAATGCTCTCGCCTGCTTGCCAGACGGCTCCCGCGCGGAAGCTGACCACGTAGCGATCACTTCCGGGCGTCCGCAGACTGGAGACGGAGCAGACGAAGCCCGACTTCGACATGCCGCCCGCCAGGACGCCCGCCAGAAAACCCACCTGATCTTCCGCAAACATCAGGCTGGTGACGTTGGTCAGACCGCCATCGGCATAGCAATCTGTAACGGTGTCAGCGCAAGCTTGTGATCCGCTGGTGGGCGTGTAGGCGTTGTCGATGATGGCAAATTTGATGTTGGGATACTGCCTGGCTTTCAAAGCGGTGGCATCGCCCATCAGGGAGCCGACGGTGATGATGACGTTGTAGCCGTCGGTCGCCAGCGCATCGATGTTCATCTCATAGTCGGCAGGCTGCTGGGATTCGATGAATTTCGTCTGGAAACCCAATTCTGTGGAGGCTTTCTGTATACCTTCCCAGGCCAACTGGTTGAACGCATGATCATTGATGCCACCCGTATCGGTTACCAAACCAACCTTCAGCGACGAGTTGTTGGACTGTGCGGCTGCGGTTGTGGGGGCGGCTGCGGTGGCAGCCGGAGCAGTGGTGGGTTGAACCAGCGCTGCGGTCGGTGCTGCGGTCGTGGGCTGAACTGGTGCTGCGCTCGGCACTGCGGGTATTGTTGTTGGCGCAGCGGCTGGCGCGCAGGCAGCGAGAAGCAATGTGATTGTTAATATAACCGATAGCACGAGATTCGGTTTCTTTGACATGCTGATCTCCTCTTTCAAGATTCTGGTAAAGGCTGGTGGGAGTGATGAATTTCAGGGATATGAAGCGCAGATAGCAACTTTGCTCCCAACCCCGCTCACGCGAACAAGTCCGCGTGGCGAGGGGTGGTCAGCGTTAACACAGGTTCATGCTGGCGGATTACAAATTTTCGTCTTTGATCGTGTCCACGATGTTGTCGTTGCGGATCATCGCGCCGGAGATCATCATGGTGACGAAAACAATCGCCAGGACGCCGGCGATACAACCCACAATCGCCCCCCAGGGTAGGGTGAAGGCAAAGACGCCTACCGTGTCGAACTGCGAGTAGATGAACACGCTCAGGGCGATCCCCAGTGGCAAACCAAACAGTAAGGCGGTCAGCCCATAGAACAGGCTCTCGTAGCGCAGCATC
>DASZXN010000591.1:0-6260 GCA_035545875.1 Phototrophicaceae bacterium
GATGAATCTCAAGGGGAGTTTGCCGCTGCTGATTCTGCATGTCCTGGCACAAGGATCAAATCACGGCTACGGCATCGCCAAACTGATCAGGGATCAGTCGGGCGGCGTGCTTGATTTCAAGGAGGGCACGCTCTACCCGACTCTGCATACGTTGGAAAAACAGGGTTTGATCGAATCTGACGAGCGCGAGGAGGGCGGTCGGATGCGCTGCCGTTATCACCTGACCCCGTTCGGTCAGGCTGCGCTTGCAGCTCAGCGCCAGGAATGGGCGCGTTATGTCGAAGCAGTCAACCGCGTGCTTACGAACGAGAAATCTTGATTCCTTGCTCCCCTCTCCACAACGTTTTACCGGACGACAGACACTTTTAATGAATTGTCGTCACCGAACGGACTCCGGTCGGGTCAGAGCCGCCTGGCAAACGAAGTTTGCACGTCGGCTTCCCGACCGAACGGCTAGCCGGGGGTTTTGAACCCCCGGCGGCAAAACGCGATCCGTTCGTTAAAAGTGTCGTCCTCTGAACCACAACGTGGAGAGGGGGTGGGGTAATTTTACGTCTTGAACAAACCCATCGGCGTCGGCGTGAAGTCGGGGAAAATCGTCGAGATCGCCGAGTTGTTGAGCCGGTTGGTCAGCAGTTCAGCCAGCACGTCGCGGTAATCGGTCGTGATGGCGAGGTCTTCGCCCCGGTCGAGCGCCTCTTTCGCCAGCCCCGGCCATTTCGTGACCACGTTGCTCTTGGCGAGGTTGCCGCTCATGACCCACAACGCGCTCCCGTGCCCGTGATCGGTGCCACCGCCGCCATTCTCCGCGACGCGCCGTCCAAATTCCGACATGACGACGACCGAGACGTGCTTCAGATCGTCGCCCATGTCCTGATGGAAGGCCGCCAGCCCGCCCGCGAGTTCGGTCATCAGCCGCGCCTGCGTCCCCTCGACGCCGCCCTGATTGACGTGCGTATCCCAGCCGCCGAGGTCGATGCAGGCGGTTTCCAGCCCCACGTCCGCGCGGATCAGCGCCGCCGATTGGCGCAGCGCGAAGGCGAAATCGCTGTCAGGATAAGCCGCGCCGTTCTTCGGCTGATAATTCTGGTAGCCGACGCGCGCGAGGATGTCGATGGCCGACTCGGTGCTTTCCGCTGCCGTCGTCAGCGAGTCATTGGGCAGCGCGTAGAGCTTGTTGAGCGAGGTCAGCATTTGCGCGGCGACCTGCTCGTTGCCGTTGAGGTGATAATCGACAATCGACTGCACGGCAATCGAGGAAATCGTGCCGCGCAGCGCCGCCTGTACCGCCGTTCCCCAGCCAATCGAGCGGATCGGCGAGGTGTTGCCCGTGTTCAGCGTTTGCAGATGCCGCCCGATCCAGCCGGAAGCGAGCGAGTATTCGTCCGGCTGACCGCGCTCCATGAAGTCCATCGCCTCGAAGTGCGAGCGCGATTCGCTCGGTGAGCCTGCCGCCGTGATTGCCGCCATATCGCCGCCCTGAAAGATCGGTTGCAGCGAGCCGAGCGCGGGATGCAGCCCGAAAAAGCCGTTCAGATCGAGCACCTTCTCTTTGGCGCTCGCGTCGTCGGGGCGCGGGATCGCCAGCTTGGGGCGCGCGGCATAATAAGCATCCTCGCCGTAAGGCACGATCATGTTGAGCATGTCGGCAGCGCCGCGCAGGAAAATCGAGATCAGCACGTCGCCGCGCGGCGCGGTTTGCGCGGGCGCGAACGCCAGTCGCGGCATCCACGAAGGCAGAGCGGACTGCGCCGCCGTCGCTGCCAGCAGCGCCGTTGTGCCGCGCATCAGGCTGCGGCGGGAAATTTTCGCGTTGTCCATGAGGTTTTTCCTTCGCTATCGATACTGAAACGCGGGCGAGGCGAGCATCAGCGCGGTTCCGGCAGCCAATTGACCGTCGCTGTCGCTGGCGACCGACTGCGCGAAGCCGACGACCAGCGCCTGCTCGTCGCTCGTCAGGTCGCGCCCCAGCAGATACTTGCCCATGAAACCGAGCCGATCATCGGCGGCGTTGGAAATCTGCGCCGAGGTCATCAGATCAAGCAGCGGTTGAACGTTGATCTCTGCGCCCGTGATCTGGTTGTTGACCGCCGCCAGCGCCAGATTCCAGCGGCTCAACAGCGATCCTGTCCACTCGTCCTCGGTATCAGGGAAGCCGTTCGGCATGACCCAGTTGAACGGTATTTGCCCCATGCTTTGCAGCGACTTGGAGATGTAGCTCAGGAAGCGCCGCTGGTTGGTGATGTCGAAGTTGAGCGCGCGCAGCACGCTGACGGTGTACTCAATCGGCTGCTTGAACTTGGGCGGCGCGTTCTGAAATTCGCTCGACGCGAACAGCATATTCAGCACGCTCTTGATGTCGCCGCTGCTCTGCTGGAAGGTCGCGGCCATGCGCTGTACCAGCGAATCGGGTGGCGTGTCGCTGACGAAGCGCCGCGCGATCTTGGTGCTGATGAACTGGGCCGTCGCGGGGCTGCTTGCCAGCAGGTCGAGCACGGTTTCGCCATCCTGCTCACCCCCGCGTGCTGGGATAGTGTGCCCCAGCACCGTCTTGGAGCCGTTGTCGTGGATGCCGGGGCGATACATATACTTGATACTGCCATCTGGCGCGTCTTTCGGGCGCGTGATCGACCATCCGGTCAGGCAGCGCGCGACTTCTTTCACGTCGGTTTCGGTGTAGCCGCCATCGACGCTGACGGTTTGCAGTTCCATCAGTTCACGGGCGTAATTCTCGTTGGGAACGTCTTTCGTGCTTTCGGCGTTGTCGAGGAACAGCAGCATCGCCGGGCTGTGCGCCGACGCGCCGAGCAGTTGGCGGAAGTTGGTCATGACGTTCGGGCGGATCACCTCGCGCTCGTCATCGACCTTGAGGAACAAGACTTCGCTTTTCCCCGCATATTCGTAGAAATGGTTCGAGAAGAACTGCACCATCCGTTCGTAAAGCTGGCGCTGCGAATAAGTCGCGCGTGTGATCCACTGGCCGATCAGCGCGCCTTCGACGATGGTGCGCATTCCCGCGTATTCCTGCGCCAGCACGCCGCCGTTCTGACTGAGAACCTGAACGAACTCCTGCATCCGTTGATCGGCGTCGCTGTCGTCGATCTGATCGTAGGCCAACTGCTCTGCGATAAATGCCGGGGTATCGATGGACTGAAGGTGCGTGTACAAATCCGGCGTGATGCCAAAGGTCAGCCGCCCGACGACGTTGGCGAGCGGCGCGGCGGCAGCCGGGGCAGGCAGGAACGCGCCTTCCGGCAGCGCCGCCAGCGTGCGCATCAGCGGCGCGGCGGCCACCGCGCCGATGCCGAACGTCTGTAGAAACTGACGTCGGTTCATCACTGTGGTTTGCCTTCTACTGAAGAACGATAAGTTCAATCTACGCCGCACTTGTTATCGAAGTTGCACGAAATTGTAATCAGAGTGTGGCAGGTCGGTTGCGGAAACTCAATTCGAGGTTACAGCCTGAGTCGGGGGATGCCGCCGCGCCTGCCGCGCCAGCAGATAATTCAGGGCGCTGACACAGAAGATCAGCCACAGCCCGCCCATCGCGAACCCGGCCAGCACGTCGGTCAGATAATGCACGCCGAGGTAAATCCGGCTTACGCCGATCAGCAGCACGATCAGGATCAGCGCCGCGCTGCTGACAACGCGCATCCAGGCGCGCTTCAGGGTGATGTTGGCGAAATAGATCAGCAGGCCGTAGGTGATCACCGACATGGTGGCGTGACCGCTGGGGAAGCTCGAATACAGGGCGACGGCAATCGGGTCAGCGAAATAGGGGCGCGGGCGGTTAAACCACAGCTTGAGCAGGAAGTCGAGCGCTTCGCCGCCTGCCAGCGCCACAATCCACACGCCGAGGCGAATCCATTGACGCTTCAGGAGGAAATATAGCCCAACCAGCACGCCGATCCCCCAGAGCACCTGAAAGCCGAGCATGGTTGCGGTCAGAAAGAAGCGGGTCGCGTCGGGCGTTGCAGCGGCGTGAACCGCGTTGGCGACGGCCTGATCAAGCTGGGTTTCCTGCTCGCGAAAGACCTCGCTGATCAGGTGGACGAACGCCCACAGGCACAGAATCGAAAGCGCCAGCCCGATTAACAGGGTGGCGCTGATGTGTTCCAGCAGCGATTTACGCGCGCGAAGCCAGGCAATCACGTCACTGTCCGTTCCGAAGCGTTTTGCTCAGATTTCCGACCAGTAGGGCTGCTGCCCGTAGAAGTGATAAAGATCGTGGAACCATTGACCGCTGGGTTCTTTCGGCCAATTGTCCTTGTCGAAACCCGGCGCGTTCTTGAGCTTGTCCTTGTCTACGTCCATGACAAAACACTTGCGCGTGGTATCGACGGTCAGGGCTGTCCAGGGTACGGCAAACAGCTTCGTGCCGATGCCGAGAATCCCGCCGAACGAGATCACGACGTAAGCGACGTGCCCGGCGTGAATGTCGAGCATGATCTCCTCGACCTTGCCGACTTCCTCGTTGTGCTGATTGAATACTTTGTCCCCTTCGAGCGTGCTGGCGGTCAGCACGACCGGGATCGTATTCTGCATCGTCATGATAGGAACTCCTCACTGACTCTGTTTTCGACATGCAAACTGTAATTCATTAAAATTAAAATTACATGAACGGCAGATGGGCGATCTGCTGTTGACCCGCCCATCTCGTATGTTAGAATACAAACATCCTGCCTCTGTAGCTCAGGGGATAGAGCGGGCGCGTCCTAAGTGCACGGTCGGGGGTTCAAATCCCTCCAGAGGCACCAATGAACATCACCCCTAAATTTCCATAAATTAGGGGTGATGTCTTTGTAGGGACGCGATTGATCGCGTCCGCCGATGTTTGTGTACCATCAACGGACGAGACAAGTCTCGTCCCTACGAAAGACGAATGTTGACGCGCCGAAAATGGCGCGTTTTTGATTTGCGTGAGTCCCTCGTGAAAAAGCTCACAAAACCTGCGGCGAAGGTGTACAATAGAGGCGCTGTGGATTGAAGGACATTTTGAGATGCGTGTTCCGGTCATTCTGGCGCACGGCGCGCTCGGCCCCTATGACGAACTGATCATGGGCGGCGCCGCCGTGATCTTCCTGATCATGATGGGGCTGAGTTGGTTTAAAAGTCGCTACACCCGCCCGGATTTTGAAGAAGAAAAACACGACGAACCAAAAATTACGCCTGATCAACCTGATACGCCCGACGAGAAGGAACGTTTTCGTCTGGATTAGCCTCGCGCTGCTGCTGATTCTGGCGCTGCCGGTTTCGGCGCATGGCTACATCGTCCGCGCGATCCCCGAAGATCGCGCCGTCTTGCAACACGCTCCAACGCAGATTCAATACTGGTTCAGCGAGAATCTGGAGCCACAATTCAGCGCGTTGACCGTGCGTGATCAGGTTGGCAACGTCATCGCGCAGGGCGGCGTCGATCCCAACGATCTGGCGCTGCTGGAAACGCGCCTGCCGCCGAACCTGCCCGATGGGGTCTACATCGCTGACCTGCGCACCGCGTTTGCCAGTGATGGACACGTCGTCGAAGGGACGCAGGTCTTTTTCGTCGGCGAGAAGGCGGGCAACGTCGCCGAGCAGAGCAGCGGCAACACCGCCGTCCCGCTCGAAGTTGTCTGGCGTGTGCTCGTGCTGGCCTCCGCGACCTTATTGCTCGGCGTGTTCGCGCTCTATTCGCTGGTGCTGGTTCCCGCGTGGGGCAGCGGCAAATATCCGGCGGGGCTGCTGCCGCCGCGCGTGATGGCTCGCCTCAACTGGATCGTCGGCGTCACGCTGGTGATCGCCTTCGCCGGGAACATTCTGGCGCTGCTTCAGCAGACGATGGTCTTTTTCGACGCCGACATTGGCCGCGTGATCAGCCAGCAGTTGTACACCGTCGTGCGCATCGGCACGCGCTTCGGCGACACCTGGAACGTCCGCATGATTCTGCTGATCATCCTCGCGGGGCTGTTTGCGATCAGCCTGTGGTTCCGCGAGCGCCAGCCGGAGATCGTGCGCGCCTCGTGGGTAGCGAGCGTCTGGGTCGTTGCGCTCATTATGGGAACGTTCAGCGTTGCCAGCCACGCCGCCGGGTCGCTGCTGCTGCCCTGGCTCGCCATCATCAGCGATTGGCTGCACGGGATGGCGGTTGGCTTCTGGGCGGGCGGAGTCGCGGCGCTGGCGCTGGTCGCTCCGGTCGCGCTCCAGCCCTACACGGGCGATCAGCGGCGGCAGGCGCTCTTGGCCGCGCTGCGCCGCTTCACGCGCCTTGCGACGGCTGGCCT
>DASZXN010000592.1:0-15061 GCA_035545875.1 Phototrophicaceae bacterium
GGTCGTTGCTCGAATGCTCAGTTTCGATTTGCTGCTCAATTTCGACGCGTGCTTCGTAAGCGCCTGCTCCCGCCGGCGTGATGAACTTGATGCGAACCTCTGCCCATTGCGGTTCTGGTGAGGCTGTATCTCGTGTGAGCATTGCTCCCGTCTTCGGGTAGGCGAACCAGCCCCAGCCCTCGCGCTGCCAGATGTCGCGCTCGGCAGCTTGCAGAAAGCCCGCTTCCAGACCAGACCAGCCGCGATAATGCCCGCGCAGCCTCTCAACTGCTCCCTCACGAGCGACAATTTGCCGCGCCTGCGCTTCTTCGACATACGCCCAGAAATGACCTGTCGGCATGTCGATCAGCGTGGGCGCGTAAACGTGCCCGCCGAAGTGACTGACCCGCCAGACACGCACCTGCTCGCTTGCCAGATGATCGCGTAGGGAACGGTAGAGCGGATAGCCGAATTTGGCGCAGGCCGCATCAATCGAACCGTGCGTGCAGACGAGCAGATCGCGCCTGGCGTTGGCTTCGTCCTGCCGATAGGCGTCGAAGCGGGGGAGATCGTGCGGCGCTTCGTAGAGCGCCCAGATCAGCGCTCCGGCTTGGGCTTCCGGCACGAGATATTCGCGCTTGTGAAAGCGGGCGAAGGCTTCGCGCGGACGCTCGTAGTAGAGCACGCGGCGAAAGCCGGGGCGTGAATAGGCCGGATCGGGAACGATCATCAACGGGCTGTGATTGTACGGCAGTCCCTCACGATAGCGCCGCGCCCACAGCGCCAGCAGATCGATCATCTGCTGCGGCAGCGCGCCCGCCACCTGATAGAGATCGTGCTTCCAGGGCAGCGGCGTTTCGAGGATGATCGCATCCTCGATATAGCGTGCCGATCCAACCGGATCGAGGCCGCGCTGGATTGCTCGCTGATTGCAATAACACTTGCTCGCCGTTGGGATGCGCTCGCTCACGGGACGCGCTCCGGCTCGGCGGCGCGTTTATGCACACGCCCAATCGGGATGATCAGCGGCGTTCCGGTGATCGGATCAGGCATGACGTGGCACTCGACGCCGAACACGTCGCGCACCAGCGCCGCGTCGATCACGGCTTCGGGCTTGCCCTGCGCCGCGATCTGTCCGGCTTTCACGGCGATCAGGTGATCGGCGTAGCGGCAGGCATGATTGAGGTCGTGCAGCACCATGACCATCGTCTTGCCGCGCTCAACGTTGAGGTCGTGGAGCAGGTCGAGCACTTCAATCTGATAGGCGAGATCAAGAAAGGTGGTCGGCTCATCGAGCAGAATCAGATCGCTGTCCTGCGCGAGCGTCATGGCGATCCAGGCGCGCTGGCGCTGTCCACCGGAGAGCGCATCGACCGGACGATCCGCAAACGGCGTCATGTCGGTGATGGCGAGCGCTTCCGCCGTGATGCGCTCATCCTCCGCCGACCACTGCTGCAACCAGCCTTGATGCGGATAGCGCCCCTGCGCGACCAGTTCATGCACGGTCAGACCCTCCGGCGCGACCGGGCCTTGCGGCAGGATGCCGAGCCGCTTCGCCAGTTCTTTGGTCGGCAGCTTCCAGATGTCCTGACTTTCCAGCACGACGTTCCCGGCGCGCGGCTTGAGCAGGCGCGAAATCCCGCGCAGCAGCGTCGATTTGCCGCAGCCGTTCGGCCCGACCAGCGCTGTGATCTGCCCATCCGGGATGCTGACCGTCAGACCATCGATAATGGTGGCATTCTCATAGGCCAGCGTCAGCCGATTAGCACTCAGTTTGGTCATTGATGTTCCTTCAACATTGAAAGGGGGAGGCACGCCTCGCCCCTACAAAATCAGGGCACACAGCCGTGCGCCCCTAAACGCGATACCCGTCCTAACGATTTCTGCTGCGATAGAGCAGCCACAGGAAATAGGGCGCGCCGATCATCGCCGTGACCACACCGACCGGCAGCTCGCTCGGCGCGATGGCGACACGTCCGATCAGATCAGCGAGCATGACCAACGCGCCGCCGAGCAGGGCGCTCACCGGGATCAAGCCTTCGTGCGCCGGGCCGACCAAGCGTCGCGCGATGTGCGGCGCGACTAATCCGACGAAGCCAATCGTGCCCGCGACAGCGACGGCTGCCGCTGCCAGCGCCACGCTGACGATCAGCAGCAGGCCGCGCTGCCGCTCGACGCGCAGCCCTAAGCCTTTGGCGGGATCATCGCCCAGATTGAGCGCATTCAGAGGCCGAGCCAGCAGCAGTGCCAGCGGCAGCAGCACGATCAGCCAGCCGCCGAGCGCATAAACCTGCGCCCATGTGCTGGCATAGACGCTTCCGGTCAGCCAGATATACGCCTGCTGTACGTCGATGATGTTGCCAAACAGCAGCATCACGGTTGTGCCTGCGCCGACCAGCGACTCGACGGCGATGCCGATCAGGATCAGGCGAATCGGCGTGCTGGAGCCGTTCCGCCACGCGAACAGGTAGATCGCGCCTGCCGTGACCAGCGCCCCGGCGAAAGTCGCGAAGGGGAGCAGGCCGACAGGCACACTTTTCAGCACGACAATCAGCGCGACGGCGACCAGCGCCGCGCCGCCGCTCACGCCGAGCAGATAGGGATCCGCCAGCGGATTGCGCGTGATGCCCTGCATGAGCGCGCCGGAGGTCGCCAGCGCCGCGCCGACCAGAAAGGCCAGCACGATGCGCGGCAGGCGGAAGCTGTCGATGACGAGGCGCTCGTTGGCGTAATCGGGGCTGTCCTGATTGACGTTCAAAATCGTGCGCACGACTTCGAGCGGCGGGATGTTGTACTCGCCGTAGCTGACGCTGGTGATCAGCGTGCCGAGCGCGAACAGCAGAATCACGACCGCGATCAAGGGCACGCGCCGATCCATCCGGTAGCTGAGGCGCTGACCGACGCGAGCGGTAATCCAGGGGGATTTGAGCGCCATCAGCGTTTGACTTTCCAGCGGGCGAGGGCAATGAAGAAGGGCGCGCCGATCAGCGCCATGATCACGCCGACGGGTAACTCCTGCGGACGAAGGACAACGCGCGCGCCCACATCGGCAACCGTGACGAGAATCGCGCCCGCGACTGCCGAGTAAGGGATCACCCAGCGGTAATCGACGCCGACGATGAAGCGGACGACGTGCGGGATGATCAGGCCGACGAAGGCGATTGGCCCCGCCAGCGCGACCGCGCCGCCCGCCAGCAGCACGACGATCAGCGCCGCGATTGCCCGAATCCAGACGGTGTTCTGGCCTAAGCCCTTCGCGACATCATCGCCGAGGCTGAGGGTCGTGATCTGGCGGCTGATCAGCAGCGCGGCAAGCAGGCCGACGATCATATACGGCGCGGTTTGGGTCAGCAGCGCCATGTCACGCCCGGAGAGCGATCCGGCTGTCCAGAAGCGGATTTGATCGAGCGTTTGCTGGCTGGTGATCAGAATCGCGGTCGTGAACGACGAGATGAAGGCGGTCAGGATTACGCCTGCCAGCGTCAGCTTGAGCGGGGTCGCCCCGCCTTTGCCCATCGAGCCGAGGAAATAGACCAGCGCCGCCGCTGCTGCCGCGCCAATCAGCGCCGCAAGCGCATAGACCGAGAGCGGCGGGTTGCCCAACAGAAAGACCGCCAGCACGACGGCGAAAGCCGCGCCGCTGTTGATGCCGAGGATGCCCGAATCCGCCAGCGGGTTGCGCGTCAGTCCCTGCATGATCGCTCCGGCGACCGCCAGCGCTGCCCCGACGATCACGCCTGCCAGCACGCGCGGCAGTCGCACGGTCTGGATGATGATGTGGTCGAAGTTGCCCGCGTCGTAGTGAAACAGCGCCTGAAAGACCACCTGCGGGCTGATGGTCGCTGCGCCGAGCGTAATGCTCCAGACGACGCCCAGGATCAGCAGGGCGCAGCACAGGATCAGCCCCGGCAGCAGAAGCGCTCTGCTGCCGGGGACACGCTGCGAGGATTGAGCGAGGGGTTGAGCTTGCGAGGTCATCTTTGCTCCATAGTTTTAGGAGGCTGCCGTCGCTATCGCTGTCGCTTCGGGGGTAGCCGCCGTCTCAAATGCAGTAATCGGGTCGGGAATCTTGGACGTGGTGTGCGCCAGGTCTTTGAACAGGTCGTCGAGCACGGCGTTCGCCAGCAGATAGGTGTTGCCGCGCGTCCAGGCAGAGCTGGCGTTGTAGACGTGACCTGACTTGACCGCGTTCAGGCTTTGCCAGAGCGGTTTGCTCTCGAAATCCTGGAGGTACTGGTTACTGGCCGTGACCGCATCACCCAGCACCGGGAAGGTGAAGACGAAGATGTCGTCGCCGTCGGCGAGGTTGAGCGTCTCGTCGGAGAGATAGGCGTAAGTCTTGTTCTGGTAAGCCGCCAGCGACGCATCACTGGCGAGCGCCTGCGACGCGGGTCGTCCGAGGCCAACGTCCGCGATGATCTTGCTGGTCGGGTTGTCGAGCGTGAAGATCATGTTGAAGTAGGAGCTTGCCAGCACCAGCGAGACTTTCGTGTTGGCGCGATCTGGCCCCAAATCCTGCTGCAACTCCGCGACGCGCGCGTTGTAGGTCGCAAGCATCTGCTGGTAGATGTCCTGCACGCCGAAAACTTCGCTCCAGAACTCGGTATCTTCTTCCCAACCGCCCTGCGCGATGTCGGCGTTGAAGATGACGGTCGGCGCGATCTTGCTCAACTGGTCGTAGGGCATGGTTTCGTTGTTGTAGGCCGCGATCAGGTCAGGCTTGAGCGAAAGGATCAGTTCGAGATTGGCCGGCCAGCCAATCCCCGTGATCGGCGCGAGCTTAGGCGCGAGCGGCGGCAGGGCGGCGCTCAGTTCGTCTTTGGTGTAGGTATCGAACGTGCCGACGACCTGCTTGTCAGTGTAGAGCAGCAGTTCGACCGCCGAGTTGTCCAGCGCCACAATGCGTTTCGCATTATCGGGGATGCAGACGGGCGCGGTCGCCAGCAGCTTGTGACTGAACCGGTGGAATCCCGGTTGGCAGGTCGTCGGAGCCGTTTCCGTCGCGGCAGGAGTCGTTTCTTCCGTCGCGTCCTGCGCCTGAACAAGCCCGAAGCTCAAAACGACCAGAACAATCATCAAAAAGCTGAATTTGCGGATCATGATTTCTCTTTTCTAGCTGGCGGCGGTTGCTGCCGCCGTCGCTTCAGGGGTTGCTTGAGCGGGAAGATAAGGATCGGGTGAAACAGTGGCGGGATCAACACCTGCGATGTCGGTGAACAGGTCATCGACGACGTGATTGGCGGCGATCAGCGATGAGCCGAGCCAGTCGCGCCCGACAATCGAGACGTGCTTTGCTTTGACGGCTGGAAGCGCCTGCCAGAGCGGATCGGCGGCGAGCGTTGCTTCCAACTGCTTGTAGGTAGCGAGATCGGCGTCGGTGAAGCCGGAGGTCACGACGAAGATATAGTCACTGGTTTGCAGTAGATCGAGGCGCTCCTTGCTGATGTCGGTCAGCGTGCCGTCGGCAGTGGCATCGACCAGCGCCTGCGGGAACTTCAGGCCAGCGGCGTTGACAATCGAGCCGCCGAAGGTGTCACCCATGAACGGCGCGATGCTGTCGGGCAGCAGGAACACGACTCCTACGTCGCCGACCGGATTTTTAGCCGTCCAATCCTGAAAGGCTTTCAGGCGAGCAGCGTAAGCAGCAAGCGCGTTGTTGATGGCATCTTCCTGATTGACCGCCGAGCCGACGGCTAACGCGATGTCCTGCCAGTGGTCGTCACCTGCGTAAGTCAGGCTAACCGTTGGCGCGATCTTGGCAACGTCGCCCGCGATGTCCTTGATCCAGGGCTGGATCGAGATGATCAGGTCGGGGTGCGAGGCGACAATCGCTTCAGGGTCAACCGGCCATTCGATGTCAGTCGCGTTGGCAAGCTGATCCTTGTATTCGGCGTGATCGCGCAGGAAGGTTTGCAGGAACGGGCCAGCGACGGGCTGGATGCCGAGCGCCAGCAGCGTTTCCAGCGTGAAGGTATCGACGGCAGCGATGCGCTGCGGATGCTCCGGGATGCAGACCGGATCGGTTGCCAGCACGTCGCTCTGGAACAGGATGGAACCGGAAGGACAGGATGTCGGCTCCGCCGTTTGCGCGCTGACAGGCACGACAGCGGTGCTAAGGCAAAGCAGCAGGACAAAAATCAGCAAACGCTGATGGTTCATGAAGCAGGTCTCCTTTGGGCACAGCGTAATTACGTGAGCGGTAAAGCTCGTATGGCGGCAATGATAAGCGGGGTCGCGAGCGGGAATCCACGCAGCGGTTTAAGTGATAAATTGCGTTATCAGGTGGAAGGAGCAAGATGCCGATCAACTTGAAGTGACGGTTTCTGTAAAAGAAAACTGCACAGATGCGGCAAACGCTCAAACAGGCGCGTTAACTCGATTGGCACAGGTGTTTAATTTTGAAATCAAAGGCAGTTAAGCGAAATGGAATCGAAAGTCAACACGCGGTTGACGCACGTTGAACTTGCAGATAAATCAGGTTGAATTATTCGGCCAGGTTCGCCAGCTTGCGCTCGGCGTGCCGTTTCGCGTCGGCGTAATTGCCCTGCGCCAGCGCCTGGCAGAAGGCGATATAGGCAGGCGTTGTGACTGAAGGGACGGCGCTTTTGGGCAACTGCTGGCGCTGCTCGAACGTTCGCGCGAGCACGCGCACGCCAATACCGAGCGCATCGACGTATTTCGCGCGCTGCAAAGCGGATTCACTCTCTGCGCGGCGAGCGGCGTCGGCGCTCCGATCCGCGATCAGGCGGAGCAGGGTTTCGCCGCGCTCGCGGCTGGCCTGTCCACGCGGATCAGCGCCCTGTACGCCATCCAGCGGTGTGTCAGGCGTAACTGTGTCAAGGCGGATCAGGTCGGGGCGCAGCGCCCACATGAGCGACGTTTCCCCAATACCCGCATGATCGCCAACGTAAGCATCCGTGACGAGATCGTACTCGGTCAGCGGCAGAATCGTGACCGGCGAGCGCTCCATGACCGTGAGTGCCGCGCGCTTGAGGATCAGGGTTTGTTCGAGTCCGAAATGCCCGGTGATGGCGACAATCGTGCGGAAGCCCATTTCAGCAAAGCCATCGTAGATGGCAACCAGCAGCGGCTCGATCACCGGGGCGGTGAATTTGAGCGTGTAGGGATAGGGTACGCCGCCTGCCGCCCAGTAGGACACGGGCGCGAGCACCGCATCGAGCCGATCCGCGATTTGCTCACCCAACGCCTGCGCGACCAGCCCGTCAAGACCGAGGGGCAAGTGAAAGCTGTGCCATTCGAGCGTGCCGAACGACAGTACAACCGTCGGATTGGCGGCGATCCGCGCGTCGAGTTGATCGGGAAACAGGGTTTCGAGGCGATAGATTGTCATAGTGGAAACTCGATGATCGGGCGAATGCCGCGATCCACGTTGGGCGCGGCGAACACGTCGGGCACGTCCTCAAGACGCAGCGAGGTGGTATGCAGGTCGTCGAGCAGCAAATCACCGTTCATGTACCAGTCGGCGAACAGCGGCAGATCGTAAGCTGGACGGATGTTGCCGTAAATACAGCCCTGAATCGTCTGCTGCTGGCTCATAAAGCGGCGCGGCAGGAAGGGCAGGGTCGCATCGCGCGCCGCCGCGCCCACCAGCGTGAGTGCCCCGCCGCGTGCCAGCATATCGATGCCTTGCAGCATCAACGCGGGCTGACCGACGACCTCAAAGACGTGCTCGACGCCGCGTCCAGCGGTGAGCGCCTTGACCGCTTTGACGGTATCGCCGCTCGCCGCGTTGATGGTATCGGTCGCGCCGAATTTACGCGCCTGCTCCAGCCGCTCATCCTGCAAATCGATCACGATGATCGGGTTGGCATGGGCGAGGCGCGTGCCCTGCACGACGCTCAAGCCGACGCCGCCCGCGCCGATCACGACCACGCCTTCGCCCGCCTGAACGCGCGCCGTATAGAGCGCCGCGCCGACTCCGGTCGCTACCGCGCAGCCGAGCATCGCGGCTTTCGCCAGCGGCATGTCGCGGCGGATCGGGACTGCGCCCATTGCTGGGACGACGACCAGCGGCGCGAACGTTCCCGCATTGAGCATCACGCTCAAGGGATCGCCGTGCCAGAACACGCGCGGCGCAGCCGTTCCCTGCACGTTCTCACATAAGTCCGGGCGACCGGAGATGCAGCGACGGCATTGGCCGCATTTGACCTGCCAGTTGATGACGACGTGATCGCCGATTTGCACGTGCGTCACGTTCGCGCCGACGCTCTCGACAATGCCCGCGCCTTCGTGACCGAGCAGAACAGGAGTCGTTCGAGCATCGCGCACGTAGCTGAGATCGGTATGGCAGACGCCGCTCGCGGCCATGCGGACGCGCACTTCGTCCGCGCCGGGATCAGCGACGGCAATCGTTTCGAGCGTCGGCAGGCTGCCGAGACGCTGAAGGACAACACCGGGAAGATCGATCATCGACAATCCTGCTAAATCGGTTGCTGAAATTGAGCGAAGGCGCGGTCAGCCTGATCGCGGGTTGCCAGCGAGGGGATCACGCCGAGTTTGGTGCAGGCCAGCGCTCCCGTCACGCAGGCGAACTGTACCGCGTCGAGGAGCGGACGACCTTCCGCCAGCGCGACCGCCAATCCCGCGTTGAAGGCGTCGCCCGCGCCGGTCGTATCGACAATCTCGACGGGCAGGGGAGGTACACTGGTCACGCTGTCGTCGCTGTAGACGAGCGCGCCTTTCGACCCCTGTGTGACGATCAGCGTCCTGACGCCGCGCGCTTTCAGACGCGCCGCCAGTTCGTCGGTCGGCGTCGGATCGTCGGGCCTGAGGCCGAGAATGATGCGTAGTTCGGATTCATTGGGCGTGAGAATGTCGATGTTGTGGAATATCGTGTCCGGCAGCGGCGCGGCGGGCGCGGGGTTGAGGATGGTGCGGACGCCGTGCTTTTTGCCGAGTTCCATCGCGCGAGCGGCGGCTTCGAGCGGGATTTCCAGCACCGCCATGACCGTATCGCTGCGCGCGATTTGTTCTTCGGCGAGATCGACGTAAGCGGCGTCCATCAGATTGTTGGCGGCCATGTCGAGGATGATGAAGTTGTTGCCCTCGGCGTTGAGGACAATAAAGCCGACGCCCGTCGATTTCTTGCTCGTCTGCTTGAGGTAAGCCGTGTTGACGCCTTCAGCCGCGTAGAGATCGATAGCGATTTCGGCGAGTTTGTCGGTGCCAATGATGCCGACCAACGACGACTGCGCCCCCAGTCGAGCCGTCGCTACCGCCTGATTCGAGCCTTTGCCCCCCGGCCCCATGTCGAAATCGGAGCCGCGCAGGGTTTCCCCAATCACGGGGACGTGCGGCGTGCGGATGGTCAGGCCAACGGCGAAACTCCCGACGACCGTAATCACAGGCTGCTTGGTCATGTGCCTACTTTCCAAAAACTGTCCAATAAATTTGCGGGACTATCCCCTCATAATACGGGCGAGGCGTGCCTCGCCCCTACAGTTCGTGTCATGTGGGGATAATCGCCAAAATTAAGACATATCCGTCGCGTTAGCTCACGGCTTCGAGTGTGTGCTGCGCCTTGTCGATCATCTTCCCGGCGATGTCGTAAATCTGGCGGCGATCCTCCTCGGTCGCCGTCTCGACCAGCGCGTTGACGAGCGCATCGCAGCGCTCGTGAATGGCGTCACTGTCCGGCAATTCCGGGAATTTTTCACGCAGCACCTTGATCCACTTGGCACCGTAATGGGCATGGATCGTCTCGTCCGCCCAATCGAATTCCATATCGTGCTGGCTCACGTCGTCGTGATAGGAGGCGAAGGCTTCAGCGCGATCATTTTTCTTGCCGATATTCTTGGTCTCGAAATAGTGGAGCATCCCGATGCGGATGATTGGCGGTTCGCCTTTCGCGCTGTCGAAGATATAGGTTCCGAGCGGGATTTCGGCAGGCGTGAAGCCCCATCCGGTCAGGCGCTCGTAGCCCATCGTCGTGTGGCGGGCTTCATCATACGTCCAGCGTGCCGCGTCGAGCGTGAATTCCCAATCAAGCACGTGCGCGAAGGCGTTCAAAATCGCGCCGCCCGTTTCAATTGCCCAGACTTCGTTGACGTGGCTGACGGCGCTGCGTAGTTGCAGCAGAATCCCTTCGCCGTAAGCGAAGTTGGGGTCGATGATGTTCGGCCAGTAGAAGCGGCACAGGTTGAAGCGTGCATCGCGGGCAGGCACTTCCGCGAACTGGAACCGCTGCGCCAGCGGCGCGGTCAGCGGCTCGCCTGCGGGATTGGGCGCGTCAATGCCCAGCCCGCCGACGCGATCAAAGCTCTGCTGCAAGGCCGCGACCCAGGCGTAAGCGGTCGTCTGTTCGTCCGCCGCCGCTGCTTTAAGCAAATCGGTCGCAAAGCCGTTCAAATCATGAAGCTGACGCTCTTTGTCGGTGACTGCCGCTCGTAAAAAGCGCACGCTGGGGCCATCGGCGATTACGTCGGCCATATCGAGATAGGCGCGATAGGCTTCGAGCAGGGCAGGCTTGTAAACCCGCGCCAGCGCCAGCACGAAGGCGAGCGCGCCCGGCGCTTGAATGGCTTCTTCAAACAGATCAATGACTGGAGCGTCATCGCCCGGCTCAAGCAGGCGGCTTGGATAGCGCAGCTCAAAGACGCGGTTGCGCAGTTCGTTAGCAGTCAGCGCATCTTCCCAGAAGTGACGCGGCAGCGTGATCTTGATGTCCAGCGGGGCAATCCCGGCGATCCAGCCCGCCTGCGCGATGATCAGCGCGCGTTCACAGAAATGGAAGCGTTTCAAAATCCGCGCAACGTCGAGCCGCATGTAACGCGCCCGATCCCGCTGCCCCGGAAGATACGCATTGACTTCGCTCATGCTCGTGTGGCTCCTGAATGATGGTTAAAGATTAATTTCCGTGCGGATGTATTCGGGCGCGCTGCCAATAATACTGAGCGACTGCCCATCGTGATCGCGTTTGACGATGGCTGACACCCGAAAATGCCGGGCGTTGATCCAGATGTCGGACATTTCCAGCGGTTCGCCGTTGTCGAGCGAGACAATCTGCTGCGTGTACATCACCGGGTCGCCGGGGTTGATCTCCAGCAGCGCGGCGATTTCCGCGTCGGCGATGCGCGCTTCGAAATAGCGCCGTCCCCAGGCGATGCGCAGTCCAAACTGCTTTTCCAGCACATCGAACAGTCGGTTCTCGACAAAATCGACCGCTTCAATGCCCGGACAATAGCGGTAGCTGACGTAGTTCTTCAGAAAGATGATCGGCTTCCCATTGACGCGCCGGACGCGGGTGAGCGCGAAGACGGTCGCGCCCTCGTCGAGCGCCAGCAGCGACGCGAGCAGCGCATCCGGTTGAGCAACGCGCTGGCCGAGTACCTGAGTTTCGAACGGAATGTTCTGATCGATCAGGCTTTCCGAGAAGGTCATCAGGCTTTCGGCGAGCGGTTGTTCCAGCACTTTGGCGGCGACGAACGTCCCTTTGCCGTGAATCCGCAGCAGCAGCCCTTCATCGACCAGCGTTTCGATGGCGTTGCGCAGCGTCCCGCGATTGACGCCGAGTTCCTGCGCCAGTTCGATCTCGGAGCGCAGTTGGAAATGCTCCGGCCAGATGCCATCGGCGATCTGCGCGCGCATCCAGTTGACGATTTGCTGGTAGATCGGGATCGGGCTGAGACGGTCGAGTTTTGGGTTCATAGGGCTATACGTCTATATACGTCTTGTTCATAACAGTAGGTCGAAATAGGGGACTTGTCAAGAAATTGCTCTCGGCGCGTTTGAAATTCGCTTGATGAGCGCCTGCGCGACGTTTGCGCCCAGCAGCGCCAGCCAGACCATCAGGAAGTGGATCAGCGGCAGCACGATCAACGCGCTCACGGCAATCAGGACAGCGCTCGCCAGAAACAGCAGCAAGCTGTCGAGCGGGGCGGCGATCACGATCACGAAGGCGTTGCGAAAGGTGGTGCGCAGCCCGGTATCTTCCTGCGCGATCCAGAGCGGCCAGTAGAGCAGGTTCATTTCTACCCAGAGGATCAGACCGAGCAGCACGAGAACGCCCACAAAACCGAAGATCGCACCCGTCTGCGTCCGCGCCCAGAGCAGATAACTCGCCAAGACCAGCAGCACGATCAAATTGCAGGCCGCCCATTTCCATGCCGGGATGAACATGGCGCGAAAAGTTATCCAAACGTCCCGCGCGCTGATCAATTCACCCTGCGCGACCTGGTTCGCCACGACGTAGAGAGTCGCGGTGGCGGGTGGGGCAGTTACCACAAGGATTTGCGCGACCAACCATGCGATGTTCAGCAGAGTCAGGTGAACGAGGTGATTCCACCAGCCCCGCAGCGACCGTTTGAGCAGTTGTATGAACATCATTCCAGGCACTTAGTTGACAGCCACGTTTGACGATTATATACTCACTAGACATCTATGTACAACTCTGGACATCAATAGACCTCTATGACACGCATAAACCGCTCTGTGCCGGTGCTTGTCTATCAGCAGATCATGACCTGGATTCGGGAGCAAATCGAATCGGGGAAGTGGCCTGAACATTATCAACTCAAATCCGAGATTGAGCTTTCGGCGGAGTTGGGGGTCAGCCGGGGGACGCTGCGTAAAGCGATCACCGACCTGATCGCAGAAGGGCTGCTAATCCGTCTGCACGGCAGAGGCACATTTGTTGCTTCCCAGACGTTGGAACAGCCGCTCGCCGATAACCTGATTTCGTTCTCCGAAGATCTGATCCGCAAAGGGTTGTCGTTCGATACCCGCGTGCTGGCGCAAAAGCTCGTCCAGCCTTCACAGGAGATCGCGTCGCTGTTAGGCGTTGCAAACGATCAACCTGTCTTTTTCCTCGACCGCGTGCGGCTGGTCGAAAACAATCCGATTGTCGCGCTCAACAACTACGTCGTCATCGACAAATGTCCCGGCATCGAAGCCGTCGATTTTACGGCGCGCCGCCTGTTCGAAGTGCTGGAAACCGATTATAAGCTCGACCTCAGTTGGGGACAGCGCACCTTTCAGGCGATGATGGCAGGCGACGCGATTGCCGATTTGTTGAATATGACGCCGCAAGAACCGGTGTTGTACGTCGAGCAGGCGGTCTATTTGCGCGATGATACGCCGATTGAGTTCTCCCAAATTTGGTTCCGGGGCGACAGCTTCCGGCTGTCTGCTATTGTGGATCGCAAAAAAGGAACAGACCGGGAACAGCATATCGCACTCGACCTCGCTGCTCCGCTGTCGCGGAAATAGAGGTGGTGCTGAAGTGGAATGCCCACAGAAGGAGGTCGAATTCCCTTCACCCTAAAGATCATCAGATAAATCTTGAACTGGAAAATTGGCCTGTTTTAGGAGGAGTACAATGGCTGCAAAGAAAAACATCAGCCGCCGCGATTTTCTGCGCTGGTCGGCAATGGCAGGCGCGGGAGCGGCGTTCGCCGCGACCAGCCCGACCTTCGCGCTGGGCAGCAGCCGGGCGCGCATGGAGCTTCAGGCGGACGGCAAAATCGTGCTGCACGTCGTCTCCGGTCAGGACGCGACCGAAATTGACGTGCGCAAGCAGATCGCCACGATGTTCGAGCAGGTGAACAGCAACGTCGATGTCGAAATCGATCTGATCACTGGCGCGCGCGACGAGTCGCAGACGGTGATGATCGCGGGCGACAACCCGCCCGACATCCTCTACCTCAACGAGTGGTTCCAGTATCCCTTCTTCCAGAAGGGCGTCGCGCTGCCGCTCGATGATTATGTGAAGAAAGATAACTTCAGCTTCGACGGTATTCTGCCCGCCGCGCACGACATCAACGTGTACAAGGGACAACTGCTGGCGATGCCGTTCGAAGTCAGCCCGCTGACCATTGTCTACAACAAGAAGCTGTTCGATGACGCTGGCGTCGATTATCCGCCGACCTCGTGGACGGATCCAGACTGGACGTGGGACAAGCTGGTCGAGATCGCCACCAAGCTGACCGACGCCGACAATGGGCAGTACGGCTTCAGTATGGAAAACTGGATGTACCCGTCGGTCATGCTTCAGACTGGCTCGAACGTCCTGAGCAACACGAAGGAAATCACGGCGGATACCAAGTGCGTGATCAACACGCCGGAAGCCGCGAAAGCCTTCCAACTGCTGGTTGACCTGCAAGGCAAGTACGCCGTGTCGCCGTCGGCAGCGTCGGCGCAGGAACTGGGCGGCTTCGACCGCTTCATGTCGGGCAAGGTTGCCATGTACTGCTATGGTCGCTGGCTGAACGTCTTCCGCACGATCACCGACTTCCAGTGGGACACCGCGCCGCTGCCGCACTTCGATGGCGGCAAGCCTGCGACGCAGTTGTTCACGCTCAACTATTCCATTTATACCAAGACGGCGAACCCCGACATCGGCTGGGAATTCCTCAAGTTCCTGACCACGCAGGGGCCGCAGGGCGCAGATGTGGCGTCAGGTATGGCGGTCGCAGTGAACGAGTCAACCAACGACTCGACAGCATTCACCAACTCTACGCCGCCTGAACACAACGACGTGTACAAAGAAGGGCTTCAGTATGCTACGCCCAACGACAACCTCGACGTTCCCTTCACCAACGAACTGAACGCCGCGCTCGACCAGATTTGGACGGGCGACGTGACGGTTGAAGATGGGCTTCAGCAGGCCGCCGACGCCGTGAACCAGGTGCTTGATAGCTGGCGTCAAGACAACAACATGTCGTAAGCGTTAAACACATGCTTTGCGCGTCGAGGTAGACTTGGGTTAGGGTTTACCTCGACGCAATTTCCCGCAGCAGAAAAGATTGTTGATTTTTGCAAACCCTATGAGCGAACTCAAAACAGCCGCAATTTCCCAGCAGCAAGCCCAGAGCGCGCGCAAGCCGCGTAATATCAATTTTCGGCGCAATCTCGAAGGTTATCTCTACATCCTGCCCTGGCTGATCGGCTTCTTCGTCCTGACGCTGGTGCCGTTCATCGCTGCCTTCTATATCAGCCTGAATTCGTGGGACATGCTGACGCCGATGAAATTTATCGGCCTCAACAATTATCAAATGCTGTTGAAAGACCCGCTCTTCTGGAAAAGCCTCCAGATTACGCTGGTTTTCGTGGTGGTTGGGCTGCC